>JAZRVZ010000218.1:0-20846 GCA_045599425.1 Bacteroidaceae bacterium | reverse complement strand
ATCCATGGTCTAATGAACTATTTGGGTTAAAAAATTACTTCGGCATTATTCCTTTGTTATCTCCTGTGCCTGGCGCGCTTTCAACCGTCATTCTTCACGATCGGGTCATGAAGGTTACATTTCCATGCCGTGTTGATTAAGCAACCTTGGTCAATTGATTAAGCGACTGAGGTCAATTGATTAAGCAACCTTGGTCAATTGATTAAGCAACCAGGGTTGCTTAATCTGACCAACCTGCTCCTGATGCCTGCATCCCATTTTGTCTGCACTTGCATCCGCAGTTGTTCCAATCTCTTCCGAATGTGTTACATTTCCGTCCCGGATGTAACACGGTTCACGGGTGATGTTACATTTTTCCTGTCGATGTTACAATTGCCTCTCTACCGCCTTTCCTCACACCTTATTCACATCCCCCGGAAAGCATGCGGTGAAACATCTTCTTCCTTCGGTGAAGGATAGGATGCTTCACCGTATCGGCTTGTTAACCAGGATGGTATGTGCTGTGGTGAAGGATTGAAGGATGTATTTGTGTTTAACTATGTATATATGTTCTGTCAGGGTTGACGGTCATTTTATGATAAAGGGCTGCAAGCAGAATGTAATGCTTGCAGCCCTTGGTGTTGTATTGAGATTGTGTTATGTTGCCTAATGTGGGATTCTTCTGTGTGTTCCACATGAGACCCTCCTGTTGCCTTATACGGGGAAATCTGTGTACTTGAAGCGCTTGATGGACTTTTTGGGGGTCTTGTCAAACTCCTGGTCCAGCAGACGGATGCCCGAGAGCTGACAGTAGTGGGGCAGCAGGGCATTCAGTTCCTTGCGGTTCTGCTCCATCACAGCCTCAATGTCGGCCTTCTGCAGGTTCAGTGCCTTCGCCTTCTCCATGTCGGGATAAACCAGACCGAAGAGCTTCTCGCCCTTCTGGATGACCAGACATTCGTTCACCAGGGCCACGTTGGCCAGCTTGTCCTCGATCTCCTCGGGATAGATGTTCTGACCGTTGGCACCCAGCAGCATCGTCTTGCAACGACCCTTGATGAATACGTTGCCCTCGGCATCCATCACACCCAGGTCGCCCGTGTGGTACCATCCGTCCTTGTCGATGGTTGCCTCGGTTGCCTCGGGATTCTTGTAGTAGCCCAGCATCACGTTGGGACCCTTGGCCAGAATCTCACCTGCGACGTTCTGGGGATCCGTGCTGTTGATGCGCACCTCCATGTTCTTGGCAGCCTTACCGCAGCTGCCCTTCCTGAACTCCTTCCAGTCGGCGTAGGTTATGATGGGCGCACACTCCGTGGCACCGTAGCCCACGGTATAGTTGAAGCCTACGTCGTGCAGCAGGGCCTCGATCTCCTGGTTCAGGGCGGCGCCGCCAATGATTACCTCGTAGTAGTTGCCACCGAATGCCTCGCGCATACCGTCGCAGATCTTCTTCTTGATGCGGTCGCCGATGATGGGAACATTCAGCAACAGCTTCACCTTGGGATCCTGTATCTTGGGCAGTACGGCCTTGCGCACCACCTTTTCGATGATCAGGGGCACGCAGATCAGCACAGCGGGCTTGATGTCGGCCAGGGCCTTCATCAGGATGACGGGGCTGGGCATCTTCGTCAGGAAGTTGATGTGCATGCCAATCATGAACTCATAGATGAACTCGAATGCCATACCGTACTCGTGCGCCATGGGGAGCATGGAGAGAATCTTGTCGCCGGCCTTGACGTGGGGAGACAGCACTGCCTTGGCAAAGTCGATGTTCGACCATACGGCACGGTAGGGGATCATCACGCCCTTTGAGTTGCTGGTCGTACCGCTGGTATAGTTGATCAGTGCCAGCTCATCGGGCTGGTCCTCGTGATACTGGATGTGCTGGGGGCGGAAGTTCACGGGATACTTCTCGCCAAACAGCTTGTTCAGGTTCTCGCGGGCATAGGTCAGGGCCTCGGAACGCGAAGCCAGCGCTCCGTAGTCCGTGAACGACAGGGCACCCAGCAGACCAGGCATCTGTTCGAAGTCCAGCTTCTCCCAGATCTGATCCTGGATGAAGAGGAGCTTGGCCTCGGAATGGTTGATGATATCCTGGATCTGCCCGGGATGGAACTCGTTCAGGATGGGTACGGCCACGGCACCGTAGGTCAGGATGCTGAAGAAGGCTGCACCCCAGCGGGCCGAGTTGCGGCTGCACAGGGCAATGCGGTCGCCCTTCTGGATGCCGCTCTGCTCGAAGATGATGTGCATCTTCTCTATCACGCGGGCTACATCCTTATATTGGTAGGTATAGTCCTGGTAGTCTGACATGGAGTTCATGTCCCAGTGCTTGCAGATGCTCTCTGCAACCATCTTGTTTACGCTCTGTATTTCCATAGAAACTCTCTTTCGGGTTAATTTTGCACAAAGTTAATCTATTTTGTGCAAACGAGCAAGTGAAGACCGTAAAAAATTCACACTTGATGGCTGTTTTGTGCAATTTGCATTTCGTTCCGGGCGAATATGTGTCTTCAATTATAGAATAAGGTATTCAATCGAGGCTACGAACCGCTTGCCGCTTACCTTACAGAAGAGCCCGCATGACAGAGTTGCTGGCTCTTCATGCGGGCACGTAAAAATTATCCTGTCAGCTCTGTGTGATTATTGAGCTGTAGGGGGGGCTTTACCTTATTTATATTAGTAGGCGAACATGGGGTAGGCCTTCATGGTCTCGTTGACCTCTGCCTTGACGGCTGCGATTACCTCGGGATTCTCGGGATCGTTGAGGACGCGCTCGATCCATGCGGCAATCTGGATCATCAGGTCTTCCTTGGCGCCGCGGCTGGTGATGGCGGGGGAACCGAGACGGATACCGCTGGTCTGGAAGGCAGAGCGTGTGTCGAAGGGTACCATGTTCTTGTTGGCAGTGATGTCGGAGGCTACGAGGGCCTTCTCGGCAACCTTACCGGTGAGGTCGGGGTACTTGGTGCGGAGGTCAACCAGCATGGAGTGGTTGTCGGTACCGCCGCTGACGATGTGGAAGCCACGCTTTACCAGCTCGTCGGCCAGTACGGCTGCGTTCTTCTTCACCTGCAGTGCCCACCCCTTGAACTCGGGGGTGAGGGCCTCACCGAAGGCTACTGCCTTGGCTGCGATGACGTGCTCCAGGGGACCGCCCTGCTGACCGGGGAATACGGCGCTGTTCAGGAGGGCGGACATCATCTTGATCTCGCCCTTGGGGGTCTTCTTGCCCCAGGGGTTGGGGAAGTCCTTGCCCATGAGGATGATACCGCCACGGGGACCGCGGAGGGTCTTGTGGGTGGTGGAGGTTACGATGTGGGCGTACTTGACGGGGTTCTCCAGCAGACCGGCTGCGATAAGGCCGGCGGGGTGAGCCATGTCGATCATCAGGAGGGCACCTACCTCGTCGGCAATCTTGCGCATGCGGGCATAGTCCCACTCGCGGCTGTAGGCTGAGCCGCCACCGATGATGAGCTTGGGCTGGCACTCCTTGGCCAGGCGCTCCATCTCGTCGTAGTCCACACGACCGGTCTCCTTGTTGAGGTTGTAGCCAACGGGCTTGTAGAGGATACCTGAAGTGTTGACGAGTGAACCATGACTGAGGTGGCCTCCGTGATCGAGGTTCAGGCCCATGAAGGTGTCACCGGGATTCAGTACGGTGAGCAGTACGGCTGCGTTGGCCTGAGCACCGGAGTGTGGCTGTACGTTTGCGTACTCTGCACCGAAGAGCTGGCATACGCGGTCAATGGCCAGCTGCTCTACCTTGTCCACTACCTCACAACCGCCATAGTAGCGCTTGCCGGGATAGCCTTCGGCATACTTGTTGGTGAGGCATGAACCCATGGCCTCCATGACCTGGGGACTTACTGAGTTCTCGCTGGCGATAAGCTCGATGCCACGAGCCTGACGCTGGTGTTCTTCTTCGATGAGAGCGAAGATTTCGTTGTCTCTTTTCATAATCTTTGTTACCTTAAATTGTTATTTTGGTTATTCTGTTATTCGGTTGGGCGGTTATTCGATAATTCGGTTTCTCGGTTATACGATTAGCCTTCTCTTAGTTCAGCTCTACCTCGTCCAGGGACTGCTGGGTGTTGCAGTAGTGGCAGCAGAGGGTGCCCGTGGCCTGGTTGAGGACACGGAAGTGGGTGCGCATGGGCTCGTTGTTGGTGATGCACTTGGGGTTCTTGCAGCGGATGATGCCGATGAGTTCGCTGGGCAGGGTCACGGTCTTCTTCTCAACCACCTCGTAGTCGCGGATGATGCAGAGGGATACGTTGGGGGTGATGGCTGCGAGCTGGTTCAGTTCCTCGTCGGTGAAGAACTTGTTGGCGATCTTGATGATGGACTTGTGTCCCATCTTCTTGCTCTTGAGGTTGTAGCCTACGGTTACGGCCGTGCGACACTGCTCCAGGTGGAGGAGGTTGACGACGGCAAAGAGCTTGCTGGAGGGTATGTGGTCGATGACAGTGCCGTTCTCGAGGGCTGCCACCTGTAGTTCCTGACGTTTCATTTTCTGGAGTTGTTTTGGTTAATTCTCGATGATGGTCTGGTCGGCCTTGACTTCCCCGAGGGTAATGCCGAGGGCGTCGCAGATGAGGGCCTGACGGGCAAAGAGTCCGTTGCCGGCCTGCTGGAAGTAATAGGCGTAGGGGGTCTCGTCGATGCTGTACTCGATTTCGTTGACACGGGGCAGGGGGTGCAGGATCTTGAGGTTGTCCTTGGCCTTGGAAAGCATGTTGCGCTTGAGCAGGTAGCAGTCCTTGACGCGCTCGTACTCCATGAGGTCGGAGAAGCGCTCGCGCTGCACGCGGGTCATGTAGAGGATGTCGGCGCCGGCTATGGTGTCGGCATCAAAGTCCTTGTGCTCGACATACTTGATGCCGTGCTCCTTGCAGTACTGCTTGTAGTACTCGGGCATGGCCAGCTCGTCGGGTGCAATGAAATGGAAGGTGGGGTTGAAGTGGCGCATGGCCATGAGCAGACTGTGTACGGTACGGCCGTACTTGAGGTCGCCCACCATGTAAATGTTCAGGTTGTCCAGCGTGCCCTGGGTCTTCCAGATGCTGTAGAGATCGAGCATGGTCTGTGAGGGATGCTGGTTGGCACCGTCGCCTGCATTGACGATGGGCACGGGGGCAACCTCACTGGCATACTGGGCTGCGCCTTCCAGGTAGTGGCGCATGACGATTACGTCGGCATAGTTGTTGACCATCATGATGGTGTCCTTGAGGGTCTCGCCCTTGGTTCCGCTGGTCACCTTGGGGTCGGCAAAGCCGATGACGCGGGCGCCGAGTCGGTTGGCTGCGGTCTCGAAACTCAGTCGGGTGCGGGTGGAGGGCTCGAAGAACAGTGTGGCCACTACTTTTCCCTCCAGGAGGCGGCGGTTGGGATGGCGCTCAAACTCCTCGGCCATCTCTATGAGATACTCAATCTTCTCTCGTGTATGCCCGGCAATCGTGACCAGGCTGCAAGGCTTGTTTCTTTCCATTTTTCCGTGCAAAGAATTACAGTGTATTAAAATCCGCCCCAAAGTTAACAATAATTTTCGGTTCATCCTATAGCCAGTTAACTTTTACTAAACTTTTTGTGGCGACATTTTATTATTTAAATTAAATTATGTATCTTTGCACGGATTATTCCTTATATTCGGAAAACTATTCTTGTATGAAACATATACGACGAAACATATTCATCCTGGTATGGGTGCTCATGCTGGCAGGAGTAGGAGGCATCGTGTACTTCTTTTACAACGTGTTCCAGGGAGCCATCGGATACATGCCCAGCATTGAGCAGCTGGAGAATCCCGTGAACAAGTTTGCCAGTCAGATCTTCACGGCCGACGGCAAGCAGATAGGCACCTGGAGCTACAGCAGTAACAACCGCATCCTGGTTGACTATGATGAACTGTCGCCCTGGTTGGTCAAGGCGCTCGTCGCCACGGAGGACGAGAGGTTCTTTGAGCATTCGGGCATTGACTACCGCGCCCTTTCGCGTGCCATCGTGAAACGTGGTCTGCTGAGGCAGAGGAATGCCGGAGGTGGCAGTACGATAACCCAGCAGCTGGCAAAGCAGCTCTTCAGTGAACGGGTGCAGAACGAGCATCAGCGACTGATGCAGAAGCCCATCGAATGGGCCATTGCACTGAAGCTTGAGCAATATTACACGAAGGAGGAAATCATTACCATGTACCTCAGCTACTTCGACTTCCTGCATAATGCCGTGGGTATCAAGTCGGCTGCCAGCATCTATTTCAACGGCAAGGAACCGCAGGATCTGACAATCAACGATGCGGCCATCCTGGTGGGGATGTGCAAGAACCCCTCGCTGTACAATCCCGTGGGCCATCCCGAACGCTGTGAGCAGCGCAGGAACGTGGTGCTGGATCAGATGCGCAAGGCCGGATACCTGACGGATGCCCAGGCAGACAGCTGCAAGGCCATGCCACTGGCAATCAATTACAAGCCTCAGGACTTCAAGGATGGCAATGCCACGTATCTGCGTGAGTTCCTTCGGCAGGTCCTGATGGCCAAGCGCCCCATGCGCAGTGACTACGCGTCATGGCAGGGGCAAAAGTTCTACGAGGATTCGCTTGCATGGGAGAACGATCCCCTGTACGGATGGTGCAACAAGCACAAGAAGCGTGATGGATCCACGTATAACCTCTATACGGATGGCCTGAGGGTATTCACCAGCGTGGATTCCCGCATGCAGGCCTATGCAGAGGCCTCCCTGCTGGATCATATCAAGAATACGCTGCAACCAGCGTTCGACCGTGAGTTGAAGAACAATGCAAATGCTCCCTATTCAAGCAAGCTGTCCTCCCAGAAGCGTCAGCAGCTGGTACGTTCGGCCATGCGACAGTCACCCCGCTGGTCAGAGATGCGAAATGACGGATGCTCCGAGGATGAGATCATCAAGTCGTTCAATACACCGGTTCGCATGAATGTGTTCACCATGAATGGCGTGAAGGATACTACGATGACTCCGTTGGACTCATTGCTATACTATAAGCACTTCCTGCGTTCCTCATTTATGTGCATGGACAATGCCACGGGCGACGTAAAGGCGTATGTGGGTGGTATCGACTATTCGCATTTCCAGTATGACATGGTTACCTCGGGTAAGCGACAGGTAGGTTCGACCATCAAGCCTTACCTGTATTCCCTGGCAATGGACAATGGCATGACCCCCTGTGACGAAGTGCTTAATGTGCAGCGTACCTACACGGTAGGCAACAGTACCTGGACTCCCCGCAACAGCGGTGGCGGTCGGGTGGGAGAGCTGGTTACCTTGCGCTGGGCCCTGCAGAACAGTAACAACTGGATCTCGGCCTACCTCATCAATGAACTCACGCCGCATCAGTTTGTCAAGACCCTGCATCAGTTCGGTATCAAGAACCAGAGCCTGACTCCCTCACTTTCCCTCTGTCTCGGTGCCTGCGATATCAGTCTGGTGGAGATGGTTTCTGCCTATACGGCATTCACAAACAAGGGAATCTGTCGTCATCCCCGCTTCGTAACCCGCATTGAAGATGCGAATGGCAATGTCATCGCCGACTTCCGCGACCGTGACGGATGGGATTTCTATTATCAGCCTATCAGCGAGGAGTCCAGCTATCGCATGATCAGCATGATGCGCGCAGTGATGGATGGCGGTACGGGTAGCCGTATGCGCGGAACCTACGGCATCAAGTCGCCCATGGCCGGCAAGACCGGTACAACCAATGATAATTCTGACGGATGGTTCGTTGGATACACCCCCCAGCTGACTTTTGGTGCGTGGGTCGGTGGTGAGGAGCGTAACATCCACTTCTCCAGCATGGCCTACGGACAGGGCGCTGCCGCCGCACTTCCTATCGCGGCAATGTTCCTGCAGAAGGTTTACAAGGATGCCAGTCTGGGCTATGACCCGAATGCCCAGTTCAACATACCTTCCTCTCACCAGGATTGCAATTACTACGGTACCGACTCCGAGGTGGACCTGTTCGGTGAGGAGGCCTTTGACGAGATTATGCTATAGTCATATCGGACATGTTGCCTGTGAGCTTTTGCGTGGCTCCGGATTGATCGGACTGGTTCCGGGTGTCGTTGTCAGTTAAATTAGAGATTGAAGAAGAATATGAAATATTTGGGTATTATACCGGCAAGGTACGCCTCGACGAGGTTTCCTGGCAAGCCCCTGGCCATGCTTGGAGGAAAGCCAGTGATCCAACGGGTGTACGAACAGGTGACGGGGGTGCTGGATGATGCCGTGGTAGCCACGGATGATGAACGTATCCTTGATGCCGTCAGGTCATTTGGCGGTAAGGTGGTTATGACCGGCACGGAGCATCGCAGCGGCACGGACCGTTGCTGGGAGGCTTATAACAAGCTTGGTGTTTCCTATGACGTGGTGGTTAATATCCAGGGCGATGAGCCCTTCATCCAGGCTGACCAACTGAAGAGCGTTTGCCGCTGTTTTGAGGATGCCACGACACAGATTGCCACGCTGGTCAAGCCTTTCTGCAAGGAAGACGGGCTTGCCGCCCTGACAAATCCCAACAGTCCCAAGGTGGTGGTTGACGGTGAGATGCATGCTCTGTATTTCTCACGAAGCGTGATTCCCTATCTCAGGGGAGTTGAGCCTGATGAGTGGCTGGAAAGGCATACTTACTACAAGCATATCGGACTGTATGCCTATCGTCCCGATGTACTCCGCGAAATTACTTCACTTCCGCAGGGAGTATTGGAAAAGGCAGAGAGCCTGGAGCAGCTCAGGTGGCTGGAGAACGGGTATACGATCAAGGTTGGCATCACCAGCCAGGAGACCATCGGTATTGACACACCGGAGGATCTTGCCAAGGCAGAGGCATTCCTGGTCATGCATACTCCCGACTGTGTACTTTGATCATTCAGAATGTGAATCTATTAAACCAAATCATTATATATGTCGATTACAAGGAATAGCATATTAACCCTGGTTTTCCTGGGAGCACTGCATGCCGGTGCACAGGAAATCAAGATTGGAACCTATACATTCCCGGACGGAGCCGTATATCAGGGTGACCTGTTCAAGGGCAAGCCCTATGGACATGGTACGACCACTTTCCCTACGGGCGACAGCCATACCGGAGAGTATGTGAAAGGTCGCCGTCAGGGAAAGGGGACCTACCAGTTCTCGGATGGTGAGAAGTACGAGGGCGAATGGTTTCAGGACCAGCAGCATGGACAGGGAACTTTCTACTTTGCCAACAATAACAAGTATGTAGGTATGTGGTATCGTGATTTCCAGCAGGGAAACGGTACGATGTATTACTATAATGGAGACGTCTATACCGGGAACTGGTATGAAGACAAGCGGGAAGGTCAGGGATCCTATACCTTCAGCACGGGAGAAAGCTACGTGGGTGCATGGAAGAATGACAAGAAGCACGGCAAGGGCAAGTTTGACTGGAACAACGGTAATTCCTACGATGGATTCTGGAAGGAGAACCAGATGAGCGGAAAGGGTACCTACCGATATGCCTCTGGCGACTCCTATACGGGCGACTGGCTTAACGGGCAGCAGCATGGAAGGGGAATATACCACTTCCAGAACGGTGACCGTTACGAAGGTGGATACCAGAACGGTGAGCGTTCCGGTGAAGGGGTCTTCTACTTCGCAAACGGCAACAAGTATTCCGGTTCCTTCAAGCTGGGGCAGCAGAATGGCGAGGGTACCTATACCTGGAGCAATGGGGATGTCTATAAGGGATCATGGCATAACAACCAGCCTCATGGACGCGGTCTTCAGACCTGGAAGAACGGTGATGTCTATGATGGCCACTGGAAGAACGGCGTGATGGACGGCGAAGGCGTACTCCGTCTGGCAGACGGCACAAAGTTCAAGGGTTCCTTCAAGAACGGGCAGAAGGACGGATATGGCATCATGGAGGATCCTCAGGGAAACAGGTACGAGGGTAACTTCAAGAACGGTGAGAAGGATGGCCCGTTTGTAGAGAAAGACAAGAATGGCAACGTTACACGCAAGGGTGTGTATGTGAATGGTGTTGCCAAATGACAGTCGAATGCCGTATCAAGATGCATGAATGGATAAAACTGATGCGTCCATAAACGAATAATTATATTACCTTAAATATCCTGACTATGGTTTGTAAGACTAAGACTACCAAGAAAACAACAAAGACGCCCGCAAAGAAGGTCTGTCAGCTGAAGCTTGTAAAGAACGACAAGTGGCTGGAACCTTATGCGGCAGCCATCGAGGGCAGATATAATTACGCCAGGCAGAAG
Organism: Bacteroidaceae bacterium; assembly: GCA_045599425.1. Lineage (GTDB taxonomy): Bacteria > Bacteroidota > Bacteroidia > Bacteroidales > Bacteroidaceae > Physcousia. The sequence goes on along the minus strand of JAZRVZ010000218.1, from coordinate 10,593 downwards.
CTGGCAGAATTGACCAGCAATGGTGCAAATACATTGAGCGATGTGTCCAACGGCTATCTGTACTATGGCTTGCATCGTACGGAAAAGGGTTGGGTGCTGCGCGAGTGGGCTCCCAACGCCACGGCCATCTATCTCATTGGTGACTTCAATGATTGGCAGGAAGACGAGAAGTATGCCTTCAAGCGCGTCAGGAAGTCCGACAACTGGGAGATAAAGCTCCCTGCCAAAGCGCTGCGTCACGGTGACATCTACAAGCTCAGTGTTCACTGGGAAGGCGGTCAGGGGCAGCGTATCCCGGCCTGGGTTCGTCGCGTGGTACAGGATCCCTCAACCAAGATCTTCAACGCTCAGGTTTGGGCCCCCACGCAGGAATACCAGTGGAAGACAAAGAAGTTCAAGCCAGATACTTCACCTCTTTTTATATATGAATGCCACGTAGGCATGGGACAGGATGCCGAAAAGGTGGGAAGCTATGATGAGTTTCGCGTGAATGTCCTGCCTCGCATCATCAAGGATGGCTACAACTGCATCCAGATCATGGCCATTCAGGAGCATCCCTACTACGGCAGTTTCGGTTATCATGTAAGCAATTTCTTTGCTGTCAGCAGTCGTCAGGGTACTCCCGAGGAGCTGAAGGCGCTCATTGATGAGGCCCATGCCAATGGAATTGCCGTCATCATGGACATCGTACACAGCCACGCAGTAAAGAACGAACTGGAAGGCCTGGGTAATTTTGCCGGTGATCCCTGCCAGTACTTCTGTCAGGGTGATCGTCGCGAGCATCCAGCCTGGGACAGCCTCTGCTTTGACTATGGCAAGAACGAGGTGCTGCACTTCCTCCTCTCAAACTGCAAGTATTGGATGGATGAGTTCCATTTCGATGGTTTCCGATTTGATGGCGTTACCTCCATGCTTTATTACAGTCATGGTCTGGGTGAGGCTTTCTGTGGCTATGGCGACTACTTCAATGCCAATCAGGACGGCAACGCCATCTGCTATCTGACACTGGCCAATGAACTGATCCACCAGGTGAACAAGAATGCCATTACCATTGCCGAGGAGGTAAGCGGTATGCCGGGTCTGGCCATGCCTTTCAAGGATGGCGGTTATGGTTTTGACTATCGTATGGCCATGAACGTACCCGACTACTGGATCAAGACCATCAAGGAACTGAAGGACGAGGATTGGAAGCCCAGCAGCATGTTCTGGGAACTGACCAACCGCCGTGCCGACGAGAAGACCATCTCCTATGCGGAGAGTCACGACCAGGCCTTGGTCGGCGACAAGACCATCATCTTCCGTCTGGTGGATGCTGACATGTACTGGCACTTCAAGAAGGGTGACGAAACCTATATGGCCGAGCGTGGCATCGCCCTGCACAAGATGATCCGTTTGCTTACGGCAAGTACAATAAATGGGGGATACCTGAACTTCATGGGTAATGAGTTCGGTCATCCCGAATGGATTGACTTCCCACGTGAAGGTAACGGCTGGAGTCACAAGTATGCACGTCGTCAGTGGAACCTGGTGGATAACAAGGAACTGTGCTTCCATTACCTGGGTGACTTTGATGAGGCGATGGTCAAGACCATCCGGACGGTGAAGAACTTCCAGAAGACTCCCGTGCAGGAGATCTGGCACAATGATGGAGACCAGGTACTGGCCTACCAGCGTGGCAATCTCTTGTTCTTCTTCAACTTCTCACCCAGCCAAAGCTTCGACGGCTATGGTTTCATGGTGAAGCAGGGTGCATACGATTATGTGCTGAATACGGATGACAAGGCCTTTGGAGGCCATGGCCTGAATGATGACAGTGTGCGGCATCTTACAAACTATGATCCACTTCTGGCACGTGATGACAAGGGCTGGTTGCAACTCTATCTCCCCGCACGTAGCGCCTGTGTGCTCCGTCTGGCAGACGAGGACGAGAAATAATCGGTATTAATTAAAAACACTTTAGTCATAAGACTGTGGTATATTCTTTCGCACGGACACAAAGAGCCTCACGGATGATTGACGTCATCTGTGGGCTTTTGTTCGTTGCGTTCTGTGCGGGATGGGTGTGTGTGTTCCAGCGTGATTACATCTCACTTGTCCAGCATTATTATTCTGGTGCGCGCAATGTGAGTCATGGACTGGCCTTTCCTGTCATCATTACTTCCATTCTTACCTTGCTGGGCGTTCTCCTGAATCATCTTGTCCATATTCCCATTCGTTTCAGGGCACTTCACTGGGTTCCGTCTGTCATTTTGCTGTCTGGCCTGTCAAGCCTTGCCGTTGGCAGGTTTGCATTGGATGGCCAGTCTGCCGGACTGCTATCCCACATCATTGCTTTCTTCTTCTTTCTCATTGCCTATTATGTTGCAATGACCATCCGGGAGAGGCGAAACGAGAATTCCTCCTTCTTTGTGCTGGCGTGGCCAAATCTTATGATTCTCTGTGGCAGTTTTGCGTTTCTTGGCGTGTGTTCCAATTCCGACAGTCTTCTTCACGATGAATTGAGGATGGAACGTGCAGTATCAGAGGGGCGGCTGGATGAAGCTTTGCAGTTTATGGAGCAGCATGAGGAATCTTGGCAGGATGAAAAAAGAACCGCCCGACTGATGACTGCCCTTGCAGCCTATGGCCTCAGTCAGAATGAATGTCTGGGCGAGCGATTCTTTCGCTATGCCAACAAATATGGAAGCGATGCTTTCCTTCCCCTTCCATCAGATAGTCTCAGGCCCTGGAATATAGTCCGGCAGTACCGCAGTCTTTTGGGTGGATTTCCTGCTACGGACATGAATGCGACCCGTTACCTGGAATATCTCTCCCGTGACACCCTGGCAACAGACAAGTTGCCAGAGTTCCTGCTAACCGCCACTCTGCTGGATCGTGATCTGGATGGGTTTGCCCTGAGACTGCTTAGGTATTACCCACCCAAGGATTCGATAGGGCTGGTATATCAGCCAGTGGACAGTATACCTTTGAATTTCAGGGAAGCACTGTACCTTTATTGCCAACAGACGGAAAAGCCCATGGTTGATCTTCAGGACAGTGTTATGGCTGTCTGCTATGCTGCTTTTGATAGTCTGAACCATGCCGTTGAAGAACGGCCAGTCGTTTGGGATTCGCTGCGGACTTTCTATCGTGGCAGCTATTGGCTCTATTATTATGCCAGGTAGAATTCCTGACTGGTTTCTTTGCCAATACTCTGTTGCATCCTAAGCATTCCTTATGATGTCTTGGATGACAAGCCCGGCCAGGTGCATGCCAAAAGTGGCAGTAATGTGACACAGGCTCCCGTTGGCCTGCACTTTGTTGAAGAGCAGTGCCTCATCATTGGCGTTTCCCTTATTCGGCAGAAGTTCATCACTGAATACAACCTGGAACTTTGTTGATGGAAATTCCTTTCTCTTCTTGAATCTTGTGCGTAGTGCCTTGGCCAGTGGACAACCGTGAACCTTCCAGAACTCGCCAACCTGTATTTTTGTCGTGTCGCATTTCAGGGCAGCTCCCATGCTTGAATAGAATTTCCCAGGCATGCGTGTGGCATGAAGGATCAGTTGTGCCTTGTCCTCAAGTGAGTCAATGGCATCAATGATGTAGTCGTAGTCCTCAAGATTAAATCCGTCGGCCGCGTCCTTCGTGTAGATCTCTTCCTTTGCGTTAATGTCGGCCTCAGGATTGATTTCCAGCAGCCTTTCTTTCAGTACTTCTACTTTTGGACGTCCAACATTTGCTCTGGTAGCCATCAGCTGACGGTTGATGTTGCTTGCTGACACTTTGTCTATGTCCACTATGGTGAGATGGCTGATGCCTGTGCGCACAAGGGCTTCTGCACACCAGCTGCCCACTCCGCCAACCCCAAGGATGATGACCTTCTTCCGGATAAGCTGATCCAGTGCGTCTTTGCCAAGCAGTCGCTCGGTTCTGCTGAATTGTTCGTTTGCCATAATGTGTAGTTACAAAACAAGGCGGCCAAATGACCGCCTTAAAATTGCCTTGTGGAGAATATCGGGTTCGAACCGATGACCTCTTGCATGCCATGCAAGCGCTCTAGCCAGCTGAGCTAATCCCCCTTATTGGTTTTGCACTGCAAAGTTAGTGCTTTTTGTTCATCTGGCAAAATATTTTCATGATTATTTTGATTAAATGTTGTTTTTTTTGTTGTTTCGGGTTGATTCGTAGTGGTTTGATTTTCCCAATTCGATGTTTTTCGCTATATTTGCAGAACTTTTCACCTTATTAAATAAATATAGCATTGTCGCGCTCTTCATATGGTCAGGCATTTGCTCTCCAGGTTTGGCTGGCAAACTGGCTTCACGTTGATGTTCTTGCGGCGAGAGTTTTAGAAGTAACCATTCATAATGGATGTTTCAATGAAAAAAATATGGCTGGCACTTTGTGCCTTGTTACCCTTGACAGTTTTTGCCCAGGTTCACGAAGATGATGACTGGATGCTTAACGGTCGTCCCGAACATGTGTATGAATATGCAGAAGGTGGCGTCAGACGATTGCCTTTCCGCATCGGCAACCGCAAAGGTGCTCCGCTTCCCTGTGTAGGTTCACCCAAAGTGCCGGTTGTTCTGGTACAGTTTAGTGACCGTCCTTTCCAGGCTTCGGGTAAGACCAAGGATGATATCCTGCATTCATACAACCTCTTCTTTAATGGTACGGACAATCAGGAAGTCTTTCAGGCGACTAACAGCCGTGGTTCTGTCCGTAGCTATTTCAAGGCTCAAAGTCTCGGTGCCTTTGAGCCGGATTTCGTGGTCATCGGTCCTGTTACGCTTGACAAGGGCTATGCCGAGTACGGCAAGAACAATGGCTATAGCAAGGATGTAAACATCATGAATTTCTATCGTGAGTCGCTTACCAAGACCCTCACGGAGTGTAAGGTTGACTGGAAGCAGTTTGATAACGATGGCAATGGAACCGTAGACATGGTATTCTTCATTCATGCCGGGTGGGGAGAAAATACCGTCTCGGAGTATGATCCCGATGCCATCTGGGCAAAGGAGAGTACCACATCCATGACCGTGACCGACAACAACAACGAAAATTCCACTGTCTTCGGTTGCTATGGCGTTTGTGCGGAAGCCCGGGTCAGGAAGAAGGCCCAGCTGGCTGAGGATGCTGCCAGTGGTAAGTTCGGTAAGACGGGCTATAACCCAGAGAACCTTTGCATGGACGGCATCGGCGTCTGCATACACGAACTCAGTCATGCGCTTGGTCTACCAGATTTTTACGACACCCGCAATGTTGCCTTCGGTATGGATATATGGAGCGTGATGGATTATGGCGAATATGGCAATAACGGCTTCAATCCAGGCAACTATACCGCCTATGAGCGCGACTTCATGGGCTGGCAGATGCTGGAGGAACTCACGGATACCTGCGTCCTGGATATCAAGTGTTTTGCTGAAGGCGGCAAGGGATACAAGATTGTCAACGAAGCCAACGAGGACGAGTATTACATCATTGAAAACCGTCAGCCCATGGGATGGGATGACAAGGTTTGCACCAAGGGCAGGGGACTGATGGTGACCCACGTCGACTACAATGCATCCCGCTGGAATGCCAATAACGTAAACACAGATGTGAATCACCAGCGCATGACCATCATTGCTGCCAACAACAACTATCAGGGAACCAATGCGGCGGAAACGTCAGAGGAATGGTCGACTTGCCTGGCAGGTAACCTTTACCCCTATGTTTCTCCCAGTCAGTCGCTTACTAACACAAGCTCACCGGCTTCAACGGTCTATGCGGGCGACTTCATGAACAAGCCCCTGTATGATATCACCCAGAATGAGGATGGCAGTGTGACGGTTTACTACCTGAAATCACGCGAGGAGTTTGAGAAGGATCTGAATGTTGCCATTCAGGAAATGGATGGGGACGGTCAGATTGATGTCTATGATATGCGAGGCATTCATGTATGTCGCTGTATCCCCCGTGACCTGTCCCGTATCAGCTTCAATCGCGGTATATACGTGGTGAAGTCAGACAATGGAAGTGTTCGCAAGGTTCTCCTGAAATAGAAGGAATCCACAGTGCCTATCCTTTCCCACTGATGAAAAATCTCCTCATTTCCCTGTTTCTCCTTCTCTCGCTGTCCATGCTGGCCGTACCTGCCCGCAGGGTAAGGAAGATTATAACCCTTCCTGACGGGACGGAAAGACAGACGACACTGGTCGGAGATGAGAATATGCACTTCTTCCGCTCGGATGACGGAACACTATATTCAGAGACCGGGGACAATGGTTTCTGCGTACTGGATGATCAGTGGGTGAAGCAGCAGTGGAACCGTCGCGTTCAAAGGCGCAATGAAGCTCGCCGGCGGAAGTCTGCTCGCAGCCAGGCAACCCGAACAGCCACTGTTGGTCAGAAGAGGGGCCTGGTCATTCTGGTAAACTTCAGCGATCGCCAGCTTACCTTTTCACAGGGCGAGTTTGACAACTTCTTCAACCAGCACGGGTACCATGACCATGGGATGAGCGGATCCGTACACGATTATTTCTATGATTGCAGCTATGGGCAGTTCGACCTGGAATTTGATGTTGTGGGACCTGTGACCGTCAGCAAGTCCGTAAGCTACTATGGAAAGAACGGAGCGGATGGTGATGACCTACATGCCGCCGAAATGGTAGGCGAAGCTATTCATCTGGCTGATGCCATGAACGTAGACTTCAGCAAGTACGACTGGAACGGAGACCGTGAGGTGGATCAGGTCTATGTCATCTATGCCGGTTTCGGCGAGGCCAGTGGGGCACCTTCTTCCACCATCTGGCCGCATGAGTATGACCTCAGTTCGGCAAGCTACTTCGGAGACGGCGACGGACCCATCTTCCTGGACGGAGTCTTTCTCAATACCTATGCCTGCTCCAATGAACTCTATGGAATCTCCGGGAAACGGCTGGATGGAATAGGTACCGCCTGTCATGAGTTCAGCCACTGCCTGGGCATTCCTGATATGTATGATACCGTCGGCTATAGCTTCGGCATGAACTGCTGGGACCTGATGGATTACGGATGCTATGGTGATGACGGCTACAGTCCCGTGGGCTATACCAGCTATGAGCGATGGGTCAGCGGCTGGCTCACTCCTGTTGAGCTTACCGGTGACTGCGAGGTTGCAGACATGCCTTCCCTTGACTCCTCGCCAATGGCCTATATTATCTATAATAATGCCTACCGTAATGAGTACTACCTGCTGGAAAACCGTCAGCAGGACGGCTGGCACAAGGCAGACTATGGACACGGTCTTCTCATCCTTCATGTAGATTATAGCAAACAGGCATGGAATGACAATACGGTCAACAACGTCGGCTCGCATCAGCGCATGACCATCATTCCGGCTGACAACAAGCTTTCGGACAGGACAGACATGGAACTTGCAGGAGATCCCTGGCCGGGAATCCGCAACAATACCTCACTGACGGATCATACCACACCGGCATCCATGCTCTTTCATCCCAATTCGGATGGACGGAAACTTATGGGAATGGAATTGACCGACATCACGGAAGATTCCTTCAACCATACTGTTTCATTTGCCTTTGCTCGCTCTGTCCGTGAGCCGGAAGATGACCCGAATTCCATTGCTGGTATTCCTTTCAGGAAGAATGATGCTCCCCTGTATAACCTTCAGGGCCAGCATATGCCTGCAGGACAAATACCTCAGGGGCTGTACATCCGGGACAGGAGAAAGGTCCTGATTCCAGGCAAGTGACTTCTGCCGTTTACGTTCTATCTCCGCTTTTCCTTCAGTATGCCATGCCGATAGGCATACAGCAGTTCCTTCAGTTCGCGTATCTGCATCTGTATGGTACGGCCCTTGTCGGTGTCACGCACCATCAGTCGTTGTCCGCTCATCTCCACAATCTGCTTGCTGCTCTTGATGTCAGTACCCAATCGAATGGCTTCCTTTGTACTCTTGAAAGGCTCATGCTGGATCAACTCAAATCCGCGGCTATGGTACACAAGCGTGTAACCTGCAATTCCCGTCGTGTCGTGGTAGGCTTTTGCAAAACCGCCGTCTATGACCATCAGCATTCCGTCCGCCTTGATCGGATTCTCGCCCTGTGCCACATGTACGGGTACGTGTCCGTTGATGATGTGGCGGTTCTCCCCCTCAACGCCAAATTCATCCAGTATGTATTCACAAACCTTTGGGTCCTTGCGCAGCTGGTAATAATGCCCCTTTTGCTCAACATGCAGTGATTTCTCCCGTGTCAGGTACCTCTCCAGGGTTGTCATGCGAGATTTGTCAAACAGGGGCGAGTCCTTGCCGCACCACAGATACCAGAAATAGTCCCGTGCATAGATGCGTTCGCTCTTTGGCGTATCCGTGTTGAAGGCGGACCTCACCACCATGCCAATCTTGTGCATCAGTTCGCGTCCCTTGTATCGTCGTCCCATCAGCTCCACCTCTTTCAGCCTGCCATCCTCATCAAGGGGAACGCTGGCGTGAAACAGCAGGTTGGAGTTGCAGATGGTGTACATGCAACCGTGCTGCAGGAGGCAGAGGACGTGCCGCTGTAGCTTGTCGCTTACCCGGAAGGTATGATGCAGCTTCTCCACCAGGTCCGCCTCCTCCGGCGTCAGCTGGTTGGGTTGTCCTGGCAGCAGGGTAGGGAAGAAAGTGTCGCACAGCGGATACTCCGCGCCGTCCACACACATCACCCCCTTCTTCAGGTCCAGCCTTGAAAGCAGCAGATGATTGTCCTTTTCCCATTCCGGATGCTGCCCGGACATCTGTGCCTCCAGCTTGAACTGTATGACTGTAATCGCCTTGTGCATCCGGGCAATCAGCATTCTCGACTTCTCTTCGGCCTCCCCCTCCTTCTGTTCGCATTTGGGCAGGAACTGCCGGCAATCATCCTCTCCGTAGATATCCATGGCAAACGAAGCCAGTGGCAGCAGGTTGATGCCATATCCATCCTCCAGGGTCGCAATGTTGCCAAAGCGCAGGGACAAGCGCAGCACATTGGCAATGCAACAGTCGTTTCCTGCAGCGGCACCCATCCACAGTGCATCGTGGTTGCCCCACTGAATGTCAAAGTTGGGTGTTTCGCACAACCGGTCCATGATGATATGCGCACCGGGTCCGCGGTCAAACACATCTCCCAGGATGTGCAGCTGCTCTACGGAAAGACGCTGGATGACATTGGACAATGCCGTGATGAACGAGTCGCTCTGCCCTGTCTCCATGATACTCTGGATGATGCTGTCCCAGTACTCCTGCTTGTTGCGGTCGCTTGGCGATTCATGCAGCAGTTCCTCTATGATATATGCAAACTCCCTGGGCAGTGACTTGCGTACCTTGGAGCGTGTGTACTTGCTGCTGACACTCTGGCACACGGCAATCAGCCTGACCAGCGTACGTCGGTAGAAATCGTTCAGTCCGGCCGGATTCTCCTCCTTTATCAGCTGCAGTTTCTTCTCCGGGTAGTAGATCAGCGCACACAGTTCGCGTATCTCCTCGCGCGTCATCTCCTCCTCATACAACTCCTTCACCTTACGCTTGATGTTGCCCGAGGCATTACGCAGGATATGCAGGAACGCCTCATGCTCGCCGTGAATGTCCGCCATGAAATGCTCCGTGCCCTTGGGCAGGTTCAGTATGGCCTGCAGGTTGATGATTTCGGTACTTGCCGCTTCGCTGTTGGGGAACGTCTGCGAGAGTAGTTCCAGCAGACGCATGTCCTTTTGCACCTCCTCGGGATTGATGTGTTGCATGAGTTATGTCTAATTTTATGCAAATATAGTCTTTTTTTCCTATCTTGCCAAGCCATTCACGCTTTTTAGATGAATATATCGCGGCAAATTAGATTTTTTGCGTACCTTTGCAGACGAATTAATAACACTAAGGTAATAAAGATGACAACATTCAAGCAAGGACTCCTGCTGGGCCTCTTCGGTCTTATGGGTCTTGAGGCAAGTGCCCAGAAGGACGAGTTGATCAAATTTGGCAATTTTGACCAGTGGGTAACCCGTCACATCAAGGAGAGCGCCATCCTGGGTGGAGCCCACAAGATCCTGATGGAAGTCGGTCCCGAGACCACCATCGAGAAGAATCAGGCCTACGTTAACCTGGGCGGTTCCCCCTGGGCCACCAGCAATGTATATGCCAAGGTCTGCGGCGTGGTCAAGACCAATACCAGCGTCTATCCCGATACCCACGGCAATGGCAAGTGCGCCAAACTGGTCACCCATACCGAGAGTGCCAAGGCTGTCGGTATTGTGAATATCACCGTGCTGGCTGCCGGAAGCCTCTATACCGGCAAGATGGTGGAACCCATTACTTCCAGCAAGAACCCCATGAGCAAGCTCTGTCTCGGCGTTCCCTTCAAGCGCAGGCCGAAGGCGCTCAAGTTTGACTATAAGGTCAAGGTGACGGGCGAAGCCAACCGACAGAAGATTACGGGTTTCAGTAAGGACAAGACCATCCCCGGACAGGATTATGCTCAGGCAACCTGCATCCTGCAGAAGCGTTGGGAAGATGCCGATGGCCACATTCATGCACTCCGTGTCGGCACCATGGTTCATCGCTTCAGCAAGTCCGTCGAGTCATGGCAGGAAGGCCAGTCCTTCCCCATCCTCTAT
>JAZRVZ010000217.1:0-5349 GCA_045599425.1 Bacteroidaceae bacterium | reverse complement strand
CGTCCTTGTCGGCATAGATGCGGAAGACGCTGAAGTCACAGGTCTGGCGGGGCCACATCCAGTTGTCGGTGTCGCCGCCGAACTTGCCCAGGGTCTGGGTGGGGGTGAAGACCAGGCGCACGTCCTTGTAGACCTTGTAGGAGCTGATGTAGTAGGCATTGCCGCCGTAGAAGGGCTGCAGACGGTACTCCAGGGTGGAGTCCCTGGCCTCGTACTCCTTCATGATCTCGCTGCCGATGCGACTGATGGCGGCCTTGTCATTGCGGGCGATGGCGTCGCCGAAGCGGTCGGTCACGTCGTCGGTGCGCTGCAGGAAGTTCACGTACAGGCCCTCGGCAGGCAGTTCCTCCTGGAAACTGTGGGCCACAAAGCCGTCCTTCAGGTAGTCGTGCTCGGTGCTGCTCAGTGCCTGGATGCTGCCGAAACCGCAGTGGTGGTTGGTGAACACCAGGCCGTCGGGGCTGACCACAACGCCGGAGCAGAAGTCGCCGAAGTCCACCACGGCGTCCTTCAGGCTGCCTGCCTGGTCGGGGTTGTACAACTGCTGGGGCGTGAGCTGCAGTCCCAGATCCTTCATCACCTTGGCCGTCTTGGGGTCAATCTTGCTCAGCATCCACATGCCCTCGTCGGCGTGGGCGCTCAGCATACCTGCTGCCATGAGGGCAGCCAGAATAATCTTCTTCATTGTATGTAGGTTTTTTTGTTGTTTGAGGGGTTCGAGAAATCGAAAGGTCGAAAGGTCGAGAGTTCGAGGGGTCCTACTTCTTCTTAGGGTAGCGGCGGGCCCAGCCTTCCTCGCTGAAGTCTGGTTCGTCGCCACGGAGGTCGTGCTTCTTGTCCTTGGCCTGGCCGTCGGGGTGGAGGAACTTCATCCAGTCTTCCTTGGCGAACTTCTTGCCGCGGGGCTCAGTGTAGCCGCGCTCCTCGCGGGAGGGCTTGCGGCGGTCGCCCTTCGCGGACTTCGCGGCGGCACGGCGCTCGGCACGGTTCATGGGACGGGCATCGTCGGGGGTGTCATGCTTGCCGGGTTCACCGGATCTTCGGGGCTTGCCGGGCCTTCCGGATTCTCCGGTTTTTCCGGACTTGCCGGACTTCCTGGGGCCTTCGCCCTTGCCGCCCTCGGGGCTGGCCACCTCGGCATCGATGGTGCGACCCTTGACCTTCAGGCCCTTCAGGCCCTGGATGACGCGGTCGGCATCCTCCTCGGCCACCTCGATGAAGGAGAAGTTCTTGACGAGGTCGATCTTGCCGATCTCCACCTTGCCCTTGACGTTGGTGTTGACCAGGCGGATGAGCTCCTTGGCATAGTAGCCGTCGGTCTTGCCCAGGGTGACGAAGATGCGGGTGAAGCCTTCCTCGGCGGTGCGGTCGCCCTTCTTGCGACGGGTCTTGCCATCGCCCGCGGAACGGCTGTCTGCCACCTCCTCGATCTCGGGTGCGTTGGCGTAGTACTGCAGGAACCGGCCGAACTCACGGCTGAGGATGCGCTTGATGAGGTCCTCCTTGTCCAGCCATTCCCAGCGACGGTTTACCTCGGGCAGGAAGTCCTGGATCTCCTCCTCGTCCACCTCCTCGTGCTCGATGTCGTCGATGACGCGGTAGAGCTGCTTGGCGCAGATGTCCTTGCCGCTGGGCAGCGTACCCTTGACGAACTCCTTCTGGATGGTCTTCTCCACCAGACGGATCTTGCCCTTCTCGCGGACGTGCACGATGCAGATGCTCGTGCCCTTCTTGCCGGCACGACCGGTACGGCCGGAGCGGTGGGTGTAGTTCTCGGTATCGTCGGGCATGCCATAGTTGATGACGTGGGTGAGGTCGTCGACGTCCAGTCCGCGGGCGGCCACGTCGGTTGCCACGAGGAGCTGGGTGCGGTGCTGACGGAACTTCTGCATGGTCAGGTCGCGCTGCTGCTGGGAGAGTTCACCGTGCAGGGCATCGGCGTTGTAGCCGTCGCGTATCAGGTTGTCGGCCACCTCCTGCGTCTCCATGCGGGTGCGGCAGAAGATGATGGCGTAGATCTTGGGGTAGTAGTCCACGACACGCTTCAGGGCCAGGTACTTGTCCTTGGCATGGACCATGTAGTAGATGTGGTTGACGTTCTCGGCTCCCTCGTTGCGACTGCCCACCTGGATCTGCTGGGCGTCGGTCAGGTAGTTCTGGGCGATGCGCTCGATCTCACGGCTCATGGTGGCGCTGAAGAGCAGGGTGCGGTGCTCGGAGGGCACGCCCTCCAGGATGGTGTCCATGTCCTCCTGGAAACCCATGGACAGCATCTCGTCGGCCTCGTCCAGCACCACGTAGCGCACGGCGCCCAGGTCGGCCGCACCACGGTTCATCAGGTCGATGAGTCGGCCGGGCGTGGCCACGATGATGTCCACGCCGTGGCGCAGGGCACGTATCTGCGGTTCGATGTTCGTACCGCCATAGACGGCCAGCAGGCGCAGCTGGGGCATATACTTGCTGAAGCCTTCCAGATCGTCGCAGATCTGCAGGCAAAGTTCTCTCGTAGGGGCCAGGATGACAGCCTGGGGCTGACGGGACTCTCCGTCATCGGGCAGGCCTGATAGCAGCTGCAGCACGGGAAGGCCGTATGCGGCGGTCTTGCCGGTGCCTGTCTGGGCCAGTGCAACGACATCCTTCTGTTCACTCAACAGGAAGGGGATGACCGCCTCCTGTACGGGCATGGGATGTACGTATCCTGCCTCATCGATTGCCTTCAGCAGCTCTGCCGAAAGTCCAAGTTCCTGAAATGTTTTCATTTCTTTCATTGATGCGGGTTCCGGACAGGAACCCCTGGATTATTTCGTTTGGGGTGGAAAATGCAGTTGTCCACCGGGTAATTGGCTGCAAAGGTAGCAAAAAAAGGGCGAACATACCTTATATATTAAATATTTGTTGTAGATTTGTAACAAAATACAACGAAAATGCGCAAAGTAATCGGTATAGGCGAGACCATCATGGACATTCTCTTCCGCAACCAGCAGCCTGAGGCTGCCGTGCCGGGAGGCAGTTGCTTCAACAGCATCATCTCACTGGGCAGGGCGCATGTGCCCTGTGTCTTCGTGGGATATACGGGCGGTGACATCGTGGGCAGGCAGACCGTGGAATTCCTGAAGGACAACGGTGTCAGTGCCGAATTCTTTGAGATGCGCGAGGGGGAGAAGAGTGCCATTTCCCTGGCCTACCTGAACGAGCAGGGGGATGCGGACTATGTGTTCTACAAGCAGACGCCCAGTGTCCGGCCGACGTCTCCCATTCCTGTCTTTGAACGGGATGACGTCATGCTCTACGGTTCCTACTATGCCATCTGCCAGGGAACGCACCCGCAGGTGGAGCGGATGCTGCAGGCTGCGGGAGAGGCGGAGGCCATCGTGTACTATGACCTGAACTTCCGCAGGCCCCACAGGCATGAGCTGGACGTGCTGCTGCCGGTGATTCATGAGAACTTCCACCGCAGTACCATTGTGCGCGGATCGGCCGATGACTTTGAGGTGATGTACGGGGAACGTGATGCGCGTACCATCTACGAGCGGCACATCCGGCAGCACTGTCCCCTGTTCATCTGCACCAGCGGTCCCGGACTCATCACGGTGTGTACGCCAGGCCGGTGCATCGATTATCCCGTTCCCCCCGTGGAGACGGTCAGCACCGTCGGTGCAGGCGACAATTTCAATGCGGGTTTCATCCATGCCCTGCTGCGCGACGGCATCACCCGCGACCAGCTGCCCACCCTTCCCACAGAGGCCTGGAGGCGTCTCCTGGCCTCCGGCTGTGCCTTTGCCGCCGAGGTATGCCAGAGCCGGTACAACAGTATCAGCAGGGAGTTTGCGGAGAAGATGGGATAACAAGAAACAACAACACAAACAACCGTAACAACTTTTTCTTTCATTGGGCAAAAGAGGTGATGTCTCAAAATGCCAATCAGTTGTCTTTGTTGTTTGTGTTGTTGTTCAAAGAACTTATCGCGTCTTCTTACTTTACCTCCGGGAAGCGATCCTTGTAGACAAGCTTGGCAGCACCGCTGGTGATGTGCACCAGTTCGGGATGCTCCTGGGCAAACTTGTCGATGTGGCGGACGCGCTTCTCCTCCAGGATCTCGTCCACGGCAATCAGTATGCCGGTCTCCTCCACGTCGCCGAAGCCGTCGTTGATGGCTGTGCCGAAGAGGCGCATGGTGGGCGAGAGGCCCATGTAGGCATTGACCAGGGGCGGGATGTTGTAGCCCAGCTTGCGCACTTCCTGGTTCAGGATGCGATAGTCGGTCTTGAAGTCCTCCTCGGTGAACAGCCGGGCCAGTTCGGCAGGATCGGCCTCGATCTCCAGCGGCGTCATCGGGAAGATCAGCTTGTCCTTGTCGGCAAAGTGCTTCCTGAGGAAGAAGAGGATCATGTCGCGGCAGCGGCGGTCGTAGCTGGGATACATGGTGAACTTGCCGAAGAGATAGCGCACGTTGGGCATGATGACGGTCAGGGCACCCAGTCCGTCCCACAGGTTGTCCAGTGCGAAGATACCCTTTGCCCCGCGCTTGCTGCTCTGGTACTCCAGGGTCACGAACGAACGGCCCAACTCGATGGTATAGGGCATGTAGTCCTTCAGGAAACGCTCGCTGAAGTGGAACATGTGCGAGGTGGCCAGGACGGGCTGGCCCTCGTCGTCCAACTTGACCTCCGACCCCATCAGGTAGCGGTAGCCGCCGATAATCTCCTCAGCCTCAGGGTTCCATACGATGAGCTGCTTGTAGGGATTTTCCATCGTATCAAACTCGTCCAGGTCCAGTTCCTTGCCCGTGCCGCCGCCCGCATCGCGGAAGGCAATCTCACGCAGACGTCCGATCTCGCGTACGACGTTCGGCGAATCCTGCCAGGTCACGACATAGATCTCGTTGCTACTCTTATTGGTAAACCGCTGTCGCTTGTCCTCGGTCAACTCACTCTTCAGTACCTCTACAGGTATCGGGTCGATTATCTTTTCCATGCTGGGATGGGATATAATTCTTCTTTCTTGGTTCCTAATTGATCTCATACACCTTGTCCTTCACCCACTGGGCCCACTCCAGGGCGGTCTTCTGCTTGTCGAAGGTCTGGTAGGGGATGGGTTTGCCGATGTGCACGGTGTAATGGTTGCCCTGGCTGCGGTACATCTCGTCGGGCAGGAAGAGCATGGCCAGGTTGAACTTCAGGTGCAGTGCCTTGCACAGGTTGGCTATGCGGTAGAAACGCTTGCTGTTGGCCCCCTCGAAGTGTATGGGCACCACGTCGCGCTGGTGCTGGATGCTCTTCGTGACGAAGGCCTTGCCCCAGGGAAGGTCGCGGATGACACCGTTCTGCTTGCGCGAGCAGAGTCCGGCAG
>JAZRVZ010000216.1:0-19670 GCA_045599425.1 Bacteroidaceae bacterium | reverse complement strand
ATCTTTACAATATCAAAATAATCAAGAATCTCCTTGGGGAGAACCAGGCGGGCTAATTGTTCAAGCATATTCATAGCACAAAACTACAAAATCTTTGATAGTTTTCCTTTATCTTTCCCCAGTATTTTTCCACTGACCCCTGTTCTGCACCTTGTTTAAGGTTTGTAGAAAAGAAAACGTCTAACTTTCAGCAAGTTAGACGTTTTTGAAGTGATTCGGATGGGGCTCGAACCCATGACCCGCAGCTTAGAAGGCTGCTGCTCTAATCCAACTGAGCTACCGAACCAGCCTAATGCGGATGCAAAGGTAATGCTTTTTTGGGGAGTATGCAAATTTTCCTTCATCTTTTTCCCCCATCTTGCCAGCTATTTCACTTTTGAGGTATGGCTTTCCGCCGTCCACGGATTTACTATATGGCTTGGATGAGAGAGGATATTGGGCGATTTCTTGCATAATTCTCGGAAAATAGCTATCTTTGCGGAGGCTAAGTTATTTTTGAACCATTACCAAAAAACACGACTATACATGAATAACACATCCATTCTGCATCGCATCTTCAGGCAGTCCCTACCTATACTGATGATTCTTTGTCCCGTCCTGTCGCATGCCTTTGAAAGGGAGGCTGTATGGCCAAAGGGCAGAATGCCCCACAGGCAGGATCACCAGATTGCCGCTATGACGGACGAGGCCGGGCGACCGGACTTCAAGCCCGAGAAGCACCGTGTAGCCTATCTGGAATGGTTTGATGCACCGGCCATGGAGAAGCGCAACGGAAGTTGCATGATTATGATCTCCGGCGGCTCGTACCAGAACTGCTGTGACGTGGGACTGATCCGCCAGTGGCGCGAGGAACTGACGCGCCAGGGCATACAGTGCGTGAACTTTGTCTACCGCACACCACGTCCCGTGGGACTGCCCATCTACCAGACAGCCTGGGAGGATGGTCAGCGTGCCGTGAGGATGGTCAGGAGCGAGGCGAAGAAGCGTGGATATGACCCGGAGAAGATTGGAGTGATAAGCATGTCGGCAGGTTCGCACCTGGCCCTGCTGCTGGCCACCAGTTCGCAGACACCGGCCTATGAGGCCGTGGATGCACTGGACACGGTGGGATGCCACATCAACTGGGCCATTGTCAACGCACCGGCCTACGTCACCACGGACGGCGAAGCGGGTACGGCAGCCACGCGTCAGGGCTATGGAACGGACGTCAGACTGAGCCAGGTATTCCGGTTTGATGCCAGGACCTGCCCCGTGAGCCTGCACCACGGTGGCACGGATCCCTACTCACCCAACGGCTCAACACTGCTGTACCGCGAGTTCCGCAAACACAAAGTTCCTGCCGAATTGCATCTGTATCCTGGCAAGGGTCACGGGGCATACGGACTGGAGCGTGGCGTGGAATTCATGAGACAGATGGGCTTCCTGGGTCAGCTGGAACCGGAAGTAGCCCTGATGGACCGATACAGGAGCGACGAGGACTGCGCCTCGCATACCAGGGCGGATCTCTGGCCGGAGGGCAAGACGCCTGACGCACAGGATGGGCAGAACGTGCCCTACCTGGAATGGTACATACCCAAGAAACTGAAGACCAAGGCCATACAGATTGTCTACTCGGGCGGAGCCTACAACTATAATGATCCCGACGGATTCGAGGTTGCTCCCGTTCGCCGATACCTGAACAGCCTGGGCATGACGGTGGTGACGGTGAAGTACCGTTCACCGCGACCCTCGAAGGAGAGTGGTCTGGCGAAACATACCACGGCCTGGCAGGACGTGCAACGTGCTGTGCGTGTGGTGCGCAGCGAGGCTGAATCCCGCGGACTGGATCCCAGCCAGATTGGCATCATGGGCAGTTCGGCCGGCGGCCACTTGACCCTGATGGGTGTGACCTCTTCCCTGCACCAGTCCTACGAGCCGGTTGACCGCATTGACCGTCTGCCGTGCAATGTGCAGTGGGGCATCGGCATCTATCCGGCCTACGTCCTGACGGACGGCAGCGACGGACACAACCGCACCGGAGGCAATGAGGACAGTGCCGTACTGGTACCGGAATTCAGTTTTGACCTGAAGACAGCCCCGATGCTGTTCCTGCACGGTGATGCGGACGGCTATGCAAGCATGGGATCGGTGAAGGTATGGGAGAAGATGCGTGCCATGGGCATCCAGAGCGAGCTGCATACGCTATGCCTGCGCGAGCATTGCTTCCAGAAGACAGCCTCGCCTGGCACGGGCAGCTATACCTGGATGGAGCGCATCGCAGAGTTCCTTAAGTTAAAGAATTAGAGATTAAACATGTAGTCCCATGAAAACCCTACTATTTGCAACAACCATTGTATTGCTGGACGTTATCGCTCCTTTCGGTTTCAGGAACTGTGGCAGACACATCGAGGATGAGGTCGAGCCGCAGACTGAACGGAATGAGCAGGTTCAGGAGGCACCTCAGGGTGCTGCCGGGGATTCTGCCACACTCACGGAGTAGGCGGATTTCCCTATCCTTCGCCCAGGTGGGCCAGTTTGTCGACGTTCAGGCTGCGTGCCGAGGCGTCGACAATTTCTTTGTATATGCCGCCCTTGCGGTATAGGTTCTCTGGGTCGCCGCTCTGTTCCACCCGACCATCACGCAGGGCATAGATGACGTCGGAGTCGATGATCTGGGAGATGGAATGTGAGATGATGACTACGGTCCTTCCCTGCTTGATGGCATCCAGCGAGGCCTTGATCTGCTCTGTGGCAATGGCGTCGAGCGAGGCTGTGGGTTCGTCGAGGAAGATGATGGGAGGATTCTTCAGGAACATGCGGGCGATGGCTATGCGCTGCTGCTGACCACCGCTCAGGAGTGTGGCAGGACTGTCAAAGCCAAGGGGAAGGCGCAGTACCTGGTCGTAGATGTATGCCTTGCGGGCAGCATCGTGTACCTCCTCGTCGGTAGCATCGGGCCGACCGTAGCGTATGTTCTCGGCAATGGTTCCGTCGAAGATGTGGTTCTTCTGGAGGACGAGTCCGATATGGTCGCGCAGGAACTGTGTATCGTAGGCCGGCAGGGGAATACCGTCCAGCAGGACCTGTCCGGTATCGGGCTGGTAGAACTTGTCCAGCAGGTTGACGATGGTTGACTTGCCCGCCCCGCTGAGTCCCACGAAGGCGGTGATCTTGCCGGGCTCGATGGTCATGTTGATGTTGTGAAGGGCCTTGGTGCCGTTGGGATAGGTGAAATCCACGTTGCGGAGCTCAAGGCGTCCCTTGATCTCACGGGGACGGTAGTCGCCGCTGGACTCCACCTCACCCTCTGCCTCGATGACGCCAAAATAGCCCTCTGCATAGACAAGGGCATCGTTGAGGGTATCGAAGACGCGCTGCAGCTGGGTGATGGGGGCTGTGACGTTGGCAAAGAGCATGACGTGATACATGATCTTGCCGATGGTCATGCCGGGATAGTCCACCAGTACCAGGTAGGCCGTAAGGATGATGATGAGCACGGTACCTATCTGTTGCACGAAGCGCTTCCATCCGTCGTAGTAGAGCATGACCTTGCGCGTACGCAACTGGTTCTCGGTGAGCTGGGTCTGTATGTCCAGCTGCTTCCGGCTCTCAATGCCTTCACGGTTGAAGCTCTTGATGACGTTGATGCTCTCAATGATGGAGACGGTGCCATGACTCTTTTTCTCGCGGTGCTGGCGCATCTCCTGTCGCCAGCCCTTCAGTCTGCGGGCCTGGCGGATGGTGATATAAATATAAATAGGTATGATGAAGAGGGCGGCCAGTCCAACGTAGACATTGGCAGCGAACATCAGGATGAGAGCCAGGAAGGCAGATGTGAAGAGGGGAAGGAGGTCGATGAAGATGCTCTGGACGGTGGTGGAGAGGCTGCCAACACCCTGATCGATGCGTGACTGCAGCTTGCCGGCCTCGTTTCCACCGGTGGTGAAGAAGGCCATGCGATAGGAAAGGATACGGTCTACGGCTGCCTGGGCCAGATCACGGCTGACATGCACGCGCATACGCTCGCCGAAGAAGTTCTGGGCGTAGGTGATGATGACGGACAGTATCTCCTTGCCCAGCAGCACGACGCTGATGAAGGTGAGTATGCCGGCGGCCTTGCTCCAGGGGAAGTGCTGCTGGCCTATCTCCCCATGCCCGGTGTGGACAATGAGGTTGTTGATGGTGTCAACGGTCCAGTCCAGCACCACGGCATTGACCTGGGCAATAACAGACCCAATGAGGGTGAGGATGAGGGTGGCCACGACAAGCCACTTGTAGGGACGCACGAAGGGCGTGATCTTGCGGATGAGAGTGAGTAGGGACACGTTGGGAATGGTAAATTGAAAGTTGAATATTATTGCCCGGTATTTCCGGAATAGCCAAGCATTACGTATTCTCCGTACAAGCCTCCCGGCATCATACCGAATGCCAGAACTCCCAGCTGGCCAGTGCCTGCAGGTGCAGCATCTCCAGACCGTTCCTGACCACGGCTCCATGGGCGGCACCCCGCTGCATGAACCGGGTCTCAAGGGGATTGTAGACGAGATCGAAGAGCAGGTTACGGTCGGTCATGGACTCGTAGGGCAGGGCCGGGGACTCGTCAACGTGGGGATACATACCCACAGGGGAGCAGTTGACAATGACCTCGTATTCGCGGATGACCTCCGGGGTGATGTCCTCGTAGGTGAACTGCCCTTCACGTGCACTGCGACTCACATACTTCCACTCCAGACCCAGTTTCGTCAGCCCCAGGCAGATGGCCTTGGATGCACCGCCGGTACCCAGCACGAGTGCCTTCCGGTGATGCGGCTGGAGCAAGGGACGAAGGCTGTCCATGAAACCGATGATGTCGCTGTTGAAGCCCTTGAGGTGAAATCCGCGCTGCGAGGCATCCCGGGTGACCTTTATCACATTCACTGCACCAATCTCCCTTGCCTCGTCGCTCAATTCATCCAGCAGGGGGATGATGGCCTGCTTGTGTGGGATGGTGCAGTTCAGTCCGCGGAGCGCAGGATTATTGCGTACTACATCGAGCAGCATCTGTGCGTCGGGTATCTCAAAGTTGAGGTACTCGGCATCTGTGCCTTCACGTTCAAACTTCTCGGTGAAGAACTTACGGCTGAAACTGTGTCGTAAAGGGTAGCCTATGAGGCCGAATTGTTCCATGGGTAGGTGTTTTTTTACAAAACAACAACACAAACAACGCTAACAACAATAGGATATTGGTGTTGTCTTCGTTGAATGTGTTGTTGTAAGGGATAATAATGTTTTACTTGTTGGCACAAAGCCACTCAATGACGCGCTGCTCGATGCGGGCAGCCAGGTCGTCGCAGGTGTCGGCCTTGTTGAACTTCTCACCGATGATACCCTCGTAGAGTTCAATGTAGCGGTCACTGACGGACTCAGCGTAGGCATCGGTAATCTCGGGCATCACATCACCCTCGCGGTTCATGAAGTTGTGGTCGATGAGCCACTGGCGTACGAACTCCTTGGAGAGCTGCTTCTGGGGCTCGTCCTTCTCAAACTTCTCCTCGTAGCCCTCGGCATAGAAGTAGCGGCTGCTGTCGGGCGTGTGAACCTCGTCGATGAGGTAGACCTTACCGTCGTGCTTGCCGAACTCATACTTCGTGTCCACCAGAATAAGGCCCTGTCTGGCAGCAATCTCCTGTCCACGGGCAAAGAGCTTGCGGGTGTAGTCCTCCATGACCTCATAGTCCTCCTTGCTCACGATGCCCTGAGCAATGATCTCCTCCTTGCTGATGTTCAGGTCGTGACCCTCGTCGGCCTTGGTGGTGGGGGTGATGATGGGCTCGGGGAAGCGCTCGTTCTCGCGCATGCCGTCGGGCAGCTTCACGCCACAGATCTCACGGCAACCGTTCTTGTAGTCGCGCCAGGCAGAGCCGGTCAGAATGCCACGGATGATCATCTCGACCTTGAAACCCTCGCACTTCACGCCGATGGTCACCTGGGGATCGGGGCAAGCCAGCTTCCAGTTGGGACAGATGTCCGTGGTGGCATCCAGGAACTTGGCCGCAATCTGGTTCAGCACCTGACCCTTGAAGGGGATGCCCTTGGGCAGGACCACATCGAAAGCTGAGATACGGTCGCTGGCAATCATGACCATCAGGTCGTCGCCGATGAAATAACAGTCGCGGGTCTTGCCGCAGTACTTACCGGTCTGGCCGGGGAAGTTGTAGTCGGTTTTAATCAGTGATTTCATTATGTTGTTTATTTTCGATTGTAATCGTTTATGGCTGCTTGAATGGATGAAGTCTACGGGAGCAACAGGAATCAACAGGGACAGAGCGCATCTGGGAACCGGGGGCAATCAGCTTTTCGGTACCAGCACGGGATGCATCCGGTCATACTCCTCCTTCTTCTCCTTATCATATTTATTATATGCGTTGACGATGCTGGTCACCAGTCTGTGACGCACGATGTCCTTGTCGTTCATCTCGATGAAGGCGATGCCCTTCACCTCGCCCAGCACCTCACGGGCTTCCCTGAGGCCCGACTTCACGCCACGGGGCAGGTCAATCTGCGTCATGTCGCCCGTGATGATCATCTTTGTGTTCATGCCCATGCGGGTCAGGAACATCTTGATCTGGGCCGTCGTGGTGTTCTGGGCTTCGTCCAGGATGACCACGGCATCATTAAGCGTACGGCCACGCATAAAGGCCAGTGGGGCAATCTGGATGATGTTCTGCTGCATCAGTTCCTGCAACTTCAGACTGGGAATCATGTCCTCCAGCGCATCATAGAGCGGCTGCAGGTAGGGATCAATCTTCTCCTTCATGTCACCGGGCAGGAAACCCAGCTTCTCACCGGCCTCAACGGCCGGACGGGAAAGGATGATCTTGCGCACCTCCTTGTTCTTCAGGGCCCTGACGGCCAGGGCTATGCTGGTGTACGTCTTGCCCGATCCCGCAGGACCAATGGCAAAGATCATGTCGTTCTGGTTGTATGCCTGCACCAGCTTCTGCTGGTTCTCCGAGCGTGCCGTGATGGGCTTGCCCTGAACGCTGTAGGTGATTACCCCTTCTATGCCGTCCTTGCGCGTCTTCTCGCCGCGCAGGATGTGCAGGATGTCCTCCTCCAGCAACTGGTTGTATTTCAGACAGTGCTTCTGGAGCTTCTGGATATTCTCGTCAAAGGAAGCCATCTCCTCCTCGTCGCCCATCACCTTGATGATGTTGCCCCGGGCCACGATACGCAGTTTGGGATACAATGCCTTAATCATCTGCATGTTCACATTGTTCACCCCATAGAATGCTACCGGGTCGATATCCTCCAGTACGATGTGTCTTTCTGTCATTCCTAAATTTATAGTACACGATATTTTCTGCAAATTTACGCATTCTTTTTGGGATTTGCCATTATTTTAGTAACTTTGTTGCATGAAAAAGAAAATTCTCTGCCGACTGAACCCCTTCTACCGTTTTTATCTGGGGCTTCTCTGCATCCTGGCGCTTGTCAGGTGGATCTTTCCTGGCGTAATGCAAAGGGCAGAGGCACAGCCTCTTGCTTCCCGGGAAGATGGGAAGCCGCAGCCCGTGGCCTACATCCATTATGCAGACCCCGGCTTACCTTCGCAAAAGGAGGCTTCAACCACGCCGGAACAACACGATGAAACCAACAGCAAGGAATCGCAGGATGATGCCTGGCAGACAGAAGAGGTGGAGCCGACCGATATCCAGGCCAACGTGATGACCGGATCCTCCTCACTGCAACTGCTCCCCCTGCCCTCCCCCACCACTTTCGGGCCTCGCAAGCAACGGGTCTACAGCGTGCCGGGAACCTACCTGGACAACTTCCCTGACATCCAGGACGTCCAGTATCCCTCTGCCACACACTGGGGCATCGCGCCCATGAAGAACCGCAATGAATTTCCTGACCGACGCAGCCAACTGGTCTACGTGGGAAGTAACCCCTACATTCATCTGGACGAGAATATGTCCAGCAGCATCCCCTACCTCGTTCCCCGCGCCAGCGATCTGCTGGAGCATCTGGGAAAGGCCTTCATGGACTCGCTCTATTCCAAACGCATACCTCTTCACAAGTTCGTGGTAAGCAGCGTATTGCGCACTGAGGCCGACGTGGCCCGCCTCTCCGTCAGCAACGTCAATGCCACTCAGCGCAGCTGCCATCTCTTCGGTACAACCTTCGACATCAACTATAACCGCTACTATACGGTCTCCTCTCCTGATGGACCGGCTCGGCGTGAGGTACGCAACGACTCCCTCAAGATGGTTCTGAGCGAGGTTCTGCGTGATGCACGCAAAGAAGGTCGCTGTCATGTACGTTACGAGATCCTGCAACCCTGCTTCCATATCACGGTCAGATAGGCCATAGGGGGAACTGGTTACAGCCTGCGGATGGGGTAGTTAACCAACCTCGGTCGCTTAATCAATTGACCCAGGTTACTTAATTAAGCAACTGAGGTCAGTTAATCAAGCAACCAGGGTTGCTTAATCAATGCAGCCGAAAGCCTCAACCTGTTCAATAGGTAGTGGAGGGGAAATATATCATTTGGCAAAGGGCAAGAAGACCATTTTGCAGAGGGAAAGCATTTCATTTGGCAGAGAGGGTGACATAATAATATGGATGCGCATTCGTGAAAGTGTCCAGAATATTTGGGTATAACGCCAGCATTTCGTATCTTTGCAAATCATGAAAAAACATTTGTTCATCCTTACATGGCTGCTGTGCATTCTTCCCGGAAGGGCACAGACGGCTGCCGGATACGAGCCGAGTCCGGAGAACCTGGCCTCCAGGGAGGAGTTTTCAGGCATGAAGTTCGGCATCTTTCTGCACTGGGGCATATACAGTATGTTCGGCCAGGGCGAGTGGTATATGCAGAATGCCAACCTGGACTGGCAGGAGTACCAGAAGGCAGCTTCGGGCTTCTATCCTATCCGCTTCAACGCCCGTGAATGGGTGGAGGCTATCAAGGGAAGCGGGGCAAGGTACATCACGTTCACCTCACGCCATCACGACAGTTTCTCAATGTGGGGCACCCGCGCCTCGGACTATAACATCGTGGATGCCACGCCATTCGGCAGGGATGTGGTAAAGGAACTGGCCCATGAGTGCCAGCGCCAGGGTATCAGATTGCACCTGTACTATTCGCACCTGGACTGGCGCAGGGCAGACTATCCGCTGGGCCGTACGGGACACGGTACTCACCGCGACCTGAAACCTGACTATGCGAGCTACCTGTCGTTCATGAAGCAGCAACTGACGGAGTTGCTGACACAGTATGGCCCCATCGGCGCCATCTGGTTTGACGGTGTATGGGACCACGATGAGGATGCCACCCCCTTCGACTGGCACCTGATGGAGCAGTATGACATGATCCATCGCCTGCAACCAGCCTGTCTGGTGGGCAACAATCATCATCAGGCCGTCGAGCCGGGTGAGGACATCCAGATCTTCGAGCGCGACGTGCCAGGCGAGAACAAGGCAGGCCTGTCGGGACAAAGCGTCAGCAGACTGCCCCTGGAGACTTGTCAGACGATGAACGGGATGTGGGGCTATAAGATTACGGATCAGGACTATAAAAGCACGGAAGAGTTGATCCGCCTACTGGTCTCCACGGCAGGAAAAGGCGCCAACCTGTTGCTGAACATCGGTCCGCAACCCAACGGCGAACTGCCGGCAACGGCCTTGCTTCGCCTGAAGGAGATGGGATGCTGGCTGGAGAAGTACGGCGAGAGCATCTATGGCACCACCGCAGGCGACTTCCAGCATGTGGAATGGGGTACCAGCACACGCAAGGGAAACCTGCTGTACCTGCATGTCACGGATGCCAAGGTAAAATCGCTGGATCTGCCCCTGAAGGGTAAGATGAAGCGTGTCACCTGCCTGAACGACGGCAAGGAAGTGAGATACACGAAGACAAAGACCGGAATTACGCTGATGACCGAAGGGCACGAAACCAGCGAGCCCGACTTAATCATCCGACTGGAAATGAAGTAAGCCCAACATGAAGGATGCCGAGATGTTTCAGCATGGAGAGCCTCTTTGACTGATGAATCTTTTGTATCTTCTTACACGGGACAAAACATAGAACAAATGAATATCCTTGAAGTTTGTGCCGCAAGCCTGTTCAGTGCAAGGGAGGCTGCGGAGGGTGGTGCACAGCGGATTGAACTCTGCACCCGACTGGATCTGGACGGATTGACTCCATCGATGGAGGAGATCCGGCAGGCCAGCGAGATAAAGGGGTTGAAGGTAAACGTACTCATCCGTTGCAGGGAGGGAGGTTTTGTCTATTTCCGGCAGGAACTGGACACGATGGAATCCCAGATCCGCGAGGCAGTCAGACTGGGAGCCGACGGTATAGTCATCGGTGCGCTCACGCCAGACGGAGACATAGACATCGCCGGTTGCCGGCAACTGATGGAGGCAGCACAAGGTCTGCCAGTGACCTTCCATCGTGCATTTGACCAATGCCGGGATCCCAGGAAGGGACTGGAAGACGTCATAAAGATGGGATGTAGCAGGTTGCTGACGTCCGGGCAAGCAGGCACAGCGGAAGCAGGCATTGGCCTGCTGAGGGAACTGAACGAGCAGGCCAGGGGGCGCATCATCATCATGCCCGGCGCAGGAGTGAATCCCGTCAATGCCGCACGCATACTGCAAGAGACGGGTTGCCGGGAGATACACAGTTCGGCCAGACGACAGGGGGAGAGCGCTACAAACCGTGAATTAGTAAGACGAATCATCATGGAAATCAACGGAACAAGGTAATGGAATCCTTACCGGAGGCTGCCAAAAACCCAACGAATCCACTAAAACACATACAGCATGAAGACAATCAGGAGAGTCATGTTTTGGGGCGTTGCCCTTTTTCTTGTGGCATGCCGTCCACAATCCACTGTTTCACACGAGGCGGAGGTACAGGAAGCACTGGATTTCCTCTATGCCTCGATGCCCCTGCCTGACAGCGTGGACTATCCGCGCCAGTTCTGGATTGACAATATTGAGTGTACCCTGCGTGCCCGCGAGGAAATGGCCTGGGGCCGGAAGGTTCCCGAAAGGGAGTTCAAGCACTTCGTGCTGCCCGTCAGGGTGAACAATGAGAATATGGACTCGTCACGCATGGTCTTCTACGAACAACTGAAGGCCAGGGTGGAAGGGATGGACATGGAACAGGCCGTACTGGAAGTGAACCATTGGTGTCACGAACACGTTACCTATACGCCCAGCGATGAGCGAACCAGCAGTCCTCTGGCCAGCATACGTACGGGATATGGCAGATGCGGAGAAGAGTCGACCCTGCTGGTGGCTGCCTTGCGCTCCATCTGCATTCCCGCCCGTCAGGTCTACACGCCCCGCTGGGCACATACGGATGACAACCATGCCTGGGTGGAAGCCTGGGTGGACGGTCAGTGGCACTTCCTGGGCGCCTGTGAACCGGAGGCTGTGCTGGATCTGGGATGGTTCAATGCACCGGCTTCGCGCAGCATGCTGATGCACACCAAGGCCTTCGGCCGTTATGAGGGTCCAGAAGATGTAATGGATCGTACGCAATGCTATACGGAAATTGCTGTCACATCAGGCTATGCACCAGTCAGAAGACGCTTTGTAAGGGTGGTGGATCAGGACGGACGGGCCGTACCAGAGGCCAGCGTGGAATTCAAGATCTACAACTATGCGGAATTCTATACCTTCTGCACCAAACCGACTGACAGCGAGGGCCTCACCTCCATCGAGGCAGGACTGGGTGATCTGGTGGCGTGGGCTCGCAAGAACAGCCACTATGGCTTTGCCAAATGCAACATGAATCAGGAGGACACACTGACCATCACCCTGGATCATAAGCCCGGTGATTCATACGCCATGGACCTGGAGATTGTTCCGCCAAAGGAGCGGAACACTGTGCCTGACGTAACAGAAGAACAGCAGAACAGAAACGCGGAACGATTGGCAAAGGAGGATGAGATGCGCAATGCGTACATTTCGACATTCCCTAAAAGGGAGGCGTTGCCGGCATGGGCGGACAGCCTGTCTCTGCCTGCTGAACGCGTTGCGGAGCTGGTAATCAAATCGCGTGGCAATCATCTGGCCATCAGGGAATTTCTGAAGAGTCATGCCACCGAGGAATCGATCCTGCTGCTTGAATCGCTATCCGACAAGGATCTGCGGGATGTAACCTTGGATGTTCTGGAGGATCATATCATGCATATCCCCCACCCCACTGCATGGAGCCTGAAGACATTCCAGCAGTATGTGCTTTGTCCACGCGTGGCCAACGAACTGCTGACGCCATACAGGTCATATTTACGGCAGTCTCTGACGGATGAACTACTGGAACAACTGAAGGAAGGGGGTGCCGAGGCGGTGAGAGAATGGACCGGTAGTCACATAACACTGGACGAGTCGCGGAATCCGCAAGGCCTGTGCATGTGGCCCAGTGGGGTATGGAGGCACAGGATCACGGACGGACATTCACGTGACATATTCTACGTCAGCCTTTGCCGTACACTGGGGATACCCTCACGAATTGATGCCGTCACGGGCAAGGTGCAGTATATGAAGCGCGAGGGAGAATGGCAGGACGTTTCCTTCTTGTCGGAAACAGATAAGGCTGAGGAAAACGTACAGGGTAGGCTGAGCATCGGATGGAACCCCCTTTCCTGGAATGCAGATCCAAAGTACTACACGCATTTTACGCTGTCACACATCAGGGAAGGACATGCGCAGTTGCTGAACTACCCGGAAGGAAGCAACTGGAGCACAATGCTGTGCCGCCCACAGGTCATGGATGCAGGAGACTATATGCTGATTACTGGCACGCGCATGGCGGACGGAAGTGTACTGGTTCATCTTGAGGTACAGCCACTTATGAAAGGGCAGGAACTATGTATGCCCTTACGGATACGAGAGCCGCAAGTGGGGTTGCAGGTCATAGGAAGTCTGAACAGCGAAAGCAGATTCCTGCCGATAGAATTGAAGGATTTCGGGAATACCTTACCTAAGGAAAAAGGAAGCGACCTGACATCAATCCTATCTAAGACGGGTCGTGGATACTATATCCTGGGCTTTCTTGAACCAAACAACGAGCCAACCAATCATGCCTTGAGAGACATAGCTGACGAAAGGGAGTCTCTGGAACAGTGGGGAGGACACCTCGTTCTGCTCTTCCGTCATAAGGAAGATGTAGCCAGGTTCAACCCTGCAGACCTACCTGCCCTACCCCACAATACGCATTTTGGCATAGACGTGGAGGGCATCATCTATGAAGAGATGCAGCGTGAACTGGGACTGAGGGGCGTAGCTCCTGCCTTTGTCATCGCAGACACATTCAACCGGGTTGTATTCCTCTCGGAAGGTTATACGATCGGACTGGGAGAACAGATGGCCAGGCACATGAAGAGCATCGGGCAATAGACAACAATCGAACAAAAGAAACAGCAGGTATGGGTTACAGGCATTAAACCTAAACCCATGACAAGCATCATATAGAAGTAAGTAATGTCTAACATCAAAACACAAAGTGACCATGAAGAAAATGTATTTTACAGCGTTGCTGGCACTCTCTTTGACTGCCAGTGCACAAATGCCCGGTGGCGGGATGCCTGGCGGTAACGGTATGCCCCGTATGGGAAACGGACGTCCTGGTGGCATGGGTGGTTTCGGCGGCATGCAGCAGATTGACGTAAAGTTCAACGACTATGTTCCAGCAGCAGAGAGATTTGACAAGGAAACTGCCGGCATCGAGCGTGGTACGATCACAGAGGCTGAATATGCATCGAAGACCGTTGGTACCAATCGTAAGGTGACCATCTATCTGCCTCCCAAATACGATAAATCAAAGAAATATCCCGTATTGTACCTGCTGCACGGCATTGGTGGCGACCACAAGGAGTGGATGCAGGGTGTACCCAACATCATCATGGACAATCTGTATGCACAGAAGAAGGCTGAGCCCATGATCATCGTCATGCCAAACGGTCGTGCCCTTCCCAACGACAAGCCCGAAGGCAATATCTATGGTCCCGAGATGACCAAGGGATTTGAAATTTTCGAGCGTGACCTGATTGATGATCTCATTCCCTATATTGAGAGCCACTACAGCACGTATACGGACAAGGCGCACAGAGCCATTGCCGGCCTGTCCATGGGTGGTGGTCAGTCGCTGAACTTCGGTCTGGGCAACCTGGACAAGTTTGCCTTCGTGGGCGGCTTCTCCTCAGCTCCCAATACGAAGCAACCCGAGCAGCTGATTCCCGACGTGGACAAGACCAAGCAAGAGAACAAACTGCTCTGGATGGTTTGTGGAAGTCGTGACGGACTGATGTTCAACAGCTCACGCCTGAAGGCCTTCTGTGACAAGAATGAGATTCCCTGTACGCTCATCCAGTATCCTGAGGGTCAGCACGACTTCGTTGTATGGAAATATGGACTGTACAACTATGCACAGTTGATTTTCAAGAAGTAACACACAAGAACCCTGAAAGAAGGCTCTGAAAGAAAAAAGAAAGAATGAAGCGGAACATGCATCCGCTTCATTCTTTTTTTGGACTATATCGCATACACGGATATGAAGACACAAAGGAGCCTGTCCGCAAATCGTGGACAGGCTCCTTATATCTATATTTTAGAAGTATTCTTTAGAATACGCCCTGAGCCATCATAGCCTTGGCGACCTTCATGAAGCCGGCAACGTTAGCACCCTTCACGTAGTTTACGTAGCCGTCAGCCTCGGTACCGTACTTCACGCAGTTCTCATGGATGTTCTCCATAATCCAGAGCAGCTTGGCATCAACCTCCTCAGAGGTCCAGCTGAGGCGCTGTGAATTCTGAGCCATCTCAAGACCTGATACTGATACACCACCAGCATTGGAAGCCTTACCGGGAGAATAGAGGATCTTAGCATCCTGGAATACCTTGATAGCATCGGGAGTGGTAGGCATGTTGGCACCCTCAGCAACAGCGATACAGCCGTTGGCAACCAGAGCCTTTGCCTGCTCCTCATTGATCTCATTCTGGGTAGCGCAAGGAAGGGCGATGTCTACCTTCTCAAACCAAGGCTTAGCACCCTCTACATACTTAGCGTTGGGATACTGCTCCACATACTCCTTGATACGGCCACGCTGTACCTGCTTCAGATCGAAGATATAGTCGAGCTTAGCACGATCAATGCCTTCGGGATCATAGATGTAACCGTCTGAGTCTGACATGGTCATAACCTTACCACCGAGCTGCAGAACCTTCTCAGCAGCGTACTGAGCAACGTTACCTGAACCAGAGATAGCTACGGTCTTACCCTCGATGCTGTCACCCTTGGTCTTCAGCATAGCACGCAGGAAGTATACGGTACCGTAACCAGTAGCCTCGGGACGAATCAGCGAACCACCGAACTCGAGAGCCTTACCAGTCAACACACCCTCAAACTGACGAGTGTACTTCTTATAAGCACCGAACATATAACCTACCTCACGGCCACCAACACCGATATCACCAGCGGGTACATCACAGTCAGCACCAATGTGACGGTAGAGCTCCAGCATGAAGGCCTGGCAGAAACGCATTACCTCGGCGTCTGACTTGCCACGAGGGCTGAAGTCAGAACCACCCTTGGCACCACCCATAGCGAGGGTTGTCAGAGAATTCTTGAAGGTCTGCTCGAAGGCAAGGAACTTCAGGATGCTGAGGTTTACGCTGCGGTGGAAGCGGATACCACCCTTGTAGGGGCCAATGGCGTTGTTGTGCTGAATACGGTAACCCATATTGGTCTGGACGTTACCCTTGTCATCCATCCAGCTTACGCGGAACTGATATACGCGATCGGGAATGCAAAGGCGCTCGATGAGGTTGACCTTGTCAAACTCGGGGTGCTTGTTGTACTCCTCCTCAATGGTGCTGAGGACTTCTTCTACTGCCTGATGGTACTCGGGCTCATTGGGGAATCTGCGCTGCAGATCGGCCAGGACTTTCTTTGCGTCCATAATCTTTTTACTCTTTTTTAGTTCATTTTTTAGGGCTTTCACCCCATTACTGTCTCATTTTCGAAGCAAAGTTACAATAAAAATTTCAATCTGCAAACAATTTGGCCATTTTTTATATCATTTTGTTACATTGTGTTTTTCATTACCTTATATAATTAAATAAAGCGTAAGCAAAGTGCCTTATCTTCTATAAAAATGCAACAACACAACACATAACGGCAGAAACACATCAGGTCGCAACGCTACTGTACCTGATCTATAGAGTCAGGTTGGTAACAAGAAGAATAATGAAAACAGAGAAAAGACTTCCCTACCCTACCTGTTTTCGGATTCTTCATATTCATGCTTCCGGTTCGGATTCATCGGGAACCATCCTTTAAGGACACGCTTGCGTTGCTCAAATATCTCCAGAATGCTCCAAAGACAGGAACAGCCTATCACACCCAGCACACTGGATGCCAAGGTACTGGAAACAAAGAGGGACGCCACAATAAACAAGATACCTGCCAGTGCAAAACACCACCAGCAACGAGTACCAAAATAGTATTCAGCCTTGATCACGATTGGATGAAAAAGACCGATAACCAAAAAGGTAGCAACTGCAATGACAAGTCCCAAATAGTTCATTATACAACATTAAAGTGGTTTAAGAGAGATGGCCTGTAGGCTATATTCCCGGAAAGGGTACACCAAAAGCAAGGCTGCATCATAAATCAAAGCCAAAATTACTGCATTTTTACGAGAAATCCAAACGATTGTCGAAAAGATAGTCAAACACAAACGAATAATACATTGCCACATGTTTTAATGTCCACATTGCAAAATACAAGCATTTATATTTGCAAATATGGGCAAAGATTAGTAACTTTGCAAACAAGAAAACCTTCTCCTGAGATGAAAAGGCCTTAGAAGGAGTCTGAAAAGGCCATCCAATGAAGAGTGAAACCAAGTGAAGGTGTGAAGAAAATATAAATATAACAACATGATAATAGACAAGATAAAAATATAATTCTTATGAGCAAAGTAATTAGCATACTCCACGACAAAGGAGGAGTTGCCAAGACAACGACCAGCATGAATCTGGGAACTGCACTATGGCTAATGGGAAAGAAAGTACTGATGATCGATGCAGATAAGCAGTGCAACCTGACCATGATCCTGGATCGAACAGCCATTTCTGACCATCCGGAAGGTACATTGTACGAATGGATGAGACGCGAACAGGATACTCCACCCATTTATACACGCTACGAAGGCTTTGACTTCATCCCCAGCTGTCGCCAAATGGCAGGCCTTGAGAACGAACTGGTCAACAAAAAGGCAAGGGAAAGGATACTTAGCCGTCTGCTGGATACTATAGATGTTACTGGGGAGAAGGTACGTGATGAATATGACTTCATCATCATCGACTGTGGACCAGGCTGTGACACCATGGTCAACACCAATGCCCTTCTGGCCAGCGACGGCATAATAGTACCTATGTTTCCAGAAAGCCTCTCCCTCCACGGCGTACCAACGATAAGACAGGCAGTGAAGGAAATTAATGAGGAATTGGATGGAAAAGTCGAGATAATCGGTTATCTCTTAACACGTTACAATGCCACAAAACGCCTACACAAGGATATCATGCGAGAGTGCCAAAATACAGAAATCATGGGCGGTCCACTGCTCCCAATAAAGATACGCGAATGTGTTCGATGTGCAGAAAGTGTAGCAAACGAAATGAGCCTATTTGAATATGAAGCAACATCAACGGCAGCAGATGACTACATGCGCCTTGCCGAATACCTCTGCGGTGTAACCAAGCGAAGCAAGAAATTCACGCCCGAAGTATGGGGAAAGAAAGCCAATGGCGCCTACGAAGATCTCTTGAAGGAGAGAAATGAAGCATGATAGGAATAGAAAAAACAGAAGAATATAACATAAGACAAAACAAAAAAGAAGCAAGATGGCAAACAGAAAGATAAAACCAAACATAGCAGGAATGATGCAAAATGCGTCAGAGAACGTACAGCCACGTCCGCAGCATCCCACTCCAGAGAAGATCTACGAGGAACTTAATGAGACCCTCTCCCCTACTCCATCACAAGCAACCGTAGAGGTCAAAAAAGGCCGTCCATTTGCCGGACGAACCCTTCAGACACGAGGTGGCAAGCAGGTAGCCTTCGACAAAGCTGACGACGAGGCACTCTACTTGGCCAGCTATCGCACAGGACATTCCCAGAAGGATATCATCCGTACAGCAGTCCACGAATTCCTCCGCAAACACTATGATGGAATTACGCTTGACGACGCAGCACAAGAAATGATAGACGCATACGTACAAAGTACAAGTATATAATTCTGGTATTTTGACAAATTGAATACTATCTTCCTCTACCCTATTGTAACTGTTATAGAGAAACAAGAAAATAGTAAGCATTATTACATTTCATAATTTAGCAATGCACACATTATAATATGTGTGCATTGCTGTTTTTATACATTGCGGCATATTTGTATATAGGCATTAGGTATTGCTTACATTTATATGTTTTGTAATGTGCTGATGTCCATGTTTGTATATGTACTTATGTATTATTGTATTATTGTACTGATGTATGAATATAGTATTGTATAGTTGTATCAATGTACATATATAATAATGTACAAAGAAATTAATATCATACAAAATATAAAAATGAGGGATTGAACGGAAAAAGAAAGGGAAGCATAAAGAAGAATCATTAATGAAATAGCGTGCAAAAAAAGTAAAGTGATAATAAACGACAAATTAGTCTAAACAATGATGAAAAAGATATGTAAATAAAATTGAAATATTGAAACTATAAAATGTAAAAGAGAACAACTGTCAATTTGTATTTTTTAATTTATACATGTTCTAATGCATGCATTGCAGAATTAATAGAGACAATAATGTATAAATTAAGTAAAATATATATCGACGTATCCAAATGTGTAAATTGAGTAATTATTGAGCATAATATACACGAAGCAGAAAGATAGAAACAAAAAAAAGGTAGTAAGAGAAGAATAAGAAAGAGAAAGGCGATTAACAAGTTAAAAAAATAGATTGAGATGAGGAACAAAAGGAAATTGTTCACTTTGAATTGAGGGTACTATTCAACAAGTATAAACAAGGCATATTCCGAAATTAACAAGGTGAAATCAAAAATCTCAATAGATGAAGATAAAAGTTAAAAAAGGGTAGGGTAGAAGCAGGAGATGTAAAAGGGAAGAACACATGGGAAAAATAGATAAAACGCTAGTGGTTGGAGTAAGACAAGAGAAAAGCCATAGATAAGATAAGAGAATAGGAAGATATGTGTAATTTAGAAGTATGGTTAAACCCAAATAGTCCATTAGACGACATTGGCGTGATTTTGCTTCTCTCTGGCATCCTTTGCAGCTCATTTCAATCACATAGGACCTCCTATGCTCATTCAATGTGCTACAGATGCTGACACAAAGATAATTCGTAATCACATCCATGGTCTAATGAACAATTTGGGCTAAATAAAGAGACATGGGATAGCAAAAAAACAAATAATGGAGAAATATGACAAAAGGCAAAAAGAGAGATGAAGAGAAAAGAGGTAAAGAAAGATAATTATATGTTCTACTTCTCCGAATCATAATTCACGAAATCCCATAGAAATGTATAGTATTTCCACAAGAAGTGTTCACGAAATCCTAAAAAAAGTTCCTAAAGTCCGCTAATAAGGCAAGTAAATA
>JAZRVZ010000215.1:0-18368 GCA_045599425.1 Bacteroidaceae bacterium | reverse complement strand
CGAGAGCTGGTTGAAGAACCAGGGTGACCCCAGCCGTGTGGTTAACCTGATGGACAAGATCAACCCCAACGCCCTGCTGATCGGTTTCGGCCGTCGTTTCGCCACCTACAAGCGTGCACACCTGCTGTTCACCGACCTGGAGCGTCTGGTCAAGATCGTCAACAACCCCAACTATCCCGTACAGTTCCTGTACACCGGTAAGGCTCATCCCGCAGACGGTGCCGGTCAGGGTCTGATCAAGAAGATCTACGAGATCAGCCAGCGTCCTGAGTTCCTGGGCAAGATCATCTTCCTGGAGAACTACGACATGCAGCTGGCACGTCGTCTGGTAAGCGGTGTTGATATCTGGATGAATACTCCCACCCGTCCTCTTGAGGCATCTGGTACCTCTGGTGAGAAGGCTGAGATGAACGGTGTTGTCAACCTGTCCGTACTGGATGGCTGGTGGTACGAGGGTTACCGCGAAGGTGCCGGCTATGCACTGACCGCCAAGCGTACCTATCAGAACCAGGCACATCAGGACCAGCTGGATGCCGCTACCATCTACAACATGCTGGAGAACGAGATTATGCCTCTCTACTATGCACGCAATGCCAAGGGCTACAGCACCGGTTGGGTGAAGGTCATCAAGAACTCTATCGCCACCATTGCTCCCCACTACACCATGAAGCGTCAGCTTGACGACTACTACAGCCGCTTCTACAACAAGCTGCGTGACCGTCGTGCAAAGCTGGAGGCCAACGACTGCAAGCTGGCCAAGGACATCGCTTCCTGGAAGGAGACCGTTGCCGAGCGCTGGGATGCCATCCGTATCGTTTCAATGGAGAAGCCAGAGGATATCCAGATGGGCAACATCACCAGCGGTCAGAAGTACACTATCAAGGTGGTAGTTGACGAGGCTGGTCTGCAGGATGCACTGGGCATGGAGCTCGTTACCCTGTCAACCGACAAGGATGGTCAGGATCACATCTACAGTGTTGAGGCCTTCAAGGTAGTAGGCCACGATGGCAACAACTACACCTTCGAGCTGGAGCATACGCTGAAGAATGCCGGTGGCTTCAAGGTGGCCTATCGTCTCTTCCCCAAGAACGAGAACCTGCCTCACCGTCAGGATTTCTGCTACGTAAAGTGGTTTAACTAATCCCCTGACACGTCGCTGATACGTCATCCTTGGTTTCGAGGATGTAACGATGAATATGAAAGCATGGGGTTGCCTGCATACGGCAACTCCATGTTTTTTTGCACTAATTAAAGTTAAACGCTTCATGCTTAGCAGATTTTTTCTTAACTTTGCAATATGTTACGTAAATTTATCTTAGGTATATTCGCATTATGCGTTGTTGTGGGCTTTGCCGAGGAAAAAAAGGCAAAGGCTCCCAAGGCTACACCCGTGCGTACTATGCTCAAGGATGCCCGTACGGCCATCAAGAATAAGCGTGACCAGAAGAACAAGGAGAAGGTTTTGCTTGATGCACTGAAGCGGGAAGGCCTCACCAATGAACAGAAGGCTGACATCTATTTCACCGTGGCAGCCCTGGAGCACAGTCTTAATGATCAGGAGAACCTGAAAGCCTATCTGAAGCAGAAATATGATACGGCTGCCTATTATAACACGATGCTTTTGTCGTCACGCTATTCACTTCTTTGTGACAGCGTCGACACGCTGGCTGGTGAGAAAGGCAAGGTCAAGCCTCGCTATCGTGGAAAGAATCGTGACCAGTTGCTGCTCTATCGTCCGAATCTCTACCTTGGAGGCCGATTCTTCCTGAAGAAGAACGATTACAAGAAGACCTATGAATACATGTCTCTCTATACGGACCTGCATGACGAAGCCCTTCTTTCCGGCCATTCCAAGATGAAGAATGACACGCTTCTGTCATCTTCTACCTACTATTCCGTACTCAGTGCCTTCAACAGTGGGAGTCCCGCCAATGCCCTGAAGTATATTGACAACGCCATATCCTTTGCTGACAGCACTCGTTGCCCGGTCCTTCAGGAATACAAGGTCCGATGCCTTCAGGCCACTGGTGACAGTGCGGAATGGCTGTCTCAGCTGATGTATGGAATCGAGAAGTATCCCAGGCATGATTTCTTCTTCACTTCATTGGCCAACTACTATGAGGCAGAACGAAGGTTTGACGACTGCATCGCTCTGGCTGACTCCATGCTTGATAATGTCCAGGACGCCCTCATATATTGGTACAGCAAGTCGCTTATGTACCTGCACAAGGAGCAGTGGCTGAAGTCTGCAGAGATGGCCGACCATGTACTTGAAAAGGATCCCAACCATATCAATGCTCTTTTCAACAAGGCATTGAGCTATGTGAATGAGGCAGCCGACTTTGCGCTGATTGCCTGCAACGACGTCCGTAATCCCAAATGCAGACAGGACCGTGAGCGTATGCAGTCACTCTATCGTGAGGCACGACAGCCCAGTGAGGACCTTCGCCGTCTGCGTCCTGATGCAGTCAACAGTTGGGCTCCGCTCCTTTATCGTGTCTATCTGAACCTGAACATGGGCGAGGAGTTTTCCGAAATCGAGAATATCCTGAAGGCCAACAACAAATAGCAGTCTTGTCCGTTGGTAACACACTTGAAACATATATGCTGGATACTTGTCTTGCTATTGCTTGCCTCCTGCCATGAGGTAAGTCAGGTGCAGCGTGACTACGTGGATTCCCTCAACTACCTTGCCTATCATATCCGTTATTCGGACGTAGACAGCACGCGCAGTCTCGCGAACAAGGCTTATCTGGCAGCCGGGGACTACACCGACGGAAAGGCTCGTGCCCAGAATCTACTGGCCTATGTGGATTACCAGCAGATGAACTTTGCCTCTGCTTTTGAGCGCCTGGACAGCGTGAATACGCTTACCAACAACCAGGTTATCCTGCTGGTCAGCGACGTTCTTCGCATGAAGATCAACCAGCGCATTGGAAAGGGCGTTGACTATTTTGAGTCACGCAACACTGCACAGAGACGGATGAAGCGTACAGAGGAGGAGTTTGAGCGCTTGTCCGAGGCAGATTGCAGGGACTATTTCTTTGCACGTACTGAATATCACATCATTTCCTCCACCTATTGTTATTATCAGGGACAGGAGCAACAGGCCATCTCTGAGATGGATGAGATAGCCGATGACTTTACCGTCGTGACCGATTCCACCCAGTGGCTCTACTACAATTACATGATGGGTTCTGGTGGTCTGGTGGTGGGTACACCATCGGAAGTGGCCGTGAAGGAGTTTGACTATCTTATGCTCTGCCAGATATTCAGTCGCAGCATGGGTGTCACCTACTTCGAGGCAAACTCCCTTCAGGCACTGGCCTCCCTGCTTTCTTCTCCAGAGCGCACGTCCATTATCCGCGAAAAGAATCCAGACCTTTACAACCTGTTGCTTAATCATCATGCCGACTGGCTGCCATTGGACAGCACAGATGCCGAATCCTGCCTGCCGGACG
This sequence comes from Bacteroidaceae bacterium, assembly GCA_045599425.1. Classification (GTDB taxonomy): domain Bacteria; phylum Bacteroidota; class Bacteroidia; order Bacteroidales; family Bacteroidaceae; genus Physcousia. The sequence goes on along the minus strand of JAZRVZ010000215.1, from coordinate 14,907 downwards.
CATTGGCCCAGCATGCCGTCTATGCATTCAGGGAATACAAGGACCTGTTTCAGACGGCCTGCGCCTACCGTACCCTTGGCGAGATGTCATTCAGGCAGGGCTTCTACGATCGTGCCCTGGACTACTACGAAATGGCATTGGACTGCGTGAACGAACAGTACTTGTATAACAACAGGTATGCCTCCGACAGGTTGCTCTCCCTCTATGACGACGTTCAGAATGAAGGGCAAGCCGGTGTAGAGCTTAGCTGGATTGATTCGGACAGTATCTATACCGTACCTGAATGGATTGCTGGCATTCGGCAACAGATCAGTATGGCCTTCAGTGCCCTGGACCTGAAGGATGAGAGTAACTACAACCGTAATATCTATCTGCAGATTATTGCAAGGACCAGCCAGAACGTTGAAATGGAGAGTCGCATGTCTTCATTGCAGCAGGAGGTGGACGAACTTCATCTTCGTCTGCTTGTCACCTTCCTTGTCTTTGCCATGGTGGTTGCCTTGATTATTCTTTATTCCTACCGTCTTCGCAAGAGCAATGAGATCCGGCTAAAGGCCAGCCAGGCCAGCAGTGTACCGGCGGTCCAGGAAAAGGATGCCCGTCGCATGCAGGAACTTGAAGAGAAGGCAGAGGAAGCCAGGGAAAAGGTACAGCTCTGCTCGTTGAAGATTGATACAAACAAGAGACGCAATGCTGAAAAGCGAGCCAAGGTTTCCATGGTACATGCCGTGACTCCATTCCTGGATCGTATCATCAACCAGGTTGACCGAATGAATCGTGATGGCATAATGGATCCTGGGAAGCTGCAGTATATCATGGAGCTTACAGACCGCATCGTTTGCTATAACGATATCCTTACCGACTGGATCAAGATGGAACAGGGAGAACTTTCGCTCAAGATCTCAACTATCAAGCTTGAACCTATTTTCCAGACGCTGAGGAAGGGGCATTATGCCTTTGACCAGAAAGGAATTACACTTGAGGTACAGGAAACCGACTTGTCCGTGAAAGCAGACGAGGCACTGACGCTTTTTATGCTCAATACCCTGGCCGATAATGCCAGGAAGTTCACCCCGGATGGGGGAAAGGTCAGTGTGAAGGCTGAATCCACGGATGAATATGTTGAACTGAGCGTCAGCGATACCGGCTGTGGTATGAGTCCGGAGGATGTGGATACCCTGAACAACAGTAAGGTCTACGATTCCCGTCGCATAGGTTTGGCCAACGGAGAGTCGGACAGCCATGTGCAGCAGAACAAGGGCTTTGGCTTTGGAATCATGAACTGTAAGGGAATCATCGAAAAATACCGTAAGACCTCAGCGATCTTCCAGGTTTGCAGTTTCGGTGTTGAGAGTCAGCCCGGAAAAGGCAGCCGGTTCTTCTTCCGTCTACCCAGGGTTATGGCTCTGCTGTTCATGCTCTTCCTGTCTTCCCTGTCATTCGCGCAGGATGAAGCCGGATATTATCATGACATGGCCACACAATACTATGTTGACGGAAAGTATGAGAAGGCGATGGAAGAGGCCATGAATGGATTGAAGGCAATTGAGCCAAGACTTCAGCTGGATAATGCCAACGAACTGGAGACTGAAAATACAGTCAATGAGATAGAACTGTTTCTGGATGGTACTTCACTTGACTATGACATGGTCATTCAATTGCGCGGCGACATTGCCGCCTCAGCACTTGCACTTCATCAGTGGGACACATACCATTACAACAACGACCTCTGTACGGCACTCTACAAACTGTACCATCAGGACCATTCCCTTCCCACCTACTGCAAAAAGCTGGAGCAGACACAAAGTACGTCCCTGCAGCTTCAGGTGCTGCTGGCCCTGTTCATCCTGATGGCTGTTGTTCTCTCACTCATGATCCTGCGTCGTCGCATGTACCTTGGTAAGGGACTTCTTCTTCAGCAGCAACTGTGCCGTCAGATCGAGACGCAGGACGAAGATACGGAAGTAAGTGACATGACCGATCTTCAGGAGATGGCCCAACGCATCCTTCATGTCACCCTTGAAGGTCTGAACGGCTGGATGCATGTTGATGGATTGAAGCTAATGCTGCAGAAGTCTGAGGAAAGTACACTGATGGTTCTTCAGGATGGCAATTGCGACAGTGCCACGACAGACGAAGTCGTTCTTGGAACCTGCGGCAAACTTGTCCTGTATGGTCTTCAGCCGCGACAGAACGACAATCTGACTGAACCTGTCTATAAGACACTCGCCCACATTCTTGGCTCACGCATAGTCAAGTCCTCTTCATATATCGCTCAGATTGACCATGAAAACGATGAACTGGGCCATCTTCTCTATGAAAGTCACCGGCTTCATGTTCAGAACCAGGTGCTTGACAACTGCCTCAGTACCATCAAGCATGAATCCATGTATTACCCTTCGCGGATCAGGCAGTTGGCCGAACGCATCTCGCGCCATGGTCAGGATTCATCTGATTCAAAAGAAAACAAGTTGTTCTCACCCTTGGATGACCTCAAGCAACTGACAGAACTTTCCTATTATTATAAAGAGGTATACACCCTACTCAGCAGTCAGGTTGACAAACTGACCATGCAGAACTGCTATCGTAAGGAAACGCTGGTACTTGGACCTTTCCTGGAGAAGGCCGTAAGCCAGTTTGGACGACTGGCACGCAAAAGAAAGTCCGAGTGCCAGTTGTTGTCTCAGATCACCCCGGGCCTAACCGTTCATGCAGATGCCGTTCTCATTGAAGAATTGCTAAGTCGCTTCAATGCATATATCCTGGATTCTTATTTACAGCAACCGCACGCAATGGAAAACGGCCTGCCTATCCTCCGGCTTTCCACTCAGGACGGTATGGCATGCATCTGCTACAAACTACCGGGTATCGACATGGATGAAAGTCAGGCGCACTCACTGTTCTACCCAGAGTCAGGCAACATAAACCTCCTTGTCTGCAAGCAGATCGTGCGTGAACTGGATGCCCTGAACAACTTCCCTGGTCTTCGCCTTATAGCATTGAGTCAGGAGGGTGGGGCAGAGATTCTCCTGACACTGAAATAAATAGAGAACAGTCTACTATCAAACATCCTGCCACATCACGAACGTGAACAGATAAACTTAACCCGTAAATCGTCAAAATACATAAATACACATGGATCCATTTAAAGTTATCATTGTCGAGGACGTCAAGCTTGAGCTGAAAGGTACTGAGGAGATCTTTCGCAGTGACATCCCGGAAGCCACAATCATCGGTACGGCACAGAATGAGAGTGAGCTCTGGAAACTCTTTCGCAACGAGGTCCCTGACCTCCTTCTGCTTGACCTCGGACTGGGTGGTAGCACCACGGTAGGCGTTGAGATCTGCCGTCAGGTTCGCAGTCGATATCCCCAGACACACGTCCTCATCTTCACTGGTGAAATACTGAACGAACGTCTCTGGGTTGAGGTTCTGAATGCCGGAGCCGACGGTATCATCCTCAAGACGGGAGAGATGCTGACACATACGGACGTTGAGAATGTCATGCAGGGACGCCGACTCGTCTTCAATCAGCCTATTCTGGAGAAAATCATCCTCCGTTTCAAGAAGTCTGTCCTGGGCGAGAGCATGAAGGGAGATGCTGCCATTGACTTTGACATTGACGAATACGACGAGCGTTTCCTCCGTCACTTGGCCCTGGGTTACACCAAGGACATGATTGCACAGCTCAAAGGCATGCCCTTCAGTGTGAAGAGTCTGGAAAAGAGGCAGGCCGAACTGGTCAACCGCCTCTTCAAGGCCAACGAGCGGACGGGCGTCAATGCCACACGTCTTGTGGTACGTGCCATCGAACAGCGTATCATTGACATAGACAACCTTGAACCAGATGACGAATAGGCGACTGTCTTCACTCTTTACCACCGTCCTTCTCTGCCTGCTGCTATTCGTCCCCGTCTGTTCGTGGATCCTGGTAGCCATGGGGCTTGAGGTACACAGTATACTGTGTGCTGAAGGATTCCGATGGCTCTGCATGAACGTAATGCAGATGCTTGCCCCGTCCTGGTTGCTTCCCATCCTGGCATTTACAGTAGGTTTGGGTTGCATCCAGTCCTCTGGCATTGTTGGAATCTGGAGAAGGGAACGCAAGACGGTGGGAGAGCGAATCGGATTCATTGCCTTCACCTCAGTCTTGCTGATTCTTCTTGCAGCTTTCCTTGTCCCGGTGTTCAAATCCGACAGTGAGCTGCGCAGTGTCACAGGGCATCTCTTTCCCTCTCCATGGCTCACCGGGGCACCCTTCGCCCTATCGGTCATTGTCTTCCTCTCTTCCCTGAGCTTTTGCCTCTTTGCACGCAAGGAACCGTTTGTCAGACTGACCGCCCAACTCCTTTCCGCCGGTTTCTCCAGACAGGCAGTCTGGCTGGTTAACCTTTCTCTTCTCAATCTCCTCATTGAACTAATACGCTACATACTCCCATGAACGAATTCCTGGCAGATCTGAACGAATCACAGCTTGCCGCCGTTGAGTGTATCGATGCACCCTCGCTTGTCATTGCCGGTGCCGGATCGGGCAAGACTCGTGTACTGACCTATAAGATAGCCTATCTGATCCAGCAGGGACTGAAGCCCTGGAACATTCTGGCCCTGACCTTCACCAACAAGGCCGCAGACGAGATGCGGCAGCGAATTATCCGTCAAGTTGGCGACAATGCCGCAGGCCTCTGGATGGGCACATTCCACAGCATCTTCTCCCGCATCCTCAGGATTGAGTGCCAGTCCATCGGCTTCACCAGCGACTTTACCATTTACGATGCAGCTGACCAGAAGAGTCTCATACGCACTCTGATTCGCGAGAACGGACTTGATGAAAAAATCTACAAACCTGGTCTTGTGATAAACTATATCTCTCAGGCCAAGAATCACCTTATCACGCCTGACCAGTATGCAGGTGACCTGGAGATACGTAAGCGTGACCAGGCTGCCAAGGTGCCAGCTGTGGCACAGATCTACCAGCAGTACATGAAACGCTGCCGGCTGAGCAATGCCATGGATTTCGATGATCTGCTGCTCTATACCTATTACCTATTCTTCAATAATCCTGAGATTGCTCAGAAATACGAGGACAGGTTTGAGTATGTGCTTGTGGATGAGTATCAGGACACTAACTATGCTCAGCATCGTATTGTATGGCTGCTCACCCAGCATCGCCAGCGTGTCTGTGTTGTGGGAGATGATGCCCAGAGCATTTACAGTTTCCGTGGAGCCAATATTGAGAACATCCTGACCTTCCAGCAGCAGTACCAGGGTGCCCGGCTTTTCAAACTGGAGCAGAACTATCGTTCCACCCAGAACATCGTGGCTGCGGCCAACAGTCTCATTCACCACAATCAGGGTCAGATACACAAAGAGGTCTACAGTCGCAAGGCTGAGGGCCAGTTGATTCACCTCTTCACCACGCAGAGCGACTACGAGGAGAGCTATGCAGTCAGTAGGAAGATACAGGCACTCCACCATCGTGAGCATATTGAATACGATGAGATCGCCATACTCTACCGCACCAATGCCCAGAGTCGCAGCCTGGAAGAAGCCCTTCGCAAGGACGGTCTTCCTTACCGCATATACGGTGGTTTGTCGTTCTATCAGCGCAAGGAGATCAAGGACGTCATCGCCTACCTGCGCCTGGCCGTGAATCCACGCGACGAGGAGGCCTTGAAGCGTGTCATCAACTATCCCGCCCGTGGTATTGGTGATACCACACTCAACAAGGTGCTCGGTTGCGCTGCCCGACAGGGAATCTCTCCGTGGAATGTCATCTGCGATCCTGTTGGCACACAACTTGACGTAAACAAGGGCACCATGACCAAGCTTACCACATTTGCCCAGCTTGTTGACAGTTTCTGCCAGAAATCCAAGTCCACCGATGCCTCCACACTTGCATTCCACATTGTCTCAGAGAGTGGATTGGCCAAAGATATCAACAAGGGCACTGAGCCGGATGACATTTCACGTCAGGAAAACCTGCAGGAGATGCTGGACGGAATTTCATCCTTCGTCGAGACACGCAAGGAGGAAGGAGAAAGCTGTCTCCTGACCGACTACCTCTCAGAGGTTTCCCTGCTGAGTGACATGGATGAGGACAAGGATACAGACAACGAAAGCAAGGTTACCCTCATGACCATCCACTCTGCCAAGGGACTGGAATTTCGCATCGTCTTTGTTGTGGGGCTTGAGGAAGAGCTTTTCCCCAATCAGATGGCCCTGCAGGAAGGTGTGAAAGGCATTGAGGAGGAACGCAGACTGATGTACGTGGCCATGACTCGTGCAGAGGAACAGCTCTACCTGACCACAGCACGCTCACGTTTCCGTTTCGGCAAGACTGAAATGAGTAGTCCAAGCCGTTTCCTGAAGGAGATTGACAGACAGTACATGCAAGTAGGTCTGGGAACTGTGTCAGATAAGTCTTCGGGGCTCTCATTCGGGGGCTATAATGGTATTGACAATATATCAGGAAGATCATTCGGCAGGAGTCAAAAGACGTCTGTTCACCCATTCGGTTCCGCCGTTAGCTCTGTTTCGCCTTCCTCTGCCCAGCAATTCCCATCAACTGTCTGGGGGAAGACGTTGAAGCGTTTGTCTTCCACTACCGGAACAGCCACGTCTTCATCCGTGGAATCCACGCCTCCCAATTCATTGCAGTCCAATAGACAGATACCAGAATATTCAAATGCTTCATCAACAGCGTCAACGCCAGCACCTACCGGTAGCCTATCCGTGGGAAAGCATGTCGAACACTCCCGCTTCGGCAGGGGTGAGATCCTTGCACTTGAAGGTACGGGCATGGATGCCAAGGCCACCGTACGCTTTGACAATGTCGGAACCAAGCAGCTTCTTCTTCGCTTTGCCAAGATTACGGTCCTTGACTGATATACCTTTTGTTTGCTTTTCTTTGATAGCCCGGCAATATGCTTCAAAGCCTCCTTGCACAAACTTAGGCAAGGAGGCTTTGTGTAGGTAGCCGCACCGGTGATGTGATGAAACTCCGAGTGAATAGGATTTGAGCGCCCGCATACCTTTGTAATCCACCGACTCAAGGTTACCCGTTTCCGGGCGTGGCCCGCCATTGGCATGCGTAAGCATTCTCGGTTTTCAGTATAATTTGATGAGTATCCCAGTCAAACCGATACGGCTATATCTTTGGTATGGTCCTCCCGTGTGGTAACTGTCCTTTGTTTTTGCGCAGTACCGTGCGGGAAAGTCCGTCCGTCTTCTCTTAGACTAATGCAAAGTTACGTTTTTCTTTTTTTACCTGCAAGTTTTACAGGCACAAAATCGCTTCCTCCAACTGTTAAATTCCCGATTCTCCTCATATACCTTATTTATTTATGTTAGCTTTTGGCCATTCGTTGGAAAATGCTTATCTTTGTCCTCGCAAAAACAATCAGAAATTTGCAAACACAAACACAAGAAAGACAATGAAACTGCTTATTAGCATCGACTACACCACAAATTGGGGCGAGATGGTCTGCGCCCAGGTTACCTGCATGGACAGACGGGGCAGGGGAGAGCAACAGCTGCTCCCACTCCATACCACGGATGGCAGGGTCTGGACAAGCGACTTCAACATCACTGGCAAGGACATCCAGTTTGTTGAATACACCTATGTTATCATGGCAGGTGAACGTGAGATTCGCCGCGAGTGGAACGCTGTTTCCCGTCAGATAACCTACGACGACCAGAAAATCATACATATACAGGACCGTTGGCGTGACGTACCCGTGCTGGCCCATCTTTACAGTTCGGCATATTGCCGTGTGGAGGGCGTGACTATGCATGTGGGAAAGGCTGAGCTTCCCTATTTCAACAAGACCATCATTCTTCGTGTCCAGGCTCCCCAGCTCCGCAAGGGAGAATGCCTTGGGCTGGTGGGCAGCGTGCCCATGCTGGGAGGCTGGCAGCCCGAGCGCGCTTTGCGTCTCCTTCCAGACGGTATGCACGAATGGTGCATCTCCCTTAGCGGCGCCAGCCTTCAGCTTCCTTTTGAGTACAAATATGTCGTGCTTAACGAAGAAACCGGTGATGTTGTGGCCTGGGAGGACGGCGACAATCGCAGGACCCCCGACATGGAACTGCAGAGCAACGATGTCATTATCCTGGCCGACAGGCCACTTCGTCGCATCGATCCTCACTGGAAAGTGGCTGGATGCGTCGTGCCCGTCTTCTCCCTTCGCAGTGAGGGCAGTCAGGGCATCGGCGACTTCGGTGACCTCCATACTATGGTGGACTGGGCACGCGAGACTGGCATGAAGATGATCCAGCTTCTGCCTATATACGACACCACTCAGAGCCGCACATGGATGGACTCCTATCCCTATAATGCCATCAGCGTCTACGCCCTTCACCCAATCTACCTGGATATTCGTCAGCTTAATGAGGTGAACGACAGTGACTTCATGCATGAATACGAACGTCAGCGCGAACGCCTGAACGGAGAGTTTACAGTGGACTATGAGCAGGTGACCCGAATGAAGCGTAGCTACCTGCAGCGCCTATACCGTCAGGAGGGCCCCACCGTACTGGACAGTCCCGCCTTCAAGCGTTTCTTCAGTGAGAATGCAACCTGGCTTATGCCCTACGCAGCTTTCTCATTCCTGCGCGACAAGTTCGGCACCAGCGACTTCAACCTATGGCCCGAGTTCAGCGTCTACAAGCGCGAAGAAATTTCACGTTTCTGTGCGCCGGCACGCGAACACTACTATGAACTGGCCTACTTCTACTACCTGCAGTTCCAGCTTCACAAGCAGCTGCTCCGCACCAGTGAGTATGCCCGTCAGAATGGTGTTGTACTGAAAGGAGACATCCCCATTGGAATCAGTCGCAGCAGCGTCGAGGCCTGGGTTGAGCCCCACTACTTCCACATGAACGGTCAGGCCGGTGCTCCGCCAGATGATTTTTGTGCCGAGGGTCAAAACTGGGGCTTCCCCACCTACAACTGGGAGCGCATCGCACAGGATAACTACCGTTGGTGGAGAGATCGCCTTACCCGGATGTCCACCTATTTCGATGCCTATCGTATCGACCACGTCCTGGGCTTCTTCCGCATCTGGCAGATTCCCATGCACAGCGTACAGGGTTTGCTGGGGCACTTCTGTCCTGCTCTGCCCATGACACCCGAGGAGATTGCCACCTTTGGTGTGACCTTTCGCAAGGAGTTCACCATCCCCCTCATCACAGAGGGTATGCTATATGATTATTTTGGTGAACAGATTGACGAGGTCAAGGCCAGGTTCCTTACGCGTGCCGGACGGGACAGCTACGAGCTCAAGCCTGAGTATCAGACACAGATTCAGGTCAGGGAGGCCCTTGGCGAATGCAAGACCGCAGAGGAGCAGAAGTTGCGCTATGGCCTCTACCGACTCATCAGCAACGTACTCTTCGTTGAGGATGAAGAGCAGCCCGGACACTATCATCCCCGCATCGGTGCCCTTACAGACTATTACTATCAGTCGCTGTCACAGGTTGAAAAAAATTGCTTCGCCGCGCTTTATGAACATTACTACTACCAGCGTCATAACGAGTTCTGGTACGAGGTGGCAAAGCAGAAGCTCCCAGCCGTCACTGGTGCCACACGTATGCTCTGCTGTGCCGAGGATCTCGGTATGGTACCTGCCTGCGTTCGCCCTCTTATGGAGGAGCTTCGCATGCTATCATTGGAAATTCAGACCATGCCAAAGGATATGGGCATTTGCTTCAGTCGACTGGAAAACAATCCCTATCGCAGTGTAGCAACCATCTTTACCCATGACATGAGCACTTTGCGCATGTGGTGGGAGGAAGATCCCAAAAGAGCCCAGCAGTACTTCAACGAGATTCTCCAGAAGGACGGAGAGGCCCCCCACAGCATACCCGGGTGGCTGTGTGAGGAAGTCGTGGCACGTCACCTTTTCAGTCCCTCCATGCTCTGCCTCATCAGTCTGCAGAACTGGCTCAGCATTGACGACAATATGCGTTATCCCGATCCTTCAGAGGAACGTATAAACATCCCTGCCAACCCTCGTCACTACTGGCGCTACCGCATGCCCCTATACCTGGAGCAACTGCTCTCTGCCAGCAGTTTCAACGAGAGGATCAAGGCACTCATTGCGCATGCACAGAGATAATATTATAATAGTTTATAGTAAATTGTCAAATAGTCAATATACAAATGGCAAACTGGTTTGAATGTAAGATGAAATATGACAAGACCATGGAGAATGGCTTGATCAAAAAGGTTACGGATGCCTACCTGGTGGATGCACTGAGCTTTGCCGAGGCTGAAAACAGGTTCATCGAGGAAATGGAACCCTTCATGAGTGGTGAGTATGAGGTGACAGACATCAAGAAGGCAAAGATTGCCGAGCTGTTTGAAAGCAACGATAGTCTGGCTGATCGCTGGTTCAAGGCCCGTGTAGCCTTTATCACACTGGATGAGAAGACTGGGGTAGAGAAGCGCCTTCGTCAGACCATCATGGTTCAGGCCACCGACCTCCGTGATGCCCAAAAGAACCTGGATGAAGGCATGAAGGGTACCCTGGGCGAATGGGTGTGTGAGTCCCTGGCTGAGACCAAGATCATGGATGTCTACCGCTATGAGAAAAAGGAACAGGACGACAAACCCGAATTTCAGGGCTGACAAAATTAACATGTAGATAGAAATCCACCTTCACCTTTGCATCTGCCTATTAACTGTTTGTTGGTAAGATAGATGATAGGGGTGAAGGTGGATTTCGATTTGATGATCCTTCCGGACTTTCTTTCTAACGGGTAGGGGAGTTTACTTATATAGCAAGGAGTTGTATGCCTCGGCCAACTGATTCATGGCCTGTACCACCGTACTTCTCGGACAACCCATGTTGATACGCATGAATCCCGTACCTTCTTCACCAAACATGCTGCCGCTGTTCAGCGCCAGGTGGGCACCATCGGTATAGAAATGCTCCAGGCGTCGCTGGGCAATCTGATTGGGCGTAAGTTTCTCGCCCTCTTTCAGTGTGTAGGGCGTCTGCTTCTCTTCCAGAACCTTCAGCAGGTCACGGTTGTTCAGGAATACCAGGAAACTGGCCTGTGGATGAATCATGCGTATCAGTGGACAGTTTTCAGCTAGGAATTCCCTCATGTAATCCATGTTACCCTGCACATACGCCAGCATTTCCTTGCGCCAGGCGTCGCCCTCCTCACTGTAGGCAGCTGCCACACAGTCGTAGGCAAAGCTGTTGCCCAGATCCATGTCTGTCCTCTCGATGTAGCTGAAGTAACGTTCGCGAATCTCTGGGTTGTAAACAATGGCCTGCGAGGCCACTACACCAGGCATGTTGAAGGTTTTGGTGGCAGCCTGAAGCGTGATGCTGTTCATGCGTGCCTTCTCGCTGACGGAGGCAAAAGGAATATGTCTGCGTTCGCCCAGCAACATGTCACAATGGATCTCATCGCTCACAACCAGCGTACCGGCCTCGTGACAGATTTCTGCAACCTGAACCAGCGTCTCCTTACTCCAGCACAGTCCAGCCGGGTTGTGGGGATTGCAGAGGATCATCAGTTTGCATCCTTTGACATCCTGTCGCAGACGGTCCAGGTCCATCTCAAACGTATCGCCCGTCCACTTCAGCGGACTGTCCACAATCACACGGTCCGTTGCCTCAGGAACCAGGTGAAATGGATGGTACACCGGTTGCTGAATCAATACCTTGTCACCCTTCTCCGTAAAGGTCTGGATGGCCAGGTATATTCCGCATACAACGCCAGGGATATAATTCACCTCCTCTCGTTCTACCTTTTGCCCGTAGTGCTCCATGTTCCAACGACAGATGGCATCCCAATAGCGTTCGTTACTGCATGTATAGCCCAGTACGGGATGTTGCTGCAGACGGTCCTGAATGGCCGTGAGGATGAATGGGGGAGTGGCAAAATCCATATCGGCCACCCACATGGGCAGCAGGTCCTCACGTCCCCACATACTCTTCAGGAACTTCCATTTCATGGAATCTGATCCACGTCGGTCTATCTCTTTGTCAAAACTGTACATAATGTTTTATTGTTTGTTGGTTTGTCAATCAATCCTTACCTTTAAGTCTCTCCGCGAATATCCTTGCTGCAGATTCAACCTTCGCTCCACATGGCCGCTTGCGGTAATATTCAGTATTACGCTCGTCCGGCACGAAATTGCCTGGCTTGACAGGCCCCTTCAGCCCCAGTAGTTCCGCACAAATGATGCTGCCATTCTGTTCCCTGAATGCCTCCAGCAAGTCCTGCACCACCTTGTAGCAATGCGCCTTGCCCTCACGGTCATCGCCTTGCGTCTGACCTTCACTCAGTCCAGCCAGAATCACCAGTCCAGACACTGCTCCGCACATCATCCTCATTCGTCCCACACCTCCACCGAAACCGGCAGCTACCAGCTTTGCCTGCTCGTCCGTCAGTCCATACAAGTCGGCAAACGCAGCCACAACACTCTGGCAGCAACCATATCCGCTCATGAAATTCTCAACCGCTCTGTGTGCTCTGTCTTCCATGGTAAATCCCGTTTTCACCCAACAAAGATAAACCAAAATCTTCATATAAGCAAGTACTTCGGCCAACAAATCCCACAAAATCAACCCAATATTTGGTTGATACGAAATAATATTGTATCTTTACGACGTCAATCATAGACACAAACCATATTTAATATTATAATGACAATGAAAAACAAGCATCTTGCATTGGGGGCACTTCTCTTAGCCTCCATGTCGGTATCAGCACAGAAACCGATGAGTGCGCCCAAGGGCGGTCTGGCCATCAGCGATGAACTGCTGGGTATCTTCTTCGAGGATATCAGCTCGGCTACCGATGGCGGATTGAATGCTAATCTGGTTCAGAACGGCTCGTTCGAGTACAATCCTTCTATCCGCGACGGTTGGGGTCCTGGTACCTGCTGGACCTTCCAGCGCCCCGGTCACTCGGCTGGTTACATCAACTTCGGCACGCAGGATCCCATCCATCCTAATAACCCCACCTACATGCGCATTTATGCGGAGCGCACCGAGAAGTTCCATGACTTCAATGGCTGGAGAGGTGTTGGCATGATGAACAATGGCTACAATGGCATGAACGTGAAGAACGGTGCCAAGTATAACTTCAGCATCTGGATGCGCAACGTTACCGGTGGCGAGAAGCCCGTGCGCGTGGTGCTTGTTGAGTCCGGCCGTCAGCCCAAGATTCTGGCTGAGACTACCATTCAGCTCTCGGACAAGAACTGGAAGAAGTACGAGGCTGTGCTGACTCCCAATGCTGACTGCAAGAATGCCAGCCTGGAGCTGTTGGTACTGGAGAACGGTGAGATCCATGTCGACATGGTCAGCCTCGTTCCTCAGGACACCTATCATGGCCATGGCATCCGCAAGGATCTGGCAGAGGCTCTGGAGGCTCTGAATCCCAGGTTCATGCGTTTCCCCGGTGGTTGTGTGGCTCATGGTGGTGGTGACGGTTTCTGGGATACCTATCGCTGGAAGGAGACTGTGGGTCCCAAGGAGCAGCGCAAGGCTCTGAAGAACACCTGGGGCTACGGTCAGTCCATGGAGGTGGGTTACTTCGAGTACTTCCAGCTGTGTGAGGATATGGGCATGGAGCCCCTTCCCATCCTGCCTTGCGGTGTGAGCTGCCAGGGTGTGAACGGTGGTTGGAACATGTTCCCCATCCAGGCTCAGAGAGCACTGCCCATGAGCGAGATGCAGGAGTGGGCTGACGAGGCTCTCGACCTGATTGAGTGGGCTAACGGCGATGTCAACACCAAGTGGGGTGCCGTGCGTGCAGCTGCTGGTCATCCAAAGCCTTTCAACCTGAAGTATCTGGGTATCGGTAACGAGGAGAAGATCACTCCCGAGTTCAAGGAGCGCTTCAAGTTTATATACGACCAGGTTCGTGCCAAGTATCCTGACATTGTCATCGTGGGTACCGCAGGTCCCGGTTCACATGCCGGCAATGCTGACTACGAGGAGTCATGGAAGTTTGCCGAAGAGATTGGTCTGCCCATCATGGATGAGCACTACTACGATCCCCGTCAGAAGTTCATCGACAGCCGTCAGTATGACGAAGAGTTCTACAAGGATAAGAAGACCAAGGTTTACCTGGGCGAGTACAGCGTACAGGAGCCCAGCCACGGACAGAAAAACCAGTGGGGCGATGCTCTGGCAGAGGCTATCTACCTGATGCACGTGGAGCGCAATGCTGACAAGGTTGTTATGACTTCATACGCTCCCTTGTTTGCTTACCGTCACAACACCAACTGGAACCCTGACATGATCTACTTTGACAATGAGCGTCCTTACTTCACCTGCTCATATTATGTTCAGCAGATGTTCGGTCAGTCCAGTGGTCAGTACTACTATGGCGACTGCGTGAAGTTTGCCGGTGGTGACGATGAGTTCAAGAACCACCTGCTGGGTCAGAGCGTAGTTCTGAACGTTAACAAGCGTCAGCTTTACGTAAAGGTGGCCAACATGACCGACAAGGCCACTTCTGCCACAGTCAACCTGGGTCGCTTCTCAGTGAAGTCCAACGCTATGAAGACGACCCTTACCGGTGAACTCAACGCTGAGAACAACTACGACAATCATCCCGTGGATCCCAAGCGTGAGCAGGTAAAGGCCAGCAAGAAGATGAATGTCGAGATTCCTGCTCACAGCCTGATTATGTACACCATCAATCTGTAAACAAATTCATTAGGCTGTAATAATTGACTTACAGCCTGTATACAATTTTTCAAAGAGTCCCCGTCATCCTATTGACAGGGACTCTTTTTGTTCGCCCAGCACGAACGTATTCTAACGGGTGTGAGTCCCCAAGCCGCCCTGACAGTGGGAAGGCTACAGCCGAAAGCAAGGGTGTCCATCGTGAGGTGGAATCTGAAGGAAGCCGTAGGCAAACATCTGGCCC
>JAZRVZ010000214.1:0-24652 GCA_045599425.1 Bacteroidaceae bacterium | reverse complement strand
CCACTTGCCCTTGTCGTCCAACTTGGAATGGAATATGTCGCCGCTCTTCGTGCCCGTGATGCCGCTGATCTCGTCGCCCGTGGCCTGCTGACGGGTGGAGCTGAGGATGATCTCGTCCCATTCATCGCCATAGAGCACAGGGCTGAAGTCGGCACGACGGCTGTTGAACAGCGCCTCCTTCTTCACCGTATAGAGCGTGGGATGCTCCTTCCATACCGGTGCGTCCAGACAACCCTGCAGACCCTTCACGGCCAGGGGATGACCGGGTACGGAATCCAGGAACTGACGGTAGTTCCTGGCCGCAGACTTATACTCGCCGTTGCGGTGCTGCATCTGGGCCAGGTAGAGGATGGCTGAGCTGTCGGGGTAGTGGTAGCGCACGGCATTCTGGTAGGCACCGATGGCCTTGGCCGTGTAATTGATGCGACGGAAACTCTCCGCCATTTTCCAGGCCCGCTCGCCACGCTTCTCCTTTTCCTTGGTTGGGGTGCGGGAGTAGGCCTTCTTGTATTCGGTACTGGCATCATAATACTCGCCAATGGCAAAGAAGGCATCGCCCTTCTTGACATTGGCATCCGCACCGCATCCCACCAGGAGCAGGATGCCGTAGCAGACAAAGATATATTTGAGCCAGTTGCGCATGACTTAATAAACTGAAAACCGCGGCTTTTATTGCGCGTCCCTATTTCTTTTTCTTCTTGTCTTCGGCGGGTTCGCTGGGTACACGTCGGTTGCTGTTGTCGGACAGTACCTGCATCACCACATCGGAAACCATCTGTTTCAGTTCACCGATGAAGGTGCGGGCCTCATACTGGTGACTTTCAATCTGGCGTAGTTTCTTCTCCCATATACCTGTCAGTTCCGCACTCTTCAGCAGGTCTTCACGGATGAGGCTGATCAGTTCCACTCCCGTCGGCGTAGCCCAGAGCGTGGTGCGCTGCTGGCGGATGTAGTGGCGACGTTTGAGTGTCTCGATGATGGCTGCACGTGTGGAAGGGCGGCCTATGCCGTTTTCCTTCAGGGCATCACGCAGTTCCTCGTTGTCCACCAGTCGTCCGGCCGTTTCCATGGCACGGAGCAGCGTGGCTTCGGTATAGGGTTTGGGCGGTGTGGTCCATTTCTCGGAGAGGCTGGGAAAATGCGGACCGCTCTCGCCCTTGGTGAAGGCAGGGAAGGAACTGTCGCCTGTCCCTCCGGGGGTAGATGCCTCAGAGCCGTCTGCGCTATCCTGGTTTTCGGGAGTATTTTGCGCCTCCCCCTGGGCAGGTTTCTTGTATACAACCTTCCAGCCCTCGTCTGTGATTCGCTTGCCTGTGGCACGGAAAAGGATGGATTCGGGGAGATCCAGCCGAGCCGGCATGGCCGGACTTTCCGGACTTCCCGGAATAACCGGACTCTCCTGGGTAACCGGAACTTCCGGAGTTCCCGGGTTGGCCTTCTTTGTCTTCACTTCTGCCATGACCGTGGTCGTCTCGAACTTGCAGTCGTCATAGAACGCGGCAATGAAGGCACGTGCCACAAGGTCAAAGACCTTCTGCTCCATCTCGCTCAGTCCCTGGGGCTGCACGCCGGTGGGAATGATGGCATGGTGATCCGTCACCTTGCTGTTGTCAAACACCTTCTTTGATTTCTTCAGCGCCTTGCCACCCAAGGGCTTTACCAGGGCTGCGTATGGTGCCTGACCGGCAAACTTCGTCAGGAAGAGGCCGTTCATGATCTGCGGGCACTTGGGGTAGACATCGTCGGGCAGGAAGGTCGTGTCAACACGCGGATAGGTGGTGAACTTCTTCTCATAGAGCCCCTGGATGAGTTGCAGGGTCTGGTCGGCCGAGAAGCCGAACTTCTTGTTGCAATCCACCTGCAGGCTGGTCAGGTCATAGAGGCGCGGAGCCGACTCCGTTCCGTTCTTCTTCGTGACGGACAACACGGTCAGCAACTGATCCCTGATGGCATCCAGCACGTCCCGGCCCTCTGCCTCCGTGGCGTACTCCATGGTTTTGTAGATGGGTCCCTTGGACTTCTGGGTCTTGCCCTGCCTGGCCGCCTCGGCAATCTGGGCAGCCTCCTCGGCCTCGGCAGCCTCGTCGCGCTGGATGGCATTGAAGCGTGTGTCGCGGTATTGTGTGGAGAGTACCCATGACTGACGTGGTACGAAGTTCTCTATTTCCTGCTGACGTTTTACGACGAGCGCCAGGGTGGGAGTCTGCACACGACCGATGGAGAGCACCTGCCCCTGTCCCTGCCGGTATTTCAGGGTATACAGACGTGTGGCGTTCATGCCCAGTGTCCAGTCGCCGATGGCACGTGAGAGTCCGGCCTCGTACAAACTCTGATACTCCGACTGGTCCTTCAGGTTCTGGAAACCCTCGCGGATGGCCTCTTCGGTCAGCGAGGATATCCACAGACGCTTGACCGGGCACTTCGCCCCCGCCTTCTGCATCACCCATCGCTGGATGAGCTCTCCCTCCTGACCGGCATCACCACAGTTGATGATACCCTCGGCACCCTGCATCAGTCGCTGTATCGTTGCAAACTGTTTCTCGATACCCTTGTCCGCCTTCAGCTTGATGCCGAATCGGGGCGGTATCATGGGCAACTGTGCCAGGCTCCACGTCTTCCATTGCGGATAGTATTCGTGGGGTTCCTTCAGTTCACACAGGTGACCGAATGTCCAGGTCACCTGGTAGCCGTTTCCTTCCATGTATCCGTCACGCTGGCTGTTGGCCCCCAGTACATGGGCGATGTCCTTGGCCACGGACGGTTTCTCTGCGATGCAAACAATCATTTGGTTGTCAGGAGATTAGTTGTTTAACCGATTAGGCGCTCAGAAATTAACCGATTGGTCGTCCGGGCGTTCAGGGACGTAAAGCCTTGACCTTCTTCATGGGACGGACCACCTGGTCAATGTAGCCGTCCCGGCTGAAGATGAGGCACTCGCCGTCATAGCTGATGCCCAGGGTCCATTCCTCAAGCTGCGTCGGCCAGTTGTCCCCCTGTGTGCCCGTACTGTTGTTGGCCCAGGCATCGCTGGTATAGAGCTGGTTCTGACTGTCATACCGTTGACCCTGCACGATGGCATAGGGACGGTGCGTCGCACCATCCAGGCCATACACGATGTCGCCCTGACGGAACAGCTCACCCTCGTAATGGGCACCATCCATCCTGATCCTGGTCGAAAAGGTCCACTTCACGGTCTTGGCCTTCTGCGGAGCCTGGAAGCCCTCCCAGTCGCAGTCGGCCATGATGCGGGTGGGGAAGCCCATGGGATACCCCTGGCGAACCAGCCAGTACTGATAGTCACCGTTCATCCAGGCCAGTCGCAGGGGCGAACCCTGACTCTGGGGCAGGACGTACGGGCGTACATTGTTCTTCAGTGAGTTGCGCGTAACCTGCATCTTCTCCGTCACCAGTCCCTGTTCATCCACCGTGTACTTCCATATCTCATATACCCGTCCGTTGCGCCCCTTGGTAGGAATGGACAGGAATGCAATATTGGGATTCTGTGGATCCAGAGCCATGCCGCCGCTGTAGCAATGTTCCGTATTGCTCATGTGGAACTTCCCGCCGCCGTCGGCCAGGTCCGTCAGCCTCCAGGCCGAACCCGTCCACTTGGCATAGTAGTATTCATGCTGACTCTTGCCTCCATTGATCTTCACCATGGCGATGCAGGGACGATCCTGCTTGTCCAGGGCTATCTGCCACACCCAGTCCCGCAAGTCCGCGGGACTGTCCACAAGGGTCAGGGGGTAGCGCTGCGCATATTCCTCCGTCTTGCTCACCCGGAATGTGCCATCCTTGATGGTCGAGAGTCGGTTGCCCTTGATGTCTTCCAGTGTAGGCTCACCGCCCCCGTTGATGTTGATTACATTGAAGTATAGCCAGTTGGGTTGTTCGTTGTCGGGGTGTCCCGTTGTGTAGGTCACGTACAGCTTGTCCTTGCCATTGCTGTAATACTTGGCGTATGGACGAGCACCCGTACTCTGCACCATCTGATAGGGCCCCCAGTCAAAGCGCACGTCATCGTTCTCGTCCGGCATTGTCAGGCGGGCCATCGTGGGATGCCAACCGATACCGCGCCAGCACAGATACCAGTGCGTGGGGTCATCGCTCAGGATGAAGGGCGAGGGATAGGTCGTGTTGTTCTTGGTCTTCAGGCACTTCTCCTCGCCCAGATCCGTGATGTCACCAGGCCTGCGGGATATGCGGTAGTAGAAGGCGGGCTCGTCCGTATGACGGCTGTAGATAATCAGCACGCGCTCGTCGGGCAGGACGAGGAAGGTGGGATTGTTGTGGTCGTCAGGCTGGAAGTAGCTCCTCACCAGTACGTCGCTCTTCTCACCCGTCCTGAAGTTGTACTGCGTGGCTTTCACGTTGCCGTGCACGTCGATATAGCCTACGTACGACATATTGATCGTACCCGACGCATTCTCATAATGTGTGGCCCTGGGGTCGGCAAACCAGCACCAGGCTCCCTCCCTGGCCACCTCATAGCCGCTGAACGTATCCTGTGCAGATGCCCTGCCGGTCAGGCAGAGCAATGTCAGCAAAAGGCAAAATAGTCTTTTCTTCATCATTCTGGTCTTCATGTTTTTGTTGGTTAGTTTCGCAATTGCTTTACAAAGGTACAAATAAGTAAGCGTAAAGTAAAACAAAAGCGGTTATATTTTTCCGCTTCCTGTGGGAATCGTGTGAAATACCTGAAACAACGGCTCACGCTAACCAAACGAAAAGCCTTTGGAAAAGCTTTCTTTGTAAGAAAAGAACCTTTCCAAAAGCTTTCTGCACCTTTATTGCATGGAATGTTTCTGCTTTCAATCCTTCACAAGAAGGCAGGGGCAAACTGCGTTAGTCCTTGTCCCTTGCCGCTATTCCACCTTCAGGCGGTACCTGGCGAGTGCTATCTGGTAGCTGGCCACGGCGGAAGAGAGGTCGTTTTGAGCCTGACGGTGCATGGTCTCGGCATCCAGGAGGTCGGTGAGGTTCTCCACACCCGCCTTGTAGTTGCTCTGCGACATGCGGAGGTTTTCGGCGGCCTCCTCCACGGAGGTGCGGAGTATGTCTATCTGCTTGTAGGCCTCCACCACGTTCGCCCACGCTGACTCCAGGTCGATGGCGAGTTTCTCCTGCACATCGAGCAGGTCATTTTGTGCCTGCTCCAACTTCAGCTTCTGGCGGCGCAGGGCATGTGTACCTCCCCACCAGTCAGAGACGGGCACACTCACCGTACCCATCACCATGGCATTGGTCATGTTGGTCTTCATATACTCTTTCACGCGGTCGGACATGCCGCCCATACCGGTGTTGTAGCCCATCAGGCCCACAGCCACGGTGGGAAGCAGTTTGCCACGCTCCATCTTTATCTGCAAAGCCTGTGCATCCACTCCGGCTTGCATCAGCTGGTACTCCTTGCGACCCATGGAGGCAGACGAGGCGTCCTGTGCCTTGATGGGCATCCGGCTTTCGTCCCCTTCCAGAAGGCTCATGGCATCCTCCGGTATGGCAATCTGTATGCCCTTCACTCCCAGTCCACACTGCTGTGCCAGGAGCATCTGCAAGACTTGCAGGCCGTTCTCCACCTTCAGACGATTGCTGGCCAGCTTCTGTTGCTGCAGTTTTACCTTCAGGAGATCGTTGCTCGTGGTCACACCGGCCTTTACATACGCCTCCACGTTGTCGTAGACCGCCCCGAGCTGCTTGTCTGCCGCGTCAAGCGTGGAGAGCTGGTAGCGCAGCGTGGCTATCTGCCAGAAGCACTCCGTCACCTTGCCCACGATGTCCTTCTCCTTCATCTCCAGCTGCAACTGCATCACATTCTGCTGCAGGGAGGCCAGCTTGTTGCCTGTGGCGATCTGACCGCCAGCGAAGACGGGCTGCATGATGGAGAGCGTAGCCGAGTACATGCGGTTGAGTTCGCGTATCTCTATGGGCATACCGATGAGCGGCATGAACTGCTCCCCGAGCATGGCGATCTCCATGGGAACCGTTCCGTCTCCCTTCATGATCTTGTCGAAAGCCTGGAAGGCCATTACGTTGGCGCTTATCTTGGGGAAATACTGCGTGTAGGCCTCCTTCTTCTGCTCGTCGGCCATCTTGATGTCGAGCACGGCACTCTGCAGGGCCTTGTTGTTGGCCTTGGCTGCCTCGATGCACTGCTCGAGCGTATAGTTGTCTTGTGCATGGGCAGAGAGTGTCAGCAGTCCGGCCAGAAGCACAGTGGTCATCTTCTTCATATTTTGTCTTTTGTTCGGTTTTGGGGGTTATGGAACCCGACGGAAAACCGTCGGGCACGGTGGCTTATGGTAGGGCAAACCGTCGGGTACGGTGGCTTATGGTAGGGCAAACCGTTGGGCACGGTGGCTTAGGGTAGGGCAAACCGGTGGGTACGGCAGCTTTGGAGGGCAGCGGAAAGCGCTGCGACGGTGGCTTTTAGTCTTTCTTCTCGTTGAGCTTCCAGTACACCACGGGAAGTACGGTGGTGACCAGCACCAGCATACCCACACCACCGGCGAAGATGGTGACACCTACGGGCTGCCAGAACGAACTGCCCGCCAGGATCATCGGTACCACACCCACAGCCGTGGTGGCCGTGGTCAGGAAGATGGGCACCATGCGACGCTTGCCGGCATCGAAGGCTGCATCGCGAGCCGTCATGCCCTCTGCCATACGGTCGTTGGCATGCTCGAAGATGAGTATCTCGTTGCGCATGACCATACCCATGAGCGTGATGAATCCGAAGAGCGAGGTCAGACCGATGGTCTTGTTGAGCACGAGCAGTCCCACCATGGCTCCGGGCATGCCCAGACCAATGGCTGCGATGCAGATGGTGGCCACGGAGAACTTGCGGAAGTAGAACAGCAGGAAGAAGAATATCACAACCAGAGCCAGGGCTATGCCCATGATGATCTCAGGTAGCATCTCCCCGTTCTTCTCCGTCTCACCACCCACCTCGGCGCGTACACCGGCAGGGAGGGGCATGTGCTTCAGGTAGTCCTGCACACGATTCTGTATGCCCAGGGCAAAGACACCGCGCTTACCCTCCGCCTTCACCGAGATGCATCGCTCACCATTGCGGTGCACGATCCTTTGCTGTCTCCACACGGGTGCCACGTCGGCCACCTGACGGAGCGAAACGGAAGCACCGGCAGAGGTGGTAAGGAAGGTGTTTTGCACCTCACTCACGGTAAGCTGCTCGGTGGCCTTGTCGCGCAGCACGATGGGCACCTCGTAGGTCTTGCTCTTGCCGTCCACCTGTCCGGCCTCCCAGATGGAGCCCACCTGTGTCTTGCCCGTCTGCAGCATGAGTTGCATCTCTGCACTCGTACGGCTGATGCCCAGTTGTGAGGAAGCCACAGGATCCAGGCTCACCTCCACGATGGGGATGGGATGCTCATAGTCGGTCGAGACGTATTCCAGTTCGGCATAGCCACGCATCTCCGCCATCAGCATCTCGGCAGCCTTCTGTATGGAGTCCATGTCGTTGCCATAGAAACGGTATTCGTAGGTCGGTACGGGCAGATAGTCCATCTGCTTGAACCGTACGTAGGCATTCTCCCAGTGACCGTAGTACTGCGGGGCGTACTCGTCGAGTACGGCCAGGGCCGTCTGCTCGTCGGTGGTGTTGACGATCATCTGGGCCAGGTTGGGTCCCGCCATAGGAGGCGCATAGCTGCAGTGGAAACGGGGCGAACTGCATCCCATGAAGGTCGTCACACCCACCACGCGATCATCCTTCCGGAGTATCTGCGAGAGCGAGTCGGCTATGACCTGCGTCTCTGCAATGCCGCTGCCTTCGGGAAGGTATATCCCCACGGCAAACTGGATGCGGTCGGCAAAGGGGAACTGGCGCATCTTCAGCAGTGGATAGATGGCCAGGCCTGCCAGGGAGATGACCACGCCACCCACGATGGTCATCCAGGGATGGCGGAAGTTCCAGGCCAGGGTACGGTCATAGATGTGCTGCACCCAGTCGGTGATGTCCTTCTTACCCTCCTTCTTCACCTTCACCTTGCGGATGATGCCGGCATTGAGCACCGGTATCACCCCGGCTGCGATGGCCAGGCTCACCATGAGATTGATGGTGATGGTGATGGGGAAGAGCGTGATGACGTCGGCAGCCTCACCCGTCATGGTCAGGATGAGCGGGAAGAAGATGGCACAGATACACGAGGTGGCGAGCAGCATGGGCCAGAAGTACTGTACCACGCTCCTGGCCGCAGCCTCTCTCCGTCCCATGCCCTTGCCCAGGTATTCCAGATAGCCGTCGATGACCACGATGGAGTTGTCCACGATCATACCCAGCACCACGATGAGACAAGCCAGGGTGATGATGTTGAGTTCGATGCCGCAGGCATACATGATGCCCGTGCTGATGAAGGTGGAGAGCGGTATGGTGAGTGCGGCCACGATGGCGCTTCGCAAGGGGAAGAGCACCATCATCACAGCCACGATGATGAGCATGGAGATGAGCAGGTCGCGCAGGAAGTCACTCACGCTCTTGTCCACCACGTGGGGCTGGTCCGTGATGCGATGCATCTCCACGTCGCCGGGCAGATAGTCCTGTGAGAACTGTGCAAGTATCTTGTCTACATCCTTTCCGTACTGCACGATGTTGTTGCCCTTCATCATCTCCAGCGAGAGCACCAGGCAGCGCTTGCCGTTGCTCTCTATGTATGAGTCGCTCAGGTCGTACTCGCGCACCACCTCGGCCACGTCTCTCACCCTCACCACCTTGCCGTCGGGGCCGCTGTAGATGATACGGTTGGCCAGTTCCTCCTCCGAGTTGTCCGTAGGAGCCACGTGTATCATGAGGTTTTGCTGACTGCTGTGCACATTGCCACTCACGGTGGTCAGTCCCTGCGACTGTATGGCCTGTATCAAGGCTCCCTGTCCGATGCCATAGGCAGAGAGACGCTCGCGGTCCACACTGAGCGTGATCTGCATCTTCTTCTCGCCCAGCTGCCGGACGTTGCTCACACTGGGCAGACGTCGCAGGCGGTCGGCCAGTTCGTCGCTGTAGCCCTGCAGTTCCTGATAGGAACGCTGGTCGCTCTCCACGGTGACGAGCAAGGCCGACGTGTCGCCGAAGTCATCCTGTGCCAGCAAGGCTATCACCCCGGAGGGCAGCTGAGACTTGAAACCGTTGAGCCCATGCTTCATCTTGCTCCAGATGGGAGTAAGGTCGTTCAGGTCGTGCTGAAACTGCACCATGAGCAGGCACATGCCATTGGAAGAGGTGCTGTAGGTCTTGCTCCGGTCCACCTCCTTGTAGGTGGCCACGTAGCGTTCCAGAGGCCTGGCCACCTGTTCTTCTATCTCCTCTGCCGTAGCTCCGGGCATCACGGCCACCACCACGCCTTGCCGGATGGTGAAGGGAGGGAACTCATCCTTGGGCATCACATAGATGCCGTAGAGGCCAAACGCCAGCAACAGCGCCACGAGGAAGGCCGTGATGCGATAGTTGCTGATGGGCCACATCACCCACGACTGCTTCATTCCCTGACCTCCTTTCCTTCGCTCACCTTGTGGTAGCCGGCAGTGATGACCTTGTCACCCTGCTGCAGTCCTTCGCTGATAATCATGCTGTTGCCCACGGCATCGCCAAGGGTGACATCGGTACGGTGTGCCTTGCCCTCCCTGACGGTCCACACGAAGTGCCGGCCGTCGGTGCGCTGCTGTATGCAACGTATGGGCAGCATGATGCATGCCCCCTCCACGCTGGTGTTCTCAATGCTCACGCTGGCCACCATGCCGGGCAGGAGCTGTCGGTCACCGTTGTCCACGCGTATGCGTATATCATAGGTATGTGTGAGTCCGTCGGCTGTGACGCCCTTCTCCACGTTGCTACCCTGATAGGTCCTGCCGCCCAGGGCCTCTATGGCAATCGTGGTCGGCGTATGGGCGGTGAGGGAGGCTATCTCCTTCTCGGGGATGCTCACGCGCACCTTCACGGGGTCTATCTGCAAGAGTGTCACCACAGGCTGGCTGGGCAGGGCCGTCTCGCCTACGTTCATCATCCTCTTGCCCACGATGCCGCTCACGGGAGCATGGATGCTGCATTCGGCCAGGTTCTTGCGGGCCATCTCCAGTTGTGCCTTGGCCTGCTCCACCTTGCTCTGCACCTCCACCCACTTCAGGTCGGGCAGGGCACTGGCATCGTGAAGCTGCTTCATGCGAGCCAGGGCATCCTCAGCCTGGTGCATGGCCGACTCCGAGGCGGAGAGCATGTTGCGGGCCTGGGTATCATCGAGGGTGGCGATGAGTTGTCCTTTGCTCACGGTCTGCCCTTCACTCACGCAAAGCGACTTTACGGTTCCCGTTCCGGTGAAGCTCACCACGGTGGCCGATGCCTCCTCCACTACACCCACATACTGTCTTCCACCCTCAGCCACCTGTGCCTCCACCGTCAGGGTCTTCACGGCTACGGCATCGAGTGTCTGCTGCTTCTCCTCGTGGCATGCTGCCAGCATGGGAAGCACGGCCAGCAGTGTCCAAAATCTGCGATTCTTCATGTCTTGTTTACCTTCTTGTTCTGTTTACCATGCAAAATTACACCATCGTCACCACATTCGTCCTACCTTCAAGGCATAAAATGTGTTCATTTTCTCCATTTTTGCATGATTGTGGCATAATATGACAGCAAACAGGAGAAATAAGACAACCGCATCCCCCTCTCTGGGATGTTCGGGATATCAAAAAAAAACTTTTGTTTTCTGCTTTCACTCCTTCACAGGAAGACAGAGGCAAGGGTCTTTGCCTTGCTCAGTTAAAGGACAGGGAGGGGACAGGTCATTATCCTGTTTGATCAAGGATGTTCACCTGTCCCCCCTGTCACTCATGTCATCGGTCAAAAAAGATTGTCATGTCTTTCAGTGCTTTGCTGGAACCATATACGGCAGGGTCTTCTTCCGCATCTTTCACAGACCTTAGATAGTAGGGCTTGCCTGTGTTGTAATCTTGATAGGTGTCCTCTTTCACTGTTTGTACCCTGAAGTGGCAGTTTGCCTCCTCCGCATAGATCTTGAAGTATGAACTATAGCCTTGCCCTTTATCGTATCCATTCTCGCTTCCTCCGCTCTTGTGAGTCTCTTTGTTTCGCATGCTTATCTCTTCCGTGGTTGTTGTCTTCGAATTGCCATATTCTTCAATTCTTATGCAAGTGCCTTCCAGGCTCTCCAGGGCAACGCCATCGTAAAGGAGACGAAGCACGATATCCAGGTTCACGCTTTTGTTTTCTTCCTCCAGTACGGCAGAGATTGTGAGTTTGCCGTTGCTGTAGGTTGTCGTACAGGGTATGTTGTCACGAAAGGGCATCAATTGAATGTCTTGAGCGTATTCCCTTTGTTTCACCTCCTCATTATCGTCTCTGGTCCATGTTTCCGTCTCCGTTACACTTGACTTCCACCATCCAAGGTATCCCTGACCTTGCAATAAATGTATGGACTTCATGGCTTCTCCTCTCTCCTGAACATAAGGAACTACAAAAATCCTTCCATTGTTGCTGTATATGGGGGATGAAGTATCGACACAGGTTATGGTAATGTCTCCTGTTCTCGGATAAAACATGGTATTGTCTGGAATGGTCACGGTTATGGTCTTTGCCTTGTTGTCAACTTCAAATGTTTCAATGCCCCCTCCGTTCTTCATTACCGATACCTTGATATCATCATTGCATGTAAACGGAATCACGGCGGTGACAAATCCATTTTCCCCCAGACCGGCAAAGCGAATGGTATCAACCTTCAGGTCCACAATAGGGCCAAAGTCTCTCTCTTCGTAGCCCACGAAGACCTTCTCGCCAAGGAAAGTGACGTATGGAGAGAACCAGTACGTGCCTGCATCGAGCTGAGAAGTGACAAACTCCTTTTCGTTCTCATTGCGGAAGTGGTGCCATGAGTCGTCGTACACACATTCGTCATCGTCATGGCGCCCCACCTCCAGGTTGTGCTTCTTGAACACGGCAAAGCCTACCTGATGACCAAAGAGTACATCATTCTTCCACTGCAGGTTGGCTGTTATGGTGTTGTTCTGATAGTCAACGACAGGGGCGCTGGCGTATTTCACATCAGCCACGGCATAGAGTTTCGTGCTGCCCCATCCCGTCGACATGTCGCCGAATTTTGCTTCCTGGTCAGGATAGCCATACAGTTTTACGTTCGCCTTTGCCTCCAGGTCCAGGGAGCACTTGGTGAAATCGACGTATGCATTCTTCAGCGTATAGTAATCAACGTTTCCCTTGGCCAGTTCCGGCAGCGAGACGTCAACATGGGCAGACAGCTTGGGACCTATGCACACGTCAAGTCCTATGGATGACTGGAACAGCTTCTCTGCCCAGCTGTTGGTCTTGATCTTTGCTTCATACTTCACTCCAGAATGAATATAGCCTTCGAAAGTGAGGCGCGAGTCTCCTGGCTGTATGAGGTTCTCGTCGCCCTCTCCATAGCCGGATGTCAGGTTGGACGAACACTTGCAGTTCAGCCAGTTGCCTGTGCGGTCGCTTATGATGACAAGCTGCTTGCTCTTGAAGCTCACCTTCGGCAGCGTGCTCTTCAGCGTGACCTTGCCCTCTGCCTTGAAGAAGAGCGAAGGAACTGGCTGGGTCTCGAAGATGGGCAGGCAGGCCGGGAATCTTATCGCCGTAAGCCAAGATGGCACGATGTCAATCGGTGGTTCCCAGCTTGCGCTGAGAGATCCGCTTACACCGGCCTGTGCCGAAAGTTCCTGATCGGTTGCCATTCTGACAAAGATGTGGTCCATGTCAATGTCATAGGTGACACTGATGCCGGCTTTGATACCGTAGTCGAGGGTGATGGCCAGGGTGCCGGTCTTCCCCTCCTCGAACTCCCGTGTCAGGGAACCCTGGAGGTCGATGAGGTTGAGGCTGCCGCTGGCATCGCTTCTGGTCGCCAGGGTCTTCAGTCCGGCCATGCGGCGGACAGACTTGCCGTCAGGCGTGTATGTCAGGCGTTCGGTGGATACAAACTTGGTGAACACGTCGCTGAGCTTGTCAATCTTGCCTCCGGCAAGCTTCCATCGCTTTGTCCTTGAATCGAATGTGCGGCTCTCGACCTTGATGCCGAAGCTGTCGTAGTAGGATAGACCTGGCGCAAGCTCACTGCAGAAGCCGATAAGCACATCGCCTATGTCAGGGAGCAGGTCATCAGGGATGCTCTGGTGAAGATCCAGGATGTTCCTGAGATGGTCATAGGTTGCGTAGTAATCTCCATACACTTCCTTTGAGATGTACCTCAGCCTGGGATTGAACTCGATGGGCGGCTGCACGAAGCTGACGCTGTCGATGGCGCAGAGCGGAATGCGATAGACCGAGTCGGCTGTCACGATTTCCTGAACCACGTAGTCGTCAAACTCCACCATGTCCAGGTCGTACGTGGAGTAGCGCATCTCCAGGACCTCGTCGAAGAAGAAGCCGTTGAAGTCGCCGTCGTTGCGGTAGATGTAGAATGCCTCACCGTCCTCCAGTGCCTGTGCGTGGCTGGGGGATGCCATGGTCATGAAGCATATTGCAAGTAGGAGTGACAGGTACTTTTTCATCGCTTCAGGAATTTGAATGACTGGTTGCCAATGTTGACGATATACACTCCGGCAGGGCGTCTTGCCAGCGAGAAGGTGACTGGCGCAGCGTCGTCGGTCCTTTTTGTCTCGAGCAGAATGCCGTTTGCGTCAAAGAGCCTCAGGGTATCGTATGCCTTCGCTCCCTTCACGGTGATGACATCGTCCTTCTGCATGATGCCGAAGTCGTCCTTGCTCATCGACTCTATCTCCTGCGTGATTCCCTCGTAGGTGTATCGAAGGATGTTCTTGCGGTCAAACTCGGTGCTCATGTCGTTGGTGGTGATGACAATCTTGTCGCCCTTGAATGTGGTGCGGGGCTGTTTGTCCATCTCAAAATACACCTTCTGCCCGCTCTTCTGCCACACGACCAGGCGTGACTGCTGCGCATGGGCGGACGATGCCATACACAGTGCCAAGGTTGCTAAAAGAAAGATCTTTTTCATATCATTGAGTTATTATCCTTTGTTAATGGCTGATGCGGGGTTCTGGCGGCAGGGCATGGGACTTCGTCCTGCGCATTGTCAACTTTGCAAAGATAACTCTTTTCTGTGTTTCAATACGAAAAAAAACGGGAAAAAAGACTCTCAAAACGTACAAAACGACTCTCAAAACGTACAAACACCCTGTTTTTAGCCAGAACACAGGAAAAAGCGGGGAAGGGGTAGGGGAAAGGGACAAAGAAAGGGTATGAAAGGGGAGGGTGGGAAGGAGGTTGGAGGAAAGGTAAGGGTGGAGTAATGACAGCGGCGGGGTGGAGCAAAGACAGCGGTAGGGCGGAGTAGTGACAGCGGTAGGGCGGAGTAATGACAGCGGTAGGGTGGAGTAAAGACAAAGGTAGTGCTAATGTAAAGGATAGGAGAATGGTGGGGGAAAGCTGGGCCAATCACCTATACAAGGATTACGATTATTATCCTTCACATCCTTCACGTAATACATAACGTATTGTCTTTTAATGCGATATGTGGTGCTAAAAATAGCTGGATAGGTGAAGGAAGTGAAGCAATTTTTGACTCCGCTACAAAAAGTACATTCAAAACAGTACACTTTCCTGATTTGCTTACAATCTGTAATTATGTTGAACGCAAAGACGCAAAGACGCAGAGGTTTTAATGGATTTAGAGGCAAAAAAAAGAGAAAATCTTTGCGTCTCTGCGTCTTTGCGTTATAAATTGAAAGCACGTTGACTTTTTGTAGTGGACACATTTTTTAAATCAAAAATTTCGTCCAGAAGCCGGAATAGCTTACGGCATGAGGGTGGTTAGCTTTAATCAATAGGGTGATCTGATTAAGCAACCTTAGTTGGTTAATTAAGCAACCAAGGTCAATTGAATAAGCAACTAAGGTCAATTGAATAAGCAACCAAGGTTGCTTAACGATGTCAGCCTGCTTCTGAAGCCAGTCAGGTTGCCTGATGCGACCATAAATGCTCATTTCAGGAATCATGAAAGGGAAGTCTATGTAGCAAGACAATGAAGTCTATGTGGCAAGACTGGCATGTCCATGATGTAACATCTGGTCGTTCGTGATGTAACATCGGTAATTCCTGATGTTACATTTGCCAAAAGCGTGTTACATTTCCTGTATCAAGGCCGGCACGGACATAGATAGCGGTGAAACATCTTGATCCTTCGGTGAAGCATTGAATCCTTCACCGCATCCGCCTGTCAATGAGTTAGATACGTGCCTGGTGAAGGATTGAAGGATGTTTTTGCGTTTTGGTATGTAGGGGATGGGGGCATACGGATTCTTAGCCGGGAATTATTGTCTGAGGTGGTTGCCATGTATCATTGTTTGAAGTCATTGCCAGGTATCATTGTCTGCGGACGTTGCCGGGTATCATTATCCGTGGACGTTGTCGGTAGACATTGCCGGCATTCTCTTTCAGGCACAAAGAAAGGGCCCCGGAAGTGTATCCGAGGCCCAGTGGATTATCCTTCCCTTCAGACTGTTCCTATGTATGGAAAGTTGGCTGAGGGGGAAATGGTTTGCTGTTATCCGCGCAGGATGTCGCTCAGTGTGAAGGAACCGGTGAGGGGCTGGATCTGCACCTTGCCGCTGAGGATGTCAAAGAAGAAGTCGCTGATGTTCTCGACCGTGAGTTCGTGTACCTTGCCGTCTGAGCCAATGCCCAGGTCGTAGGTCTTGAGGGCCTGTGAACCGAGGGCTGCGGCAGAGAGCAGGAAGTGATTCTGGAACTTGTCGGCATCGATCAGGTCGGCTGCGAGTACCTTGCCTACCACGGTGTAGCTGTGGAGGCTCTTGCGTGTCTCGTCGTCCGTCAGGGTGGTCTTGACGTCATCGGTGACGGGATTCATGGGAATGCGGCCGGACTCAGGGTTCTGGGCATTGCCGCGGAAGAGGCCGCCAAGGTCGGCCAGGGCCAGGTTGGAGAGCTGGGTGCCGGGGGCGACGGCCAGGGGTTCCTGGGTGAAGGCGGTGGGCAGGAGCAGCTGGATGCTGCCGGCAGCCGAGACGTAGGGGGCATTGAAGGTGCCCAGGATGCAGTTGTTGAGGTCGATGTTGTTGGTGGCGAATACGCCGCCGATGACCACGCAGTTCTCCAGCACAATGTCGTCGGCATAGATGCTGCCGGCCACGAAGGCATTGCTGAGGGTCACCTCCTTGGCGTTGATGTCGCTGCAGAAGATGGTACGGCACTGCATGGCACGGGTGGTGACGCTGGTGGCCGAGGCTACGGCCTTGCGGAAGATGATGCGGCCCTGGGCGGAGTTGCTGACGTAGAGCTCGTGCTGGGTGAAGACGGCGCCGGTGATCTCCACGTCACCGTTGTTGATGTTGAACTTGCTGGCATAGACGGGGCCGTCAATCTGGGTGTTGGCCTGGATGGTGACGGTGCGTGTCAGCTCGGCAATCTTTACGGGCAGGATGCCTCCCTTCACGAGATTGCCGTCGAGGAGGAGGTTATTGTCGTTGATACGGATTTCTTTGAGGTCTTTCATGTCTTTCATGATTTGAAAAGTCGGTTTATTGTGTTCATCACTCTGGTGCTGTGCTCGTCCGTGGCACCGGCATAGCATCCCTGGACTTCCTCGCTGAAGAAGTTGCTGATGTGTTCGATGTGCTCGGGCGTGACGTCGAAGGAGTCGGCGCCGGGGGCGTAGACGAGTCCGTTGACCGAATCACGGACGGCGGGCGAGAGTTTCTGCTGGTCGTAGTTGATGACGAGTTCGCGGGTACCGCCCTGCTGCATCTTTTCCGCAAAGCAGACGGGCAGGTAGTAGGAGGGCTGGAGCTGGCGTCCTATGACACTCTGGCTGATGGCGGCATCGGTCTGTTTCTGCACGACCAGGAACTGGCGGGCGGAGCCGATGGCCGTCTCGGCACGCTTCTTGGTGAGGGCCGAGGCAATCTGGGCGTTGAGCAGGCCACCCTCGCTGGCGGTGACGGAGGCTACGTCCACGAAGTCGCCGTTGAGCATGCGGTCGCTTTCCTCCTTCATGAGGCGGGCCGACTTGAAGACGGGTTCGTCGAGTGCCTTGACGCGGTTGTCCAGCTCGCGGTTCAGGTCTTCGAAGATGCGGGTGTAGCGGGCCGAGGTGCGGTGGTAGTTGTTCTCCATGTCCTCGCGTTTCTTCCTGAGCATCTGTGCCTGCTGGCGCAGGTGCATGAGGTGTGACTCGACACGCTGGGAGAGTTCCATGATCTGGCTGCTGATCTCGGAGCGCACGCTCTTGAAGAAGCCGTCGATGATGGTGTCGCCCACACGGCGGGCGTTGTCGCGTATGCTCTTGACCTGTGCCGTCTCGGTGGCTGCCACGGTGCCGGTAAGGGCCTTGACGTGGTCGTTGCAGTTCTCGATACTGTCCTCGAAGGGATTGGTGTCCACCTCTACGTTGACGTAGACGGTCTCGGTGGCCGTTCCGCTATAGGACTTGGTGCCGCCATGCTCGGAGGGAGGATAGCTGATGGTGCCGCTGTAGTGTATCTTGACGGTCTTCTGGAATGATCTCGTATAACTCATGGCTCAGATGGTTTTAATGTCAGACGACCGGAAGAGCTGGAGGGTCATGTCCTTGGCGCGCTGGCTGAGGTTGCTCTCGGCTACCATCCTGGCAAACTCGTTGCCTACGTTCTCTGAGAGGTTCTTGTCCTCGCTCCAGGGCAGGTTGCGACTCTGCTCGCTCATGACTCCGCGCACGGCGCTGGAGGCTGCACCCGAGGTGGTGTCGGGGATGTTGACGCTGTAGGTGGTGTTGCCGCTGGCATCGAAGTTGCTCTCGCTCACGACGACGGGCATGTAGCGCCGGCTCTCGCTGCAGGGCAGGCTGCGGAGCATGATCTGGTTGGTGATGATCTTCTGCTCGTTCATCTGGCGCAGGAAGCGTTCGGTGCTTTCGATGACGCGCAGCGAGTCGTTCTTGAGGTTGGAGGACATGATCTGCTGGGCAGCCTGCAGGTTCTCCAGCTGTGCCACGGGCACGGTGGCCACGAGGAGGTTGTTGCGGTTGTTGCCGCAGGCCACGTCGCGTGTGGCAAAGTCGAAGACGGGCTGGTCCAGCTCGCGTACACGCTGCTTGAGGGCCTTGTTGATGCCGTTGAAGATGCGGATGTAGCGGGAGGCCAGCCGGCCGTAGTCGCGCTCCATGTTTTCCTTGATGCCCAGCAGGCGCTTCTTCTGGGAGCGCAACTCCATGAGCAGCGCGTCAACACGACTCTGCTTGGCGGCTATCTTTTGTGAAATCTGTGAGTGCATGAGGGCGAAGAAGCCCTGGTTGACCTTGCTGCATACGTTGTCGGCTCCTTCCTTCTCGGCCAGTATGACGGCGGTCTGGAAGGCACCGACGGCGGCTGTGGTAGAGTCGATGTGCCTGCGCACGGAGTCTATTTCATTCGCCATGGGCCGGGTGTCAACCAAGCAATCTATATGATGTGACATAAATCCTGGATTTTAGTTGATTGGAATCTGTGAATGAAATATTTGATCAGCGGAGGCGGGTGGCTTCGGGATCGTCGTCCCTATCGTCCTCGTCAGCGTCTTCCTCGTCGAGGTCCTCGTCTTCCTCATCGTCCTCGGGGACTTCGTCATCGGAATCGTCATCCTCATCGTCCTCGGGGACTTCATCATCGGAATCGTCATCCTCGGTGGAATCATCGGAATCATCCTCGGCTTCCTCTTCCGGCTCGTCCTCTGCAACGGGGGTGCTCTCTGCCGGATCAGCGGCGGGGGCTGGCTCTTCCTCGTTCCCGGCATTCATCGGGGATTCCTCTACCTGATCCTCAGCTTCTTCCTCTTCGGGTTCCTCGATGGGGTTGGGCACGATGAGCATCTTGTCCAGTTCCTCAAGGGCATTGTTGGCCATGGCGGGCAGGTTGAGTGAGAGATGTTCGTAGGTGAGGTCCTCAATGCTGGGGGTGGGGGGCAGTGTGGAGGCCTTGGCCAGGAGGGGATTGGCGGCGGCAAGGGGTTTGCGACGGTCGTCGAGCTCGTGGATCTCGTTGCTGGCGATGGCTGCCTCGTTGCTGTAGCCGTCGCGCAGACGGGCATCGTAGAACTCCACATGTCCGAAGCGCTCTGCCTTGAGGGCGATGTCGTCCTGCAGGCGCTCCATGTAGTCGTTGAACTCGTCCTGTACCTGCTTGAATTCCTCGGCCTGCATCTCAAAGGCCATGATGACCTCGTCGGTGTTGGTGGCTTTCTCGACCAGGGTGGCTTTCATGTCGGGACTGGTGACCTTGGGATCTGCGGTCTCGTGCTTCATGGTCTCCTCGGTCTTCTGCAGCTGTACCAGGGTGTTGTATGCCTCGATGTATTCCTGGAGGGTCTTGCCCATATCACGGATGATGTTGCTGCTCTCGGCGTGGTTGCTGCGGTAGAAGGCATCGACGTCCTGATGCCATTTGTTGACGTAGCTGACCTTCTGGTCGTGGATCTGGTTGTAGATCTTCAGGCGCTCGATGCGGTTCTCGGCCATGAGGTTCTGGACTACGGGAGCTACGATCTCCTCATAGATCTGGTGGATGGCAAAGGGGGCGCTGGTGGTGGTGCCGTCCTCGGCCGTCCAGGCGTTGGTGAGGAGGTTGTAGCGTACGCGACTGCTCTCACGCAAGGTGAAGGGGTCGTAGCCCTGCACGGAGTCGGAATAGTCAAACTTCTCTTCACGGATGCGCTGGATCTCGTCGGCTTCCAACAGGGGTGAATAGTGGTTGTAGGGGGACTTGAGCAGACGGAAGAGGAGGTCATTGCTGCTGTTGATCAGCTTGTTGGTGGTGGCCAGCTTCATGGCAGAGATGGTCTGCACGGTGGTGGCCATGTTGCGGATGAGGTTTTGCAGCACGGTCTCGAACTGGGTTGTCTCGGTGCTCAGGCTGTCCTTGAGGCGGTTGAGTTCCTTGAAGCGGTTCATGGGTACCTCGTAGCGCTCCTTGTCGAAGACGTTGATGACGGGGGCACCGGCAGGTACCTCGTCGGAAGCAAATTCCTCCAGGTATTCCAGGTAGTCGTGCTTGTCGGGTACAAGGGGAAGCTGTACGGAACAGGTCTCAAGGTCGTTCATGCAGTAGGAGATGGTGCGCATCGAGCGGTCTATCTTGCCGCAATAGTCACTCTGGGTGAGTTCCTGAATGGAGAGTGAGTACTGGTCGGTGTCCACGGTCTCGGGCTCCTCGGTGGTCTCGACCACGGGTACGTGGTCTGCCATCTGACTCAGTTCGCCGATGGTCTGGGCCAGGAGCTGGTTCTGGCGGCTCATCTGCAGTTTGACCTCCGTCTGGGGGACATTGCCTGCATAGTCTACCAGGAAGCTCTTGTCCTCGTACTTGATCTGGTCGGCAACGGGCACATAGGCCACGCCCATCTTGGTGACTTTGTAGTCACGGAAGATGCTTCTGTGTTCCTTGTTGCATTCTGCTATCTTGCGGTTGATCATGTCAATCTGTGTCTTCAGGCGCTTGCCGCGACCAAAGAAGTTGATGATCTTGTTCCACAAGCCGACGAAGAGGGCCTCGCAATCTGCACGGTCCTGCTCGTACTCCCTGATTTTCTTCTCAATGCGTTCCTCCTCGGCTACTATTCGCTCAGCGGCCTGCTGATAGTAGTTGAACAGAATCTTTGCCTCATCCTGGTAGATGTTGGCCGATTCACTGAAAATTTTACCTGTCCGTGACATAAGTGTTTTTCTTGTATATTAATAAATAAGGTGTACTCAGATTCTTGAATTGCGACGCTTGTCAAGCACGCGTGCCAGCAGGTCCGTTTCCTGGATTATCTTCTCCTCGTTCATCTTGTACTGGCTGAGTGCATACTTGATGTCATTGGCTACATGGATGAACTGCTCCTCATAGCCGATGGCCTGCTCGGTGTAGCAGGGAGTCACGTAGCGGAGGTCTGCCTGTATCTTGTCAAGTTTCTCCCTGATGAGGGGATTGACGCCATCGGTGAGGGATACGCAGTCCTGCAACTGCTCCATGGCCTGGCGCATCTCTGCCACACCTTTCTTCTTCTCCTGCTCCCTGTTGTAGACGCGTTCAACCTGTTTGCCCGTGGCAAACATGCTGCCCTGCATCAGCAGGTAGGCGAAGAACAGAACGGCGTGCATGAGAAACTGATAGGAGAAGCGTACGGGAACGCCGTCGGGCTGAAGGAAATTGCAGTAAGCGATAATGGCTATGGCAACGATGGAGTAGATCAGCAGGCTGTTGAGGCTGAGTCCGAGCATGCCTACCCAGCGCCCCACCTTGTCCTTGCTTCTGTCCCAGTCAAAGAAGGTGTAGCTGGAGGCATGGAGGAAGATGATGCTGCATACCACGATGTTGAGTACAAGGGTGGAAGTGGGCAGGAGTGTTCCGGCCAGAATCACCCAAAGGGCAACGATGAGCGCAAGCCCTGCTACCGCAAGAAAGATTGTCAGTTTCTTCATATTCGGTTATCTTTTATATCCGCATGTCGGACAGAATTTGACATTGGGAGCCAGTTCCGTGCCACAGCGTGGACAGAGGTTCTCGTTGTTGCTTCTTATCGGCGAACCACAGGCGCTGCAGAATGCTGCGCCGGGGGCTACCGGGTTGCCGCAGTTGGGACAGTTGGCCATGCCACCGCCCATGGATGCGCCACCGCCCATGAGCTGGGTTCCGCAACTGATGCAGCGCTTGGCGTTCTTGGCATTGTCACTGCCGCAACGGGGACATGGATTATACTCGCTGCCGCAGTGGGGACAGAAACGCTCTGCCGTGGAATGCTTCTTCGAACAGTTGGCGCAGTAGATCATCTTGACCTGTCCACCGGTCATGCCGCCCTGCATACCGCCCATGCCACCCATGCCACCTTGCATGCCTCCCATGCCACCTTGGGGCATCTGCTGCTGGCCACCAAAGGTCGGTTGGTTGTATTGCGGCTGTGACATGGCTCCACCCATGCCACCGGCACTCATGTTGTTCATCATATTCATGGCCATCAGGCCGCCCAGAAGTCCGCCGCCACCAGCGTTTCCCATGTTTCCCATGGTCCCAATGGCATTGTTGGCCATTCCGAAGGCTTGTTCCTGTTGCCAGGTGTGTCCGGTGATGGACATGCTGGACTGGGTTGCAATCGCGTCACGGACCTTGCGTCCATCCTCACTGCTTGTGTCAAGTTCTATGGTTGAGACATAGAACTTGGTCATTTCCAGTCCATAAACATCCCAGAAGGGCTTAATGTTCTCACGCAGGTAGGAAGACAAGGTGTCCAGGTATGCACCAATCTGCTTGAAACCGACATGGTTCTGTATCATGTACTGCATGATAGCGGATTTTGTTTTGGTGGTAAATTCACCACGAGCCTGTGAGAGCATGTCTTCCTGGGTAAATTCTTCCTTGGTTCCCACCATGTTTATGAGGAACTTCTCCGAGTCGACAATCTTCAGTCCATACTGGCCGCTTGCAGTCAGAGGCAACTGGGTCTGATAGTCAACGTCATGTATGGTCATACGGTCGATCTCCCAGTTTAGGTTGGCGGGCATGAGTTTGTTCACGATCCAGACCTCGGCAACAAAGGGATTCTTGCCACCGAACGGGATGCCGTAGAGGCTGCGTAGCAAGGGAAGGTTCTCTGTGCTCAGCGTGTGCTTTCCAGGTCCGAACTTTCCCATAAGCTGGCCTTTGGAGAAGAACAGGGCCTCCTGTGACTCGTACACAATGAGTTGGGTGTTTGTACTCAGATTGGTTTGTGGATATCGGTAGGCAAACACAAATTCGTTGCCTTTGGGTTTCCACATAGCAAGGTCAATTAGTGCCATGATGGTATGATATTAAAATTATGATATTTAGATTTAGGTATCTGTTTCGCAAAAATACAAAAAAAAAGTAATTATCTATCAGAAATACCAAGTTTTTTTCATGTTAGAGGCGCTATTAGCTATCCGGGAACTTGCAAGAAGTCATTCTTAAGGAAAGAATGAGGGATGAAAGAGGGGAGGAGTGAGTGTGGCTGCATTGCACACGGTATGGTAACGGATCAGCAATCGACCGTTAAAAATCAGTAAGCCATCGCATTCACGATGGCAAGGGGAACAATGTAAATCGGAATAAATCGCAAACTCCAAGGGGTTGTCTGCACATGTGATAGTTTCCGTGCCAAACTGTGGCATCCTACCCGTGAACCTTAGGATGGCTTGCGGATATAATCGACAAAACGGAATGGATGCTGGTGCTTCTCATCCGTATCATGTTCCAGTACGACAGTTCTATCCCACTCCTCGGCGTCAAATTCGGGAAAGAAGGCATCGGCTTCGGCAGGGATATCATCCACCTCGGTCAGGCAGAGACGGTCTGCCAGCGGCAATGCCTGTCTGTACACGCTTGCACCGCCAATGATGTAGATATCCTCATCGTCCTGGCAGGAAGACAGTGCATCGGGTAGGGATGGGAATACCTCCGCACCGGGAATACTGATGTCCTGATGTGAAAGTAATACATTCCGACGGTTGGGAAGGGGGCCTTTGGGGAAGGACTCGAAGGTCAGTCGACCCATGATAATCGTATGACCGGTGGTCAGGGTACGGAAACGTTTCATGTCATCAGGCAACCAGTATAATAGTTTGTTCCGGTTGCCGATGGCAAGATTCCTGGCTATGGCGGCAATAAGGGTAATCATGGGCTGATGATTTTGAAAAAATGAATGCGCAGCCTGTATACTTAGTTCGATGACGGTATGGGCATCTGGCGCTTGATGGCCTCGTTGAAGGAGATGATGGTCTCACTTCGCTGGATGCCAAGACGCTGCAACTGGTCGTGAATGATGCTGAGAAGGTGGTGGTTGTCGCGAGCATAGATCTTGATGAACATGTCATAGTTACCTGTGGTGAAATGGCATTCCACGACTTCAGGTATCAGTTTGAGGGCCTCGGTGACACGAGTGCTGTCGGTGGGGTCCTTCAGATAGATACCTACAAAGGCACAGGTGCCATAGCCTACAAGTTCGGGATCAAGGATGAACTGCGACCCTTTGATGATGCCCAACTGGGTCAGCTTCTGGATGCGCTGGTGAATAGCGGCTCCTGAGACGTGGCACTCTCTTGCCACCTCAAGGAAAGGGATACGGGCGTCCGCAGCGATAAGGGAAAGAATCTGCTGATCTAACGCGTCAATATTAGGTGATGTCATATTCGTACAATATTTACAGTACAAAGTTACGAATTAACATCAACAATACCAAACAATCTGCCGAAATAAAACAAAAGGGGTAAAAAAAGTGGCGATATATTAGTTATACCGCCACTTTATGGATGTGTAAAGGAGTAAATTACTTACCCTTGCTTGTTGCAGAATAGTTCAGCTTGAGTGCGTAGGACTTACGCAACTCCTGCTTGATATCAGTGATGATACCCATCTGTGTGTTGACATCAGCCTTGATGGATACAACCTGACGGGTCTGATCCGTCATCTTCTGGCGCTCCTGGGCAATGAAACCCATTATCTCACGGGGCTCAGCATAGCTGTCGTTAAGCTGGATACGGGTACCGGTACCGAACTGACCACGGAGGGCGTCGGTTGGAGGACCGATGTAGATGTAGCTTACGTCAGACTTGTGCTCGAGCTTTTCCAGTTGAGTACCCTGAGGAGTGCTCAGCTTCACCCTAAGTGTAACCTC
>JAZRVZ010000213.1:0-7706 GCA_045599425.1 Bacteroidaceae bacterium | reverse complement strand
CTAACCGCATGCGAGAGCTGGCCTACCTGAATGCTGGCATCACCATCATCCTCAGCGACAAGCGTGTGGAAGTGAATGCTCAGTCAGGCATCGAGGGCATACGCAAAGAGACCTTTTACAGCGAAGGTGGTCTGCGCGACTTTGTCCGCTACATCGATTCCACCCGCACCCATCTCATCGATGATGTCATTTATCTGAACACAGAGAAGCAGAACACTCCCATCGAGATAGCCATCATGTACAACACAGGCTACAGCGAGAACCTGCATTCCTACGTCAACAACATCAACACCATAGAGGGCGGCACCCATCTCCAGGGCTTCCGCATGGCCCTCACCCGCACCCTGAAGAAATACGCAGAAGAGCAGTGCAGCAAGGAACTTGAGAAGCTGGCCAAGAACCATGTTGAAATCAGCGGCGAAGACTTCCGTGAAGGTCTCACGGCTGTCATCAGCGTCAAGGTGGCAGAGCCCCAGTTCGAAGGACAGACCAAGACCAAGCTGGGTAACAGCGAGGTGGCCGGTGCCGTACAGCAGGCCGTAGGCGAAGCCTTGACCAACTATCTGGAGGAACATCCCGCCGAAGCCAAGCTCATTGTGGACAAGGTCATCCTGGCCGCCACGGCCCGCGTGGCAGCACGCAAGGCACGCGAAAGCGTTCAGCGCAAGAACCCTATGACCGGAGGCGGTCTGCCAGGCAAGCTGGCCGACTGTTCCGACAAGGATGCTGCCAACTGCGAACTCTTCATCGTCGAGGGAGATTCTGCCGGTGGTTCCGCCAAGCAGGGCCGCAGCCGTCAGTTCCAGGCCATCCTGCCCATCCGCGGTAAGATTTTCAATGTGGAGCGCGTGATGTGGCACAAAGCTTTCGAACATGAGGAGGTCAACAACATCATCCAGGCCCTAGGCGTACGCTTCGGACTGGGCGAGGACAGCAAGGAGGCCAATTACGACAAGTTGCGCTATCACAAAGTCATCATCATGACCGATGCCGATGTCGATGGCTCACACATCGACACCCTCCTGATGACCCTGTTCTTCCG
The DNA here is from genome assembly GCA_045599425.1 of Bacteroidaceae bacterium. GTDB lineage: Bacteria > Bacteroidota > Bacteroidia > Bacteroidales > Bacteroidaceae > Physcousia. The sequence continues at coordinate 6,664 of JAZRVZ010000213.1, read as the reverse complement.
CTACATGCCCGAACTCATCCAGAACGGCCACCTCTACATTGCCATGGCTCCCCTCTACCGCTGTTCCATCGGAAAGGTTGAGGAGTATTGCTACGACGAGCAGCAACGCTGGGACTTCATCCGCCAGTATTGCGACGGCAATGAGAACGACAGTCGCCTGCACACCCAGCGATACAAAGGTTTGGGTGAGATGAATCCCGGGCAGCTCTGGGAGACCACCATGGACCCTGTCCGCAGATGCCTCAAGCGCGTCACCATCGAGGACGCAGCCGCAGCCGACTACATCTTCTCCATGCTCATGGGTGAGGATGTCGGACCACGCCGCGAATTCATTGAGAAGAACGCCACCTTCGCCAACATCGACGCATAACACCACACATACAGAGAGAAAGGGCAGTGCTTGTGCACTGCCCTCATCGTTTGACACGCAAGCCACACATACATAAATCGATATTCTATTTGATTTATCCGACAAAGCCTAAGGGATTCTCCCCCTTTTTCCCTAACTTTGTCCTGATAAACCGCAAAACATACAGAAATGAGACAGATAGGCAAAACAGGCATGATGGTACAGCCTCTGAGTTTTGGTGCCTCCTCCCTGGGTGGTGTATTCCACGGTATCAGGGAAAGCGAGGCTATCGAGGCCGTACATACAGCCGTTGACGGAGGCATGAACTTCATCGATGTCTCCCCATACTATGGCCACTACAAGGCAGAGACCGTGCTGGGCAAAGCCCTGCGCGAGATTCCACGTGACAAGTACCTTCTTTCCACCAAGGTGGGCCGCTACGGTAAGGACGGGGTAAACACCTGGGACTATAGCGCCCAGCGTGCCACCGAGAGCGTCTATGAGAGCATGGAGCGTCTCGGCATTGACCATATTGATCTGATCAACGTACACGATATTGAGTTTCAGGCCTCCCTGCCCGGCGGACTGCAGAAAATCGTGGACGAGACCCTGCCTGCCCTGGTCGAGCTTCGTAAAAAAGGCCTTGTCAGCCACGTCGGTATTACCGACCTCCAGCTAAAAAACCTCAAGTGGGTCGTTGACCACGCCCCTGAAGGAACCGTGGAGAGCATCCTGAACTTCTGTCACTATTGTCTCTGCGATGATGAGCTGACCGACTACCTGGACTACTTTGAGGAGCGCGGCATCGGCGTCATCAACGCCTCCCCTCTCTCCATGGGCCTGCTCTCTGAGCGTGGCGTACCCGACTGGCATCCGGCACCCAAACCCCTCGTAGAGGCCTGCCAGAAGGCCATGCTGCACTGCAAGGCCAAGGGAACCCCCATTGAGAAGCTGGCCATCCAGTATTCCGTAAGCAATCCCCGTGTCACCACCACCCTCTTCAGTTCGGCCAATCCTGCCAACGTCAGGCGCAACCTGGAATGGAGCAAGGAGCCCATTGACTGGCAACTTGTCCAGGAAGTCCGGGAGATCATCGGCGACCAGAAGCGTGTAACCTGGGCAAACAGCTAAGTTTCAGACTATTCGTTGTCATATCGGAACATCGTATCGATGAAATATCGAAACACAATATCATCGCCCACTCCCAAAAAAATGATCATTGACGCACACAGCCATCTTTGGTGGAAACAGGACACCGTGGTTGACGGATGCCACATCCACACCCTGGAGGAAAATCCATCTCGCTCCACATTCTTCGACGGAGTGAGACAGATGATGCCCCCCTTCATGATTGACGGTCACAACACAGCCGAGGTATTCCTTTCAAACATGGATTACGCCCAGGTCAGCGCAGCCGTTGTCGTACAAGAGTTCATTGACGGCCTTCAGAACGACTACCTGGCCCAGGTAGCTTGCCATTACCCCAACCGCTTCAAGGTTTGTGGCATGCCCGACTTCCGTCAGGACGATTTCCTGTCCCAGGCCACAAGCCTCATTGAAAGCGGCGCGTACAGTGGGATCGCCATACCCGGACACCGCTTGCAGCGCCCCCTCAACCATCCCGAAATGATGCAAATGTACGCCCTGATGCAGGAGAAGGATCTTTTTCTCTCCCTCTGTCTTCATGAGGACAATCATCAGTTGGACGAAGTAGAGGACATCATTGCCCACTTCCCGGACCTCCGCATCGCCATCGGCCACTTCGGCATGGTCACCACGGAAGGCTGGATCAAACAGATTCGTCTGGCCCGCCACAGGAACGTCATGATCGAGTCCGGTGGCATCACCTGGCTCTTCAACAGCGAGTTCTACCCCTATCCCGGTGCCATCCGGGCCATCCGCCAGGCTGCCGATGAGGTAGGCATGGCCAAGCTGATGTGGGGCAGCGACTATCCCCGTACCATCACAGCCATAACCTACCGCATGTCTTACGACTTCATCGCGAAATCCAACGAACTCACAGAAGAGGAGAAACATCTTTTCCTGGGTGACAACGCACGTCGGTTCTATGGTTTCACAGACCTCATGGAGTTGCCTTATATAAAGAATATGTCCGAGTAACCCCCGAAACACCGGGCAAGCGAATCACCAAGGAATCAGGTCTCCCGGAACATTGAGGGAAACATCGGGTCCAACATCGAAACATCGAAAAAGAAACATGAAAGCAGTACAGATCACCACTCCAGGACAGCTGGAGGTTGTAGAGATAGAGAAGCCTGCCCTGAAGGCAGGTGAGGTAATGGTACGTCTGCAGTACGTAGGCTTCTGTGGCAGCGACCTAAACACCTGGCGTGGCCGTAACGGCATGGCCAAGATGCCTGTCATCCCCGGTCACGAGGTGGGTGCCGTCATCGAGGCCACAGGTGAAGGGGTTCCCGAAGACTTCACGCCCGGCATGACCGTCACTGTCAACCCCTATACCAACTGTGGCAAGTGTGCCTCCTGCCGCAACGGACGCGTCAACGCCTGCGAGCACAACCAGACCCTCGGCGTACAGCGCGACGGTGTAATGTGCGAGTATGCAGTCCTGCCCTGGCAGAAGATCATCCCCGCCGAAGGCATCAGTCCACGCGACTGTGCCCTCATCGAACCCATGAGCGTAGGCTTCCACGCCGTGGACCGCGCCCAGGTAACGGATATCGACACTGTCATGGTCATCGGTTGCGGAATGGTCGGCATGGGTGCCATTGTGCGCGCCGCCCTGCGTGGTGCCACTGTCATCGCCCTCGACCTGGATGACGAGAAGCTGGCCCTGGCCAGGCAGATGGGAGCCACACACTCCATCAACTCAAAGACAGACGACGTTCATGCCCGCCTGCAGGAAATCACCGGCGGCTTCGGTCCCGATGTCATCATCGAGGCGGTTGGCAGCGTACCCACCTACCAGTTGGCAGTCAGCGAGGTAGCCTTCACCGGTCGCGTCGTATGCATCGGCTACGCCAAGGACGACGTTTCCTTTGCCACACGACTCTTCGTGCAGAAGGAACTTGACATCCGCGGCTCACGCAACGCCATGCCATCCGACTTCCGTGCCGTCATTCATTACATGCAGCGCGGAAACTGTCCTGCCGACGAACTCATCACCAAGGTCATCTCACCTGAAGAAACCCAGGAAACCATGGCATGGTGGGACAAGAATCCCGGCAAAGTCTTCCGTCTGCTCGTGAAAATGGTATAAGGAAGCCCCAAGTCCTTGAAGTCCCTAAAGTCTCTGAAAGAAATGGAAAAGATAATACAATTTGGTGAAGGCAACTTTCTCCGCGCCTTCGTGGACTGGATGGTGGAAGAAATGAACCTCCGCACCGACTTTGACGGCAGTGTCGTGGTCGTCAAGCCCCGTCCCGGCGACGGCATGAAGGCCTTCCAGGAGGCCGGTTGCCGCTATACGGTATGCATACAGGGGCAGCAGGACGGACAGGTCATTGACCTGCTCCAACCCATCCACAGCATTTCCCGCGCCATCAATCCCTACGAGGACTGCCAGGCCTTCTTCCAACTGGCCACGCAGGAGAGCCTGCGCTTCGTCGTTTCCAATACCACCGAGGCCGGCATTGAGTTTGATCCCACCTGCAAGCTGGCCGACCAGCCCGCCACAAGCTATCCCGCCAAGCTCACCCAGCTGCTATACCGGCGCTGGCAGCATTTCAAGGGTTCACCCGCCCACGGCCTGATCATCCTGCCCTGCGAGCTTATCCTGCACAACGGCCACGAACTGCGTCGATGCGTTGAGCAGTACATTGAGCTCTGGAACCTGGAAGACGACTTTGCCCAATGGGCCAGGGACTACTGTCCCATCTACAGTACCCTGGTGGACCGCATCGTTTCCGGCAAGCCCACGCCCGAGGAATTCGCACAACTGCAGGAACGGACCGGTGGACAGGAAAGCATTTTCGTCAAGGCCGAGCCCTACCACCTTTGGGTCATCGAGGCACCCGGAACGCTGGAGGACGAGCTACCCTTGCGAAAAGCCGGCCTTAACGCACTGTTTGTCAGCGACGAATCCCCCTATCATGAGCGAAAGCTGACCCTGCTCAACGCCCCGCACACCGTCATGGCGGCCCTGGGAAGCGAGATGGGTCTGGAGACCGTACGCGAATGCCTCATTCATCCCCGTCTCTCTGCCTTCCTGCAGGAGATGATGCACGAGGAGCTCCTCCCCACCCTCCTGCCCCTGGGACTCAGTCAGGAGGATCTGGAATCCTACATTCGCGAGGTTACCGACCGTTTCCTCAATCCCTTCCTCCATCACCGACTCATCTCCATCCGCCTCAACTCCATCTCCAAGTGCAAGGCTCGCCTGTTGCCCCCTATCGAGCGATACTTTGAACTCAAGGGACAGATGCCCACCCGACTCTCACAAGGCCTGCACGCCAATATCCGACTGGACGCATGATCATACACGAGAAAGATAACGTAGAAGTGCTGCTTCAGCCAGAAGGACCTATTCCTGCTGGCCACAAGCGGGCACTTTGCAACATAGCCAAAGGAGAACAGATCATCAAGTACGGCCACCCCATCGGCCGTGCCAAATGCAACATCAAGACCGGCGAGTGGGTACACGACCACAACCTGCGCAGCGACATCCCCCTGCAGGACGAGTATGAATACCAGCCCTTGCCCGGCATCCCAGACCAGACCGTAAACACCGGAATGAGCGGACAACCCGAGGAATCCGAAACAACCGGATCCCCCGCCACATTCCTCGGCTACGTCCGCCCCAATGGCGAGGTCGGCATCCGCAACGAGATCTGGCTCATTCCCACCGTCGGCTGCGTAGCCTCCCTGGCCGAGGAGGCCGGTCGGCAGTTTGCCCAGGAAACCGGACAGACCGTCCGCATCCTTACCCACCCCTACGGCTGCTCACAGCTTGGCGATGATCACCAACGCACAGCCGCTCTCCTGCTCGCCCTCGGTCAGCATCCCAATGCCGGCGGCGTGCTCTTTGTAGGTCTGGGATGCGAGAACAATCAGGTTTCTGCGCTCAAGGAGATACTGCCCCCCACCCCACGCATCCGCTACATAGAAACACAGAAGGTAGAAGACGAACAGGCTGCCATCCGCCATGAACTCGTCGAGCTGGCAGCCATCATGCAGAATGACCATCGCATCCCATGTCCCCTGTCCGCCCTGCGTATCGGACTCAAGTGCGGCGGCAGCGACGCCTTCTCCGGCCTCACCGCCAACCCACTCCTGGGTCAGCTCACCGACCTTCTCTCGCCTATGGGTGCCCACATGGTGCTGACCGAGGTACCCGAGATGTTCGGCGCCGAACGATTGCTCATGGCCCGCTGCACCAGTCACCACCTCTTCGACTCACTCGTACTGCTCATCAATGATTTCAAGCAATACTTCATCTGCCACGACCAGCCGGTAGGCGAGAATCCATCACCCGGCAACCACGATGGAGGCATCACCACCCTGGAAGAGAAGTCACTTGGCTGCATACAAAAGGGCGGAAGTGCCCCCGTCACCGATGTCCTGCGTTACGCCCAGCGTCTGCGACGCCCCGGCCTCACCCTGCTCGAAGCGCCCGGAAACGATCTTGTGGCCGCCACAGCCCTCGCTGCATCCGGCTGCCAGATGGTCCTCTTCACCACCGGTCGCGGCACACCCTTCTCCACCTGTGTGCCCACCCTGAAAATCTCCACCAACACCTCACTATACCAGCGTAAGTCCCATTGGATGGATTTCAATGCCGGAGCCCTGCTCGACGGCACCCCCATGCCTCAGCTGCTCCAGCAACTGCTTGACCTGGTCATAGCCACGGCCAATGGCCAGAAAGCCCTCGGCGAGCGTCTCGGTTCCCATCCCATCGCTATCTGGAAAGGCGGAGTGACACTCTGAGTTTCACTCAATATGTAGCACCATCCTCTGCCACACAGATTGGAGTGGAGTCGTAAACTTCCGGATAACGAAACGGGAATGAGAAGAACGATACCCCTAACAATTCCTGGATTTTCCAGATAGTCTCAAGGGTCAGATTCTCACGACCTTTCAGCAATTTTCCCACGTATGCAGGTGAAACCCCCATTCGTTCAGCAAACTCCCTTTGTGTTATGTTTGATAAGCGCAAGTATCTATGAATACCAAGCGCAATATCCTGCGACATCCTCATCCATTCGCGGTTCTCTACACGTTCCATAGAGCGTCTTACATTCTCTTTTGGGCGTGGCTTTGCCACTTCATCCAATCGTTGCCTGCTAAATGCCATAACTTCCTGTGTTTAGTTGTCCTCCATGTCATCGGCATCCATAA
>JAZRVZ010000212.1:0-25100 GCA_045599425.1 Bacteroidaceae bacterium | reverse complement strand
TGCCAAGTATCGCCGTGAGAAGCGCGATGCTATCCGTCAGGGTATGGAGGAGCAGATGGAGAATGCTGCAGCAGAGAGCAAGGTGCTGAAACTGACCGAGTTCGTTACCGCCAACGAGTTGGCAACGATGATGAACATTCCCGTTACTCAGGTCATCGGTACCTGTATGAGTATCGGCATCATGGTCAGCATCAACCAGCGTCTCGATGCTGAGACCATCAACATCGTGGCTGATGAGTTCGGTTTCCAGACCGAGTATGTCAGCGCTGAGGTGAGCGAGGCTGTGACGGAGATTGAGGACGATGAGTCAGATCTCGTTCCACGTGCTCCCATCGTTACCGTGATGGGTCATGTCGACCATGGTAAGACCTCTCTGCTCGACTACATCCGCCAGACCAACGTCATCGCCGGTGAGGCCGGTGGTATCACCCAGCACATCGGTGCCTACAACGTCACACTGCAGGACGGCCGTCACGTGACCTTCCTGGACACCCCCGGTCACGGGGCCTTTACCGCCATGCGTGCCCGTGGTGCACAGGTGACGGATATCGCCATCATCATCGTGGCTGCCGACGACGACATCATGCCTCAGACCAAGGAGGCCATCGCCCACGCATCCGCAGCCAACGTGCCCATCGTATTCGCCATCAACAAGGTGGATAAGCCCACCGCCAATCCCGAGCATATCAAGGAAGGACTGGCCCAGATGAACTACCTCGTAGAGGACTGGGGCGGCAAGTACCAGAGCCAGGACATCAGTGCCAAGAAGGGTACCGGTGTGGAGGAACTGCTGGAGAAGGTATTGCTTGAGGCCGAGATGCTCGACCTGAAGGCCAACCCCAACCGCAAGGCTACGGGTACCATCATCGAGTCCTCACTGGACAAGGGTCGTGGATACGTGGCCACCGTACTCGTGAGCAACGGCACCCTGCGCGTGGGAGACATCATGCTGGCCGGCAGTCACTATGGCCGCATCAAGGCCATGCTGGACGAGCGTGGTCACCGCGTGAAGGAAATCGGTCCTGCACAGGCTGCCACCATCCTCGGCCTCAACGGTGCACCCCAGGCAGGTGATGCCTTCCATGTGATGGACAGCGACCAGGAGGCACGCGAGATTGCCAACAAGCGCGAGCAACTGGCACGCGAACAGGGCCTGCGCACCATGAAGCGTATCGACCTCAACGAGATCGGTCGTCGTATCGCACTGGGCGACTTCAAGGAACTGAACCTCATCGTCAAGGGTGACGTGGACGGATCAGTGGAGGCACTGAGCGACTCACTGCTGAAGCTCTCTACCGAGAAGATCCAGGTCAACGTCATCTACAAGGCTGTGGGCCAGATCAGCGAGAGCGATGTCAACTTCGCCGCTTCTTCCGACGCCATCATCGTGGCCTTCCAGGTACGTCCCTCTGCTGCCGCACGCCGTCTGGCAGACCAGCAGGGTGTGGACATCCGTACCTACTCCGTCATCTATGATGCCATCGAGGAGATCAAGGATGCCATGGAGGGTATGCTCTCTCCCGAGATCAAGGAGGAGGTTACCGCCCAGGTGGAGGTTCGCCAGGTGTACCACATCTCCAAGGTGGGTACCGTGGCTGGTGCCTACGTCATCGACGGAAAGGTCAGCCGCTCGAACAAGGCTCGCGTCGTACGCGACGGTATCGTGGTCTTCACCGGCGAGATCAACGCCCTGAAGCGTTTCAAAGACGACGTGAAGGAGGTTACGACCAACTTCGAGTGCGGTATCTCACTGGTGGGTTACAACGACCTGCACGAAGGCGATATCCTTGAGACCTTCCAGGAGATTGAGGTTAAGGCCAAGCTCTGATGGGTGCCATTGACATTATCGTGCCGCTGGTACTCATCCTCGGCACGGTCATGGGCTGGAAGAAAGGCTTCGTCGGCACCGTCTGCTCCTTCGTGGGACTGTTCGTCGGCCTCGTCGTTGCCTACCTGCTCTACCAGGTGGCGGGAGCCTGGCTGGCCCCCGCCCTCGGCGGAAACTTCAGCCTGGCCTGTCTCATTGGCTTCGGCCTCATCTGGATTGCCGTCCCACTGGCACTGAACTTCGCCGGCAGCATGGCCACCCATGTGCTGGATGCGATTCCCGTCATAGGCAAGCTCAACGCTATGGCCGGAGCCCTCATCGGGTTCATCAGGTACTTCCTGCTGACCTGCTGCGTGGTGAACGTCCTCATCTTCTCGGGCATCATCGGACCAGAGACTGTCGAAGGCTCCTTCTGGGCCTCCTTCATGAAGGCCTTCTTCGAGTCCTTCGTGGATGCCTACCGCGAAAGCTCAGCCAACTAAAATAATCCGGAAAGCCCGGCCCATGGAAGTCCTGAAGGCCCTAGAGACCCTAAAGTCCCTAAAGTCCCAGGACCTCCTCCCATAGCCTCCAGGCCATCCGGAAGATTTAACAGAAATAAATGCAAGAAGAAAAGAACAGCTTTGTACGCGAGGTGGCGGAGAAGAAGTATGAATACGGCTTCACCACCGACGTACAGACAGACATCATAGAGAAGGGACTCAGCGAAGACGTCGTGCGCCTGATCTCAGCGAAGAAGGGCGAGCCTGACTGGCTTCTGGAGTTCCGTCTCAAGGCCTACCGCTACTGGCTGACACAGGAGCAGCCGGCCTGGGGACACCTGCAGATGCCGGAGATTGACTACCAGGCCATCTCCTACTATGCGGATCCCACCCAGAAGAAGGCAGAGGGCGGTCCCAGGGAGATCGATCCCGAGCTGATGAAGACCTTCGACAAATTAGGCATCCCGCTTGAGGAACGCCTGGCCCTGAGCGGCACCGCCGTCGACGCCGTCATGGACTCCGTGAGCGTCAAGACGACCTTCCGGGAGAAACTCCAGGAAAAAGGCATCATCTTCTGCTCCATCAGCGAGGCCGTCAGGGAGCATCCCGAACTGGTACGCCAGTATCTGGGAAGCGTGGTGCCCTATCGCGACAATTACTTTGCAGCCCTGAACTCTGCCGTCTTCAGCGACGGAAGCTTCGTGTACATCCCCAAAGGAGTGCGCTGCCCCATGGAACTCTCCACCTATTTCCGCATCAACGCCCGCGGAACGGGTCAGTTCGAGCGCACGCTCATCGTCTGTGACGATGATGCGTATGTATCTTATCTTGAGGGCTGTACAGCCCCCATGCGCGACGAGAACCAGCTTCATGCCGCCATCGTGGAGATTGTGGTCATGGAGAATGCCGAGGTGAAGTACAGCACCGTGCAGAACTGGTATCCCGGCGACAGCGAGGGCAAGGGCGGCGTACTGAACCTCGTGACCAAGCGTGGCCACCTGCGCGGCCGCAACAGCCGTCTCAGCTGGACCCAGGTCGAGACCGGCAGTGCGATTACCTGGAAGTACCCCTCGTGCATCCTCAGCGGCGACGGCAGCCAGGCTGAGTTCTACAGCGTGGCTGTGACCAACAACTACCAGCAGGCCGACACGGGCACGAAGATGATCCACATCGGCCGTGACACCAAGTCGACCATCATCAGCAAGGGTATCTCTGCCGGCAAGAGCCAGAACTCCTACCGCGGCCTGGTCAAGGTCAGCGCCAAGGCAGAGGGTGCCCGCAACTACTCCAGCTGCGACTCCCTCCTGCTGGGCAGCGAGTGCGGTGCCCACACCTTCCCCTACATGGACGTACACAACGATACGGCCATCGTGGAGCACGAGGCCACCACCTCCAAGATCAGCGAGGACCAGCTCTTCTACTGCAACCAGCGTGGCATCCCCACCGAGGAGGCCGTCTCACTGATTGTCAACGGCTACGCCAAGGAGGTCATCAACAAGCTGCCCATGGAATTCGCCGTGGAGGCACAGAAACTATTGGGCGTATCATTAGAAGGAAGTGTAGGATAACAACATAGACCTATGTTAGAAATTCGAAATTTGCATGCCAGCATCAATGGCAAAGAGATATTGAAGGGTGTCAACCTGACCGTACGCGAAGGCGAGGTACATGCCCTGATGGGACAGAACGGTGCAGGAAAGAGCACACTGAGCAACATCATCGTGGGCCATCCCGCCTACGAGGTGACCGAGGGCGAGATCATCTTCAACGGCAAGGACCTCCTGAAACTCACACCGGAGGAGCGTGCCCACGAAGGCATCTTCCTCTCCTTCCAGCAACCCGTGGAGATTCCCGGCGTGAGCATGGTCAACTTCATGCGCGCCGCCCTCAACGCCAAGCGCAAGTACCAGGGACTGGAACCCCTGGCCGCCGGCGATTTCCTGAAGCTCATGCGCGAGAAGCGCAAGATTGTGGAACTGGACAGCAAGCTGGCCAACCGCTCCGTCAACGAAGGCTTTTCCGGTGGCGAGAAGAAGCGCAACGAGATCTTCCAGATGGCCATGCTGGAGCCCACCTTCAGCATCCTCGACGAGACCGACTCCGGCCTTGACGTCGATGCCCTGCGCATCGTGGCCGAAGGCTTCAACAAGCTCCGTACCCCCCAGACCAGCGCCATCGTCATCACCCACTACCAGCGCCTGCTTGACTACCTCAAGCCCGACATCGTACACGTCCTCATCGGCGGACGCATCGTCAGGACCGGCGGCCCAGAGCTGGCACAGGAGATCGAGAACCGCGGCTTCGACTGGATAAAGGAGGAAATGGCATGAACAGCGAACAGCAATACATAGACCTCTATCAGGAGACCCGTGAGATGCTGTGCAGCCATTCTGCACCCGCACTCAACGCCCTGCGCGACCGGGCCTTCCGGGACTTCCGGCAACTCGGCTTCCCCACACAGAAGGCCGAGCGCTACAAGTACACCGACGTGGCCGGGGCCTTTGCCCCCAACTATGGCCTGAACATCAAGCGCCTGCAGATTCCCGTCAATCCCTACGACGTCTTCAGGTGCGACGTACCCAACCTCAGCACCTCGCTCTACTTCATGGTCAACGACCAGTTCCACACCAAGGAACTCCCCACGGCCACACTCCCCGAAGGGGTCATCGTGGGATCACTGAAGGAGGCAGCCGAACAGCACCCAGAGCTCGTAGAAAAATACTATGGTACGCTTGCGCGCACACATAAGGACGGACTGAATGCCCTCAACACCATGCTGGTGCAGGACGGACTCTTTGTCTATGTACCCAGGAACGTGGTGGTGGACCGCCCCATCCAGGTCATCAACATCCTGCGCGCCGACGTGGACTTGATGGTCAACCGTCGCATGCTCATCATCCTGGAACAAGGGGCACAGGCCAGGCTTCTCCTGTGCGACCATGCCGTGGACGACCGCAATTTCCTCACCACCCAGGTCGGTGAGGTCTTCGTGGGCGAGAACGCCCACCTTGAGGTCTACGACCTGGAGGAGACGCACGTCAGGAACCACCGCTTTGCCAACCTCTACTGCGACCAGGCCGCAAGCAGCACCGCCGTACTGGACAGCATCACCCTGCACAACGGGCAGACACGCAACCGCTGCGACGTCACCCTGAGCGGCGAGTATGCCGAGACCACCCTCAACGGCCTCGTCATTGCCGACAAGCAGCAGCAAGTGGACAACAACACCCTCATCGACCACCGTTCGGCCAACTGCCAGAGCCACGAGCTCTACAAGTACGTCCTGGACGACCAGTCCCAGTGTGCCTTTGCCGGCCGCGTCCTCGTACGCGAGGGGGCACAGAAGACCACCTCCCAGGAGACCAACGCCAACCTCGTCGGCAGCCGTGAGGCCCGCATCTACACCCAGCCCATGCTTGAGATCTATGCCGATGACGTGAAGTGCTCACACGGCAGCACCGTAGGCCAGCTCGGCGAGCAGGCCCTCTTCTATATGCGCCAGCGTGGCATTCCCCTGCCCGAGGCCCGCATGCTCCTGAAGTCCGCCTTCGCCAGCGACGTCCTCCAGACCATCCCCCTCGAACCGTTGCGCGACCGCCTCCACTACCTCGCCGACAAGCGTTTCCGTGGCGAGCTGTCCAAATGCGAGGGATGCAAACTCTGCAAGTAAAAAGAAACTACACAATCCGCCATTATGAATATCATCAAGAAGATCAAGCGTTGGTTCCGCAAGCGCCAGCACCCCTACCTGTTCTCCGTACACATGAGGGACTATATGGAAATTGCCGAAGAGTACCACTCAACCCCCGACCGTGTCCATAAGCTGGCACATGGCAAGAAGCCCCACCGCGGCGAGCGCATCATCCTCAGCAAACTGCACGAGCGCGGCATCGTCAGCCATCGCAGAAGAAGGTTCAAGAATTAGTTTCCGGCCCAACTTCCTTGATATTTATCAAGAATAACCAAACTTTTCCATAAAACACGATGCAATCTATTGCCAGTTCAACAGAAAGCAGTAACTTTGCATCGTGTTTTTCATGGTATTAGATTTAAGGTTAACAGAAGTTGGGTTGTCGTGAGACAACCTTCTTTTTTTTATTACTGCTATGACATTCGACAAGAAGCCAGAGTTTCACCCCTCTACCGTCCTCCTCCACTGCTGCTGCGCCCCATGCTCCTCAGCCATCCTGGAGTGGATGCTGCAGAACAGCATCCGCCCTACCCTCTTCTACTGCAACCCCAACATCTATCCCGAGCAGGAATGCCTCATCCGCAAGAATGAGCTGACACGCTATGCCCGGAAACTGGGACTGGAAGTCATCGACGACGACTATGACCACCAGTCATGGCTCCATGGCATCCAGGGCAATGAGGACGAACCCGAACGCGGCCGTCGCTGCCTGCTCTGTTTCAGGATGCGCCTGTTGCGTGCCGCCCAGGTTGCCGCCGGACGGGGCATCCGCCATTTTGCCACCACCCTGGCCTCCAGCCGCTGGAAATCCCTGGAACAGATTGAGCAGGCCGGGACATGGGCCGCCTCACTCGTACCCGGCACGGAATTCTGGGCACGCAACTGGCGCAAGGGTGGCCTGCAGCAACGACGGAACGAACTCCTGCGCCAGGAAGGCTTCTACAACCAGCTCTACTGCGGGTGCGAGTTCAGCATGAGGAAGGAAAGTAATGGTTAAAAAACTTCATCAACAAGGTTTTGCCAAAGGACAGGTTCCATGGCACCGGTCGACCGCAGGACGAGCACTTTCCGTGCCGACGGAAAAGTTTTCCGTTAGGCCGGAAAAATAGGGTAGGATGCAGGGAAAATGCACTAACCCTTCATCCCTTCACCAAAGAGAGCGAAGTCATGCTGATTGTCAATGCGTTATGCAAAAATTTGCTCCGTCAACCCTTCACCAACCCTACACTTACCCTTCACTAAACCCTTCACTAAAATCCTAATCGCAGATCACATCACAAGCCCAGTGTCTCGGAGTGAAGGGCAGGTGAAGGGTAAGTGAAGGGCAGGTGAAGGGTAAGTGAAGGGTTGGTGAAGGGTTGGCGGTATCTTGTGACATATAACATATTGACTATCAATCCTGACAACCAATATCCGGTGAAGTGATGAAGGGTTGGGGGTACTACGTCATATTTTAACCCCTATCACGCAAACCACGATAATACAACCTTTTGCACCGAGGCAGATTGACATTCATCAAGAACAAGACGTTTTTTTAGGAAAAGGAGACCTGGATATTGCAGATTTCGTGAAAAGCCGTACCTTTTCATCGTGTTTTTCATGGTATTAGATTTAACCCAAATAGTTCATTAGACCATGGATGTGATTTTGAATTATCTTTGTGTCAGCATTTGTAGCACATTGAATGAGCATAGGGGGCCTATGTGATTGAAATGAGCTGCAAAGGATGCCAGAGAGAAGCAAAATCACGCCAATGTCGTCTAATGGATTATTTGGGTTAAATATTGCAAGGGATATTTGCTCTTTTCACGGAAAAGCAGTAACTTTGGGGCGTAATTAACTATACTTTACTACCCAAATGAGAAAGATTTTCATGATAATGTGCTGCATGGCAAGCCTCGGCCTCTCGGCACAGGGCACCGTGGAGGACTATAAGCGTGCCTACTCCACTGGCAGCAGGTTCAATGGCCAGATGGTACTGGGACAGGCCGACAATGTGCGGTGGACGTCGGACAGGACCTTCAGCTACTCCGTGCGTACCGCCAGTGGCGTGGAGCAGAAGGAGGGTCGCATCGGGGAGGACGGACAGGTGTCCGTGGGGCAGCCACAGCAGCGCGAACAGCGGCCTGAGGGCCAGCCACAGTGGGGCGGCCAGCAGGGTCAGCGCCGGCAGGGCCAGCAGGGCCAGCAGGGCGGTCAGCGCCAGCAGATGACGACCACGAAGGAGGGGCCGCAGCTCTTGCAGAACCACTGGATGAACGTGGATGACGAGAAGGGTGGATGGACGGCCATGAGTCCCGACAGCACCAAGATTGCCTACATACGCGACTATAACGTGTGGGTGAGCGACGCCAACGGGCGGAACGCCCGTCAGGTGAGCTTTGACGGCACCCTGGACCGCTACTACAGTGCCTACCTGCGCTGGAGTCCCGACAGCCGCTATGTGGCCACCTGCAAGATCCATGTGCCGGAGAAACGCTATGCGTACTACGTGGAATCCTCTCCCACCACCCAGCTTCAGCCCATCCTGCACCAGCAGGAGTATGCCAAGCCGGGCGATGAGGTGAAGAGTCGCTACCCGAGCGTATTTGAGGTGGAGACGAAGCGTGCCGTGATCCCCTCCAACGAGCTGTTTCCCAATCCCTACAGCCTGGAGTCGGTGTCCTGGAACGCGGACAGCCGCGCCATCACCTTCGAGTACAACGAGCGTGGCCACCAGCACTACCGTCTGCTTGAGATGAGCGTGGAGACGGGCAAGGTGCGCACCCTGATCGAGGAGGAGAGCCGGACGTTCGTGAACTACAACCGCCTGTGGCACCGCCGCCTGGCCGATGGCAAGCAGATGCTCTGGCAGAGCGAGCGCGACAACTGGGCTCACCTGTACCTGTATGACCTGGAGAAGGGTAAGGTGATCCGTCAGGTGACGAAGGGCGAATGGGTGGTACGCAGCGTGGTGAAGGTGGACGAGGAGCAGGGCGTGGTGTACTTCACGGCCAGCGGCAGGGAGCCGGGCGAGGATCCCTACCTTATACACTACTACCGCATCGGCCTGGATGGCAGGAACCTGGTGTGCCTGACGCCGGGCAACGGCAACCACTCGGCCCAGTTCAACAGTGACTACACCTGGCTCATCGACACATACAGCAGGCAGGACATGGCACCGGTGACGGTGGTGCGCAGCGTGGCCGAACCGGAGAAGGGCGTGGAGATAGGCCGCGGCGACGTGAGTCGGCTGGTGGAGCGTGGCTGGCAGGCACCGGAGGTCTTTGCGGCACCGGGACGTGACGGCAAGACGCTGATGTGGGGCATCATACAACGCCCCTCCAACTTCGACCCCAGCAGGAAATATCCCGTCATCGAGTATATCTATGCCGGCCCCGGCGACGCCTACGTCCCGAAGAACTTCCAGGTTACGAACTACTACACCAACGCACTCTCCGAACTGGGCTTCATCGTGGTGCAGCTGGATGCCATGGGCACGAGCTACCGCGGCAAGCAGTTTGAGGAGGTGTGCTACAAGAACCTCAAAGATGCCGGCTTCCCTGACCGCATAGCCTGGATCAAGGCTGCGGCCCGGAAGTACCCCTACATGGATGCGGACAACGTGGGCATCTACGGTTGCTCGGCCGGCGGACAGGAGAGTACGGCTGCCGTGCTGTGGCATGGCGACTTCTACAAGGCTGCCTACAGTGCCTGCGGCTGTCACGACAATCGGATGGACAAGATATGGTGGAATGAGCAGTGGATGGGCTGGCCCGTGGACAGCAGCTACGCCGAGTGCAGCAACGTGGTGAACGCCTACAGGCTGGAGCGTCCCCTGATGCTGGTGGTGGGCGAGCTGGATGACAATGTGGATCCTGCCAGCACCATGCAGGTGGCCAATGCGCTGATCAAGGCCGGCAAGGACTTTGAACTGGTGGTCATCCCGGGTGCACATCACACCGTGGGTGAGACCTTCGGCGAGCACAAGCGCTATGATTTCTTCGTGAAGAACCTGCTCGGCGTGATGCCACCGAAATGGAACGAACTGAAATGAATTACGAAACAGATCAGATAAGAAAGGACTTCCCCATTTTAAGCAGGGAGGTCTACAAGCGTCCCCTCGTCTACCTGGACAACGGGGCGACAACGCAGAAGCCACGGCAGGTGGTGGAGGCGATGACGGAGGAGTACTACAACGTGAATGCCAACGTGCATCGCGGCGTGCACTTCCTCTCGCAGCAGGCTACGGAACTGCACGAGGCAAGCCGTGAGACAGTTCGCAGTTTCCTGAATGCCCGCAGCACCAGCGAGATTGTCTTCACGCGTGGCACGACGGAGAGCATCAACCTCGTGGCGAGCTGCTTCGCCCAGGGCTGCATGGAACCGGGTGACGAGGTGATTGTGAGCGAGATGGAGCACCACAGCAACATCGTGAGCTGGCAATTGCAGGAGCAGCACCGAGGCATCAGACTGCGCGTCATTCCCATCACCGACGATGGTGAACTGCGACTGGATGAATACGAGAAGCTCTTCAACGAACGTACCCGCATCGTGAGCGTGGCCCACGTCAGCAACGTCATGGGTACGGTCAACCCCGTCAAGGAAGTCATTCGCATCGCTCACGAACACGGCGTGCCCGTCCTCATCGACGGTGCGCAGAGCACCCCTCACTTTGCCGTGGACGTCCAGGACCTGGACTGTGACTTCTTTGCCTTTTCCGGCCATAAGATCTACGGCCCCACGGGCGTGGGTGTGCTCTACGGCAAGGAGGAATGGCTGGACTACATGCCGCCCTACATGGGTGGCGGCGAGATGATCAAGACGGTGAGCTTTGGGGGAACGACCTTCAACGAGTTGCCCTTCAAGTTTGAGGCCGGCACACCGGACTATGTGGCCACCACGGGCCTGGCCCGCGCGCTTGACTACGTCACGGCCCTGGGTATGGACAACATCTACCGCCACGAGCAGGAACTGACGCGCTATGCCCTGGAGCAGATGTCGCAGATCGAGGGCATGCACTTCATCGGCAACCCGCAGCACCGCGATGCGGTGATCAGTTTCCTGGCAGACTCTCCCACAGGTGAACCCATCCATCATCTGGACATGGGTACGCTCCTGGACCGCCTCGGCATAGCTGTGCGTACGGGGCATCACTGTGCTGAGCCACTGATGCGCCGACTGGGCATCCAGGGTACGGTACGTGCCAGCTTCGGCCTGTACAACACGAAGGAGGAAGTGGATGCGCTGGTGGCTGGCATCCGGCGTGTAAGACAGATGTTTTAGCCCAGGAAACCTAAAGACCTTAGAGACCTAAAGCTTCTGTCTAAAGTCCTTAACATAAAGACCTTAAAGTCCTTAAAGTCTCTGCCCTAAAGACCCTATTCACCCTAAAGACCATGCTGCTTCCCAGATACTACACAAACAAGATAGAAGCGGGCTGCGACGAGGCGGGCCGTGGCTGCCTGGCGGGTCCCGTCTTTGCGGGGGCGGTCATCCTGCCAGACGACGTGGAGCAGCGCTGCCCCGAACTGGCCGCCGGACTGAACGACTCGAAGCAGCTCACGGAGAAGAAGCGCTACCAGCTCCGCGAACTCATCGAACGTGATGCACTGGCGTGGGCCGTGGGCATCGTGGACAACAAGGAGATTGACTGCATCAACATCCTTCGGGCCAGCATCCTGGCCATGCATCGGGCTCTGGACAATCTCGGCATGTGCCCCGAGGCGGTGATCGTGGACGGCAACCGCTTCACGGAGTGGATGCCCAAGGAGCGGCCGAGCGTGGCGGCAGACGTACGTCCGCCTTTTTCCATACGCGAGGGCGGCAAGGTGATTCCCTACACCACCATCGTAAAGGGGGATGGCAAGTATCTGGCCATCGCAGCAGCAAGCATCCTGGCCAAGACGTATCGTGACGACTTCATGCTGAAGCTGCACGAAGAGTACCCACAGTACTGCTGGGACAGCAACAAGGGCTATCCGGCAAAGGTTCACCGCGAGGCGATCCGGACTTTCGGCACGACCCCCTACCATCGTCTGTCCTTCAACCTACTGGGCGGAGAGGCGCAGCTGGAGTTCGATTTCGGCAACAATTAGCGCTGCGGCAAGGCTGTAGCGCTTTTTTCTTGTAATTCTCTCGCAAATATCAAAACTTATTTGTAATTTTGCAGAATTGTACGGAATATACATTATATAAAATATACAAGACTATGGCAAAGAAAGCACTTCTGATGATCCTCGACGGTTGGGGCATCGGCAACAAGACTGAGAGTGATGTAATCTACTCTACTCCCACTCCCTACATGGACTACCTGCAGCAGACCTACCCCTGCAGCCAGCCCCAGGCCAGCGGTGAGAACGTGGGTCTGCCCGACGGACAGATGGGTAACTCTGAGGTGGGTCACCTGAACATCGGTGCCGGCCGCATCGTTTACCAGGACCTGGTGAAGATCAACCGTGCATGCGCAGACGGCAGCATCCTGCAGAACCCCGAAATCGTATCAGCCTACGAGTACGCCAAGCAGAACGCCAAGAACGTTCACCTGATGGGTCTGACCAGCAACGGTGGCGTACACTCCAGCCTGGATCACCTGTTCACCCTGGTTGAGATCGGCAAGACCTACGGCGTGAAGAACACCTTCGTACACTGTTTCATGGACGGTCGTGACACCGACCCCAAGAGCGGAAAGGGTTTCATTGAGCAGCTGACCGCCAAGTGTGCCGAGGCAGGCAATGCCGCCATCGCCAGCATCGTGGGCCGCTTCTATGCCATGGACCGCGACAAGCGCTGGGAGCGCGTGAAGGTTGCCTACGACCTGCTCATCTCTGCCGAGGGCAAGCAGGCAGAGGACATGGTTGAGGCCATGCAGGAGAGCTATGACGACGGTGTGACCGACGAGTTCATCAAGCCCATCAACAACAGTACCGTGGACGGTACCATCAAGGAGGGCGACGTGGTGATCTTCTTCAACTACCGCAACGACCGTGCCAAGGAGCTCACCGTTGTGCTGACACAGCAGGACATGCCCGAGCACGAGATGAAGACCATCCCCGGCCTGCAGTACTACTGCATGACCCCCTACGATGCCAGCTTCACCGGCGTACACATCCTCTTCCCCAAGGAGAACGTGCAGAACACCCTGGGTGAGTACATCGCCAGCAAGGGCCTGAAGCAGCTGCACATCGCCGAGACCGAGAAGTACGCACACGTTACCTTCTTCTTCAACGGTGGCCGTGAGACTCCCTACGATGGCGAGGACCGTATCCTGGTTCCCAGTCCCAAGGTAGCCACCTATGACCTCAAGCCCGAGATGTCGGCCTACGAGGTGAAGGACAAGCTGGTTGAGGCCATCGGCACCCAGAAGTACGACTGGATCGTCGTCAACTACGCCAACGGCGACATGGTTGGCCACACCGGCATCTACGAGGCCATCGAAAAGGCCGTCGTTGCCATCGACGAGTGCGTGAAGGAGACCGTGGAGGCTGCCAAGGCCAACGACTACGAGGTGATCATCATCGCCGACCACGGCAATGCCGACAACGCCAAGAACCCTGACGGCAGCGTGAACACCGCCCACTCCCTGAATCCCGTTCCCTTCATCTATGTGACCGGTAACAAGGATGCACAGGTCGAGGATGGTGTGCTGGCCGACGTGGCTCCCAGCATCCTGCACATCATGGGTCTGGAGCAGCCCAAGGACATGACCGGCAAGTGCCTGATCAAGTAAAGCCTCCGGAATCTCAAGAATATCAAGGAAATCCAGAACTCTGGAAACTCTGGGCATCCGGAATCTCTGGAACCTCTGGAAAGCCTAGAAACAACAGCAAAGAATGGCAAAAGTCAAGATAGAGGAGAGTTGGGCAGCCCAGCTCTCCTCTGAATTTGAGAAACCCTACTTCGGGCAGCTTGTCCAGTTCGTCAAGGCCGAATACGCAGCCGGCATCTGCTACCCACCAGGCAGCCTCATCTTCAACGCCTTCAACCAGACACCCTTCCAGGACGTCAAGGTCGTCATCCTTGGCCAGGATCCCTACCACGGACCCGGTCAGGCGCACGGCCTTTGTTTCTCCGTGCCCGAGGGCATCCAGTACCCACCCTCCCTGCTCAATATCTTCAAGGAGATCGCGGCCGAGTATCCGCAGCAACCCTATCCCCCCCTTCAAGGAGGTGGAGGTTCCGACCTCACCCGCTGGGCAAGGCAAGGCGTATTCCTGCTCAACACCTGCCTCAGCGTGCGCCAGCATCAGGCCTTCAGCCATAGCGGACACGGCTGGGAAACCTTCACCGATGCCGTTATCAGTCGTCTCAGCCAGGAGCGCGAAGGCCTTGTCTTCCTGCTTTGGGGGGCTCCGGCCGGCAAGAAGGCAAGTCTCATTGATGCAAACAGGCACCTCATCCTGCGATCTGCCCATCCCTCGCCCCTGAGTGCCTATCGTGGCTTCTTCGGCAATCACCACTTTACGCTAACCAACGATTACCTCATCCAACATGGCAAACAACCCATCCAATGGTAACAGCAAACCTTTCCTTTCAAGGGAGAGCGAGGAGAGTGGATTACCCCCTATGCTGATGGTGGGCGACGTCATCGTCCACACCGACCTGATCACCGAATGTTTCTGCTGCGACATCGACGCCTGTCAGGGTCGATGCTGCGAGGAGGGTGATGCCGGAGCACCCGTCACGCTTGAGGAAATCAGTGACATAGAGGAACAATTGGATACCATCTGGCCTCAGTTGACAGCCTCCGCCCAGGCCGTCATCGACCGACAGGGTGTAGCCTATCCTGACCCTGAAGGCGAACTCGTCACCAGCATTGTCGGCACTTACGACTGCTGTTTCCGGGGACCGAAAGGCTGCCTTTTGCGGGAACGTCCCATCAGTTGCCACCTCTATCCTATCCGTGAAAAACAATTTGGAGGCAACCTGACAGGCATCACCTACCATCGCTGGAATATCTGTGAGGCAGCTGTGCGCAAAGGACGCGAACTGCAGCTTCCTGTCTACCGATTCCTGAAAGAACCGCTCATCCGTCGTTTCGGTGACGCTTGGTACCAGGAACTGGACCAGACCGCCCAGGAGCTACTGGCACAGTTTGGTGGAAAAACCAGCCATTGATCCCCAGACCTTTTCCTCTACATCCCTGTTCGTCCCCTCACATACGCCACACTTGCGGCATACTCCTCATCGGTGTCCAGATGCTCTATGATCATGGGCATTTCCGGCGATTCGGCATCGGCCAGACGGACATAGCGTTCCATATCCAGGATTCCCTCACCACAGGCACACTCCCTCAACTGGAACGTATAGTCCTCCAGTAACTTCACATCCTTCAGATGGCAGCTGCAGATATGTCCGTGCAGTTTCCCGAAACACTCCTCCAGGAACTCGTCGTTGAAGAAATAGCGACGGGGCGAGGTGATCATGTTCACCACGTCCAGATGTGCCCTGAACTGCGGACGATCCACATCCTCAAGCAACTGCAGGTATTCATCCGGGCTGCTCGGAATCATCCAAGGCATGGATTCAATGCTGAAGTACGTCTGTGAGGGATTGGCCCTGTCAATGATCTCCCGTATCATCTCCACAGCCTGCTGCCAGAGTGCAGGACTGAAATTATCCCGGTAGCCACCGTCCCAACGGGGACCATAGGGCGTGCCCACTACATTCACGCAGCACCTGGCACCGATGGCATCCGCCATCTTCAGTTGCCCCACGGCATAGTCTATCCACCGACTCCTTTCCGTCGGATCGGCAGCCAGCGTATTGCGCCACACACCCACCTCGGCAATTACCAGACCTGCCTCTTCGGCCGCCTGCTTGTAGGCCATGTACGTGTCCCTCCCATCCTGGAAAGTAACGGGAAAGTTTACGGACCTGAGGCCCAACGACTTATGTTTCATCGCCCATTCCTGGGGCGAGGTATGTTCCAGACAAGATGAGATTCCAAGTAATGCCATACACCCTTTACCATTTAAAATGTACAACCGACGGATCCATGTGCTGCAGGTCAGCCACACCGGTTCGGGACATCACTCCGGCCAACTCAGCCGTCATCTCACGCATGCGGCCGGCCACCGCATCGGGTCCCTTCCGGAGCAAAGGCATCAGATGTCGCCCAACGCCCACGGCCTTGGCACCCAAGGCCAGGCACTTATAGGCATCCACACCACTCATGATGCCACAATCCACAAAGACGGGAATCTCCGGTCCCACGGCTTTCAGTATTTCAGGCAGTATCATCAGGGGCGGGACGGCATAGGGAATCATGCCATGATGGTGAGATACCAGGATGCCGGCGCATCCAGCCTCGGCACAGCGAACGGCATCCTGCACGCTCAGCACTCCCTTTACGACGAAAGGTACGCCGGCAGCCTGTACGAAGGAGGCTATCTCGCGGGTGGTCTTGGGTCGCATTTCCAGACCGAACACATTGTCATAGCCACCCTTGCCGTCAAAGGCATGGTCGATATCCATACCTACGGCTACACATCCGCACTTCACGGCATGCTCCATCTTGCGCAACACCTCATTATTGTCTGCATGGGGCTTGATGATCTTGACACACCTGGCACCGGTTGCGGCAATCTGTTCCAGTTCCTCATCACTGCCCATCCCCACCCAGTGCAGGGTGTTTACCTGTCTGGCAGCCTCGGCGTAAACGGTCATTCCGTCCTGCACACAGTTCTCGCCCACCACCACCTTGCTGTGCAGGTGCGACAGGGCCGCCGTCATAATGGGCGTATCGTAGGTATGGCCCCATAGATCCATTTTCACCGAGGGCAGTACGGCATCCATGTACCGTGTCTCCAGCAGCAAGGAGTCAAAATAGTCACGCGTAATCTGATCCGAATTTCCTTTGCTTTCCATAATATCCTTATCCTTCTTGAAACTTCTTGTCTGATGATTGACTTCCGTATGTTATTTTCCCGTTATCTCCCTGTTTATCTCATCCATACGCTTGTCCGTCAGTTCATAGCGACTGATGACGAATGCGCCCAGCATCATCAGAAGGGCCGGAATGAGCGTCACCAGCCAGACGATTCCCTGCAGTGTCAGTTCTGACTGCACAGGACTGCCCGGGCGAAAGCCCACCCAATCCAGCACCAGACCCGGAATCACGCCACCCAGGGCCATACCTGCCTTCATGAAGATGCAGATCAGGGCCGTCACGATGCCCGCCACCCTGCGGCCGCTCACCAGTTCGCCGAAGGTCACCACCTCCGGCACCAGGGCCCACATATAGCCCGTAGCCACCAGGATGCCTGCATTCTTCACGAATTGGATGACACACAACAGCCAGAACTGGCCACGCAGCACCTCCACACTGGACGTCAGGTACATCAGCAGCATGCCCGCCACCGAAATGCCGATGAACAGGTAGAACATACCCCTCTTGCCGAGCCTGCGCTTCATGGCAGGTACCAGTGGCAGGAAGACAAACGCCGGGATTGTACCCAGCCACATGAAGGCCGAAGTCATGAAAGGAGTAGCCTTCAGGTTGTAGGTCATAAAATAGGACTCCGAGGCATTGCTCACGCTCATCGTCGTGAAGGCAATGATGAAGAAGGCCGACAAAACCCTCAGCGGACGATTGTTCACCAGTTCCATCCACAGGTCCTTCATCTTGAGGCTCTGTGTCTTGCTGGCATCCGACAGCACCTTCTCATGACTCTGGCTGAAGCTGTAGAACAGCAGTACCAGACCGCTCAGGGCAAACAGACTCATCGTGATGAACCAGGCCCTGTCCGCCTCCGGCGTATTGTACACTGCCACCATCTCCCCCGTTTCCGGATTCAGCACCTTCGGGGCAAACAGGGCGATAATCAGCGGCAAGGTCTTGATCATCAGGCCCGCAATATTGGCAAAGATCATGCGCACGCTTGTCAGGACGGTCAGTTCGTGCGTGTCACGCGTCAGGGAATCACCCAGTGCCCCATACGGCACACTGGTCAGCGTGAAGCACATACTCAACGCCACGTAGGTCATGCAGGCATACACCAGCGAGTCCCCGAAACCGTTCCAGAAACACAGGATGGCGCTCAGGGACAGCGGGATACCACCCATCCACAACCACGACCTGTACTTGCCCCAGCGTGGGAAGGCACGGTCCACAAACGTCCCCACAAAGGGATCCCAGATCACATCCACAATCCTCACCACCAGGAACAGCAACGCAGCCGTCCCGGGGTCCAGGCCATAGACATTCGTATAGTAGAACATGAGCCAGATGCTCACGGTCTGATAGATCAGGTTCAGCGCCAGCTCGCCAGTGCAATAGCCTGTACGCTCACGCCAAGTCAGTTTATAATTGCCTTTCATGGTGGGTGTCAATCTATTAAGACCGGGGGACATTCCCCCCACATTATATTGCAAAAATAACTGAAATCCGTCTAATATGCAAGAAAAGCCCCCCTTTTTCCTTGCTTTTTTCAAAATCCTTGCGTAACTTTGCGCTAAGACATTAAACACGATACACGAATCACCATACATAAAACATAACATACCATGAATCCCGACTATTCAAAGATGCAATACGTCCGCTGCGGAAAGAGCGGCGTCCTCCTGCCCAGGGTAAGCCTGGGTCTGTGGCACAACTTCGGTCAGTTCACTCCCTACGAACGTTCCCGCGAGATTGCCCTTACGGCCTTCGAACAGGGTGTCACCCACTTTGACCTGGCCAACAACTATGGTCCCAAGCCCGGTGACGCCGAGTTGCGCATGGGACGCATCCTGAAGGAGGATCTGATGCCGCATCGCGACGAACTGTTCATTGCCACCAAGGCAGCCTATGACATGTGGGATGGCCCCTATGGCCAGTGGGCCAGTCGCAAGCACCTGATAGCCAGCCTGGATCAAAGCCTCGGTCGCATGGGACTGGACTACGTGGACCTGTTCTACTGCCACCGCTATGATCCCGATACACCACTGGAGGAAACGCTGCAGACCTTGGTAGACGTGGTTCGCAGTGGCAAGGCACTCTACGTCGGTATCAGTCGCTGGCCCCTCCATGCCCTGCGCATCGCCGAGCGTTACCTGCGTGAACGAGACGTGCCCCTGCTCATCTATCAGGGACGACTCAACCTATTGGATCTCAGCACCATCGAAGAAGGCATCCTGCAGGAACTTCAGGATGAGAAGGTGGGCTTCATCTCCTTCTCACCCCTGGCCCAAGGCTTGCTGACCGACCGTTACCTGAATGGCATCCCCGAAGGTTCCCGTATGACGGAGGAACACTTCCTGAAGCGTAGCGACCTGACTCCCGAACTATTACAGAAACTTCTGAAGCTCAACGACCTGGCCCACGAACGTGGAGAGACCCTCGCCCAGATGGCCCTGGCCTGGATCCTGCATCACCCCGCCGCCACCAGCGTCCTAATCGGCGCCAGCAGCAAGGAACAGCTTCTGCAGAACCTGCGTGTACTGGAATCAGCCCCCTTCTCTGCCAGTGAACTGGAATATATCGGCCAGATTATGGCATAGAAAAGAATTTTGATTTTGTGGTTTCACGCTTTCACGGAACGACATGTCTTAGGGGGGAGCGAAAAAGAAAAAATCTCCAACTCTTCAGTGAGTGGGAGATTTTTTCTATGGTAGCCCGCTTGGGGTTCGAACCCAAGACCCCAACATTAAAAGTGTTGTGCTCTACCAACTGAGCTAGCGGACCAAACCAAATCAGCTAATATGCATTAGCGGATGCAAAGGTACGTACTTTTTATTTATCTGCAAAGTTTTTCGGCCGTTTTTTAAGGTTTGTCTTGTTTTTCTGCATCTGCAGGGTGATCTGCAGGAGTTTCCTTGAGCAGAAAACGGCGGTAATAGGATATGAGCAAGGTTGTGAGGGGAAGTGCGATAATGAGGCCGATGAAGCCCATCAGACTGCCCCAGACAGAAAGGGAAAGGAGGATGACGGCAGGCTTCAGGCCCATGACCTTGCCCATGATACGGGGGGTGAGAATGATGTCCTGAATCCCCTGAACAATCAGGAACACAAGGAAACAATAGAAGAGGAGGACCCAGAAGTTCTCACCAGTCTGGGAAACGCGGAGCAGGGCCAGGAGGATGGCAGGAACGATACCGATAGTCTGCAGATAAGGAACCAGGTTGAGCAGTCCGATGAACATACCCAGGCCGACTGCCATGGGAAGTCCGACTATACTGAAACCGATACTGAAGAGCACACCCACGATGAAAGCAATGAGGGACTGGCCGCGGAAGTAGTTGTTCATACCGTTCTTCACGTCCTCAAACACGCTGGCAGCCAATCCACGATGGGTACTGGGCACGAGCTTTATGAAACCGTCGGCTATGGCCTCGTAGTCCATCAGTATGAAGAACAGGTACAAGAGAATCAGGAAGAATGTCACAACCCCCTGCAGGAAATTCAACGCATTGGTAACCACCGCCCAGGCCTGGTTGAATCCCAGTTGCAGGACATCCAGGATATTCTTGTTCTGAAGCAGGTGCGACACCGTGCGCTCGTCAAAGTTCTCATTGAGGTATTGTTCCACCTGGGCGGCAAGCGGAGACTGCCCCCACTCCCGTATCAGGTCCACGATAAATCCCTGCAGGTGTGACAACTCCCTTAGCGTGGGCGGTACGACCAGGGCAAACAGACCTGCCAGGAAGACCACAAAGACGAAAAGGGCCAGGATGATGCTGGGCAGGCGGTAGCGGAGGCGTGCGCGATATTGGAAGAAGGTCACGATGGGATAGATCAGATAGGCCAGCAGCCATGCCACGAAGAAGGGCAGCAGGACACTCTCCAGCCGACGGATCAGCAGGACGAAGACGGCGGCTCCTGCCAGGAACATCAGTCCACGGATAAAACGGTCAAAGGTAATCTCTTTCTTCATAAGACAACGAACGGAAATCGCTATGTTCAACGGCTTGATTCAACTCTGCTACTCTTTGCTCAGGATTCCGGATCCTCCCTCTGTGGTCAGGCGATAGCACTCCCTGCACAAAGGCTCATATTCCATCTTCTCGCCCAGCATCACCTGTTTCTCTCCTGCCACGATACGGTGAGAGACATAGGCCTGCGCCCCGCAACGCATGCAGATGGCATGAACCTTTGTCACGTCATCCGCAATGGCACAGAGGTCGGGCATCGGTCCGAAGGGCACTCCGCGGAAATCCAGGTCAAGACCGGCCACGATGACACGCACGCCGCGCTGCGCCAGCCTGTTGCATACATCCACGATGCCCATGTCAAAGAACTGTGCCTCGTCAATGCCCACCACATCCGCATCATCGCCCATGAGCAGGATGCTGGCAGAGGTATCCACGGGCTGGCTGGTAATGGTGGTGCCCTGATGGCTGACCACATCCACCTCGCTGTAGCGGGTATCCATGGCAGGCTTGAAGATCATCACCCGCTGACGGGCAAACTGTGCCCTTTTGATACGGCGTATCAGTTCCTCGGTCTTGCCGCTGAACATGGAGCCGCACACCACCTCCACTCTGCCTCGGCGAATCATCTCGCCGCTAATATTCTGTAGTCCTGACATCGGTACTATGTTTTTAGGTTATCAAAAACGCACGCCCCCCCTGTCCTGCCGGGATTACCCACGGAAGGAAGAACGGCAACATGCTGCCGCAAACGACCATTCGGCATGCAAAAATAACACTTCTTACCGACATAACAATTAAAAAAGGTCAAAAAACGATGGTGCAGGAAAATAATTTGGATTTCCTTGTGGGGGTG
This sequence comes from Bacteroidaceae bacterium, assembly GCA_045599425.1. Taxonomy (GTDB): domain Bacteria; phylum Bacteroidota; class Bacteroidia; order Bacteroidales; family Bacteroidaceae; genus Physcousia. The sequence goes on along the minus strand of JAZRVZ010000212.1, from coordinate 3,414 downwards.
TGCAATCTTTTTCTTACTTTTGCTCACCAAAGTTAAATACAACAGTTCAGAATGGGAACATTATACCTGGTACCCACACCGGTAGGCAACCTGGAGGACATCACCTACCGCGCCCTTCGGATCCTGAAGGAGGCAGACCTGGTGCTGGCAGAGGACACCCGCACGTCGGGCAATCTGATGAGGCACTTTGACTTGCACGTACCCATGCAATCCTACCACAAGTTCAACGAGCACCAGACCGTGCAGCATGTCGTTGAGCGCCTGAGGGGAGGAGAGACGGTGGCCGTGGTCAGTGATGCAGGTACGCCGGGCATCAGCGATCCGGGATTCCTGGTCGCCCGCGAGGCCATCCGTGCCGGCATCGAGGTCATCACCCTGCCTGGAGCCACGGCCTTCGTGCCTGCCCTGGTGAGCAGCGGACTGCCCTGTGACAAATTCTGTTTCGAGGGGTTCCTTCCGCAGAAGAAGGGACGCGCCTCACGACTGGAGGCCCTGAAGACGGAGAACCGGACGATCATCTTCTACGAATCACCCTACCGCATCGTAAAGACACTCACCCAGTTCATTGAGACATTCGGCCCGGAACGGCCGGTGTCCGTATGCCGTGAAATCTCCAAGGTACACGAAGAGAGCGTGCGCGGCACGCTGGAAGAGGTCCTGGCCCACTTCAAGGAGCACGAGCCCCGCGGAGAGTTCGTCATCGTCCTGGGAGGAGCAGCGACAACAGGCAACCAATAGAAATAAAGATATTTATATAATAGAATTATGAAGAAGATCATGTTAATCGCCATCAGCGCCGTACTGATGGCCGGATGTTTTGAAAATAAGAGTCAGCCACAGGAAAATCCCCTGCAGCGCGAACTGGACTCCCTGAAGAATGTCAACGTGGAGCAGGCCGCTGAACTTGAGGAATGCATGTCCCTCATTGACCAGGTGAACGAGGGCTTCCGTGTCATCAAGGAGGCCGAGGGGCAGTTTGACGTACGCGATGCCAATCTGGAAGCAGGCAACCGTGACGAGATGATGAGTCACATGCAGTTCGTGCAGGCCAAGCTGCAGGAGAACCGTGAGCTGATCGAGACGCTGAAGAAAAAGGTGAGCAACTCCAACAGCAAGCTGGCAGCGCTGGTCAACCAGGTCAACAGACTGGAAGCCGACTACAAGGCGCAATGCGAGCGCATCCAGCAGATGGAGGAGGAACTGGCTGCACGCGACGTGGTCATAGAGCAGCAGTCCACCCAGATCAGCGAACTCAGCGAGAACGTCAGCAACCTCACTGCCGAGAACGAGCAGCAGACGGCCGAGATTGCCGCCCAGGACAAGGAACTGAACAAGGCCTGGTTTGTCTTTGGCACCAAGAAGGAACTGAAGGACAACAAGATCCTGGATGGCGGAGAGGTACTGCAGAACAGCAACTTCAACCGCAACTACTTCACCGAGATTGACATCCGCTACGTCAAGGAGATCCAGCTGCAGTCCAAGAGTGCCGAACTGCTGACCAACCATCCGGCCAACAGCTACGAACTGACGAAGAATGCCCAGGGACTCTACGAGCTGCACATCACCAACCCCAGCCAGTTCTGGAGTGTCAGCAAGTACCTGGTAGTGAAGGTAAAATGAATTATTCCTGAAGACAAGCAGAAGTGAAGACAAGCAGAAGCAAACACTATAATTCCAGTCGCTCGTCACTGCCCTTCGAGGAGGGCATGTCGGAGGTCAAGTTCCACAACGTCATGGATGACAGTCCCGAGACTGCCATCCTTGTCGGCTTGATTACCCCACAGCAGAACGAGCGAAAGACCAGTGAATACCTGGACGAACTGGAGTTCCTGGCCGAAACGGCCGGAGCCGTAACCATAAAGCGCTTTACCCAGCGGGCCAACGGCCCCAGCAGCGTAACCTATCTGGGAAAGGGTAAGTTACAGGAAATCCATCAGTTTATCACCGCCGAGGAGGACGCCGAACGCGAGGTCAGCATGGTCATCTTTGATGACGAACTGAGCGCCAAGCAGTTGCGCAACATTGAGGCCGAGCTGAAAGTCAAGATCCTGGACCGCACCAACCTCATCCTGGATATCTTTGCCATGCGAGCCCAGACGGCCAATGCCAAGACACAGGTCGAACTGGCACAATACCGCTACATGCTCCCCCGTCTGCAGCGACTCTGGACCCATCTGGAACGCCAGGGCGGCGGTTCCGGAGGCGGAGGCGGCAAGGGCAGCGTGGGACTGCGCGGTCCCGGTGAGACCCAGCTGGAAATGGACCGTCGTATCATCCTGAACCGCATGGCCCTGCTGAAACAGCGACTGTCCGACATCGACCGGCAGAAGACCACCCAGCGCAGCAACCGTGGCCGCATGATCCGTGTGGCCCTGGTTGGCTATACCAACGTGGGCAAAAGCACCCTGCTGAACCTCCTGTCCAAGAGTGAGGTGTTTGCCGAGAACAAACTGTTTGCCACCCTGGACACCACGGTCCGCAAGGTCATCATCGACAACCTGCCCTTCCTGCTTTCAGACACCGTGGGCTTCATCCGCAAACTCCCGCACGACCTGGTTGATTCCTTCAAGTCCACCCTGGACGAGGTTCGTGAGGCCGACCTGCTCATCCACGTCGTGGACATCTCCCACCCCGACTTTGAGGACCAGATCAAGGTTGTCGAGAAGACCCTGGCCGACCTGGGCTGTGCCGAGAAACCCTGCATGATCTTCTTCAATAAGATCGATGCCTACCGATGGGTGGAGAAGGACGAGGACGACCTGACACCGCGCACCAAGGAGAACATCTCGCTGGACGAACTGAAGGCCACCTGGATGGCCAGGCTGAACGGCGACTGCATGTTCATCTCCGCCCTCGAAAAGACCAACTACGAAGAACTGAAGACCACCCTATATAATAAGGTACGCGAGTTGCACGTCCAGAAGTACCCCTACAACGACTTCCTCTTCCAGCACTACGAGGAGGAGGATGCGTAGGCAAGGACTATAGTGACTAACTGCTGTCGCTATATTGACAGTCCAAAATCAATAGGGCGATCAAAGCAAATCGATAGGGCGACCAAGGCAAATCGATAGGGCGACCAAGGCTTTCCCGGTACAGGAGGACAAAGACAGGGAGAAGCAGCCGGAAAAAGATTGGCCGAGCTGTTTTCTGAAAACACTTTGGGCAAAAGTGCCTTCACGCCTTCACAGCCTTCACATTTCTTTCACGAAAGACAAATATAAAACCTTGAATTTCAGCAAAGATGAGGAGTGTGAAGGCGTGAAGGCACTTTTGGGTTCAGTGGAAATTTAGTGGGGATAAGCGTAAATTTTGGATAGTCTATAAAGGAAGAACTTCTCATCAACGATCCCCCTTAGTGATGCTCTGAATGCTTTGACTTTTGCATTGAATGATTCCGCAGCTGCATTGGAT
>JAZRVZ010000211.1:0-8831 GCA_045599425.1 Bacteroidaceae bacterium | reverse complement strand
AGAGGATTACGCCCAGGCCCACCAGTACACCGGCCAGCATCCACAGGTGAAGGCGTTCTGCCTCATCGCGCAGCTCCATGTTGTCGTGCTGTATCTGGTAGTCACGGAAGCGCGACTTGAAGAGGTCGTTCATCAGCCCGTGGGCTGCCAGTTCCGTCAGACGGATGTCCTTGCTCCAGTAAAGGTTTGATGAGTCCTTCTGGCCCATGGCGTCATAGCACTCCGCTATCCTGCTTGTGGCATAGCTCGCAGCCTCCCATCGCAGGGAGTCCATGTCGGCCACTTTGTGGAAGTAGTGGATGGCCGAGTCGTACTGCTCGAACGCCTTGAACAGCTGGCCCTTGGCCAACCAGTAGCGGATGGCCTCGTAGGAGTAGGGGCTTTCTATATTATAGGAGGTGTAGCGAGCATAGCGGCCGAGCATCATGGCAGCGGAGTCCAGCGCCACGGTGTCCTTGTCGTGCCAATGCCTGCTGATCAAACGATCTATCATGCCCATACTGGCGTCCATGGCCAGTTGGCGTTCGCCTCGATTCCACAGATAGTGGTAGGCGCTGTCCGAGTTGATGTCGCCATAGTACAGCATGGCATGCAACGTGTCACGGGCAGCCAGTGCATAGCGCACAGCGCGGTTGAGCTGCACCCGGCTCTGGCCACCATCGAGCGAGCGGTTGAGACAGTGCGACCAGTCGAAGAGCGTCCGGGCCAGGGCCAGGGTGTCGAAGACCTGCGTCGTGTCCACACAGCCCACCGCCATGCTCCATGCACTCTCCTCGTAGAAGTTCCAGCCCTTCCTGCGGTACACCTTCGCCATCATCTTCCACGCCCGTTCGCGCTCCAGCATGGTGCCGCATCGCTCCATGTGTGCCACCACGTCCATGGCCACGGTGTCGCCAGGGAAGACGTCATAGCGGTCGCCCATACTGTCCAGTTCGTCAAGCCTTTGCAGCATCTCCTCATGCCGGGAGGTGCAGGCAAGGGTGAGACCCAGAATGCAGATTGCAAATAATATCTTCTTGACCATAAGTAAGTGATCTTATAGTATGTTTCTGTAAGTGATTCCCCATAATAACGCCGACCGAGTGTTTCTATTGTGCAAAACTACAGAAATGTGGCTGTAAACTCGGTTTACAATCAACTGTAAACCTTGAGTAAACTGATTTTAGCCACATTATAACTTATCATCACTAATTTTGTGACCGAAAATTTGCATAAACATTATTTCATGAAGAAACCACTTTTCATCTTATGCATGGTCCTGTCGCTCTTCTTACCGACACATGCCCAGGACAAGCAGAACATGTTCAACCCCGTCAACTTCAACGCCACATCGCTGGCCATTGCTCCCGATGCCCGTGGCGGAGGCTTGGGCGATGTGGGAGCCGCCACCGAGGCCGATGTCAATTCGCAGTACTGGAACCCAGCCAAATACCCCTTCAATGTGGCCAGGGCAGGTGTCTCTGCCAGTTTCACCCCTTGGTTGCGGCAGATCGTGAACGACATCAACCTGGGCAATGTGGCAGGCTTTTACCGACTGGGGGAATATGCCGCACTGAGCGGTTCGCTGCGTTATTTCAACATGGGAGAGGTAGGGCTGAGCGAAGATGAGAATGCCATGACCATCGACCCATACGAGTTTGCCTTCGACCTGGCCTATAGCCGTATGCTGAGCGAACGTTTCTCCATGGGTGTCGCCATGCGCTACATCTTCAGCGACATCACCTATGATTACACCGAGGAGTCCAGCCCCGGCAAGGCGTTTGCCGCCGACATCTCGCTGTATCGCCTGGGATATTTCGTGGCGGGAAACAGGGAATGCAGTTTCGGTTGGGGACTGAACGTCAGCAATATCGGTACGAAGATTGCCTTCGGTGGCGATGACAATGCCGAATTCATCCCCACCAATCTCCGCCTGGGTATGAATCTCACCGTCCCCTTCAACGAATACAACAAATTCTCCGTAGCCGCCGATGTGAACAAGCTCCTTGTGCCCACCTATCCGAAACAGAAGGAGGACGAGACGGACAATGACTATACCGACCGTGTGCAGCGCGAATACTACGACGTCTCTTCCATATCGGGCATCTTCAAGAGCCTCCATGATGCCCCTGGCGGTTTCAGGGAAGAGATGCAGGAAGTGCAGCTGAGCCTGGGCCTGGAGTATAGCTACAACGACCGCTTCATGCTGCGTGCCGGCTTTCATCACGAGGCAGAGACCAAGGGAAACCGCAAGTACATCACTGCCGGTGCAGGCTTTCGCATGAGCGTCTTCAGCATCGATGCCGCCTACGTCTTCAGCACCTCGCAGACGTGTGCGCTGGATCAGACGATGCGCTTCACCCTCAGTTTCGATATGGACGGCCTGAAGGATATGTTCCGGACTCGTAGGCGGTAGTAATGTTTTTTGAGGAAAAGCCTACAAAGAGCCGTCCGAGAGGATAGCGGGCGGTTTACCAAGGAAAACAAACATCCATACACATACTTTAGTAAACGTGCAAAAGTAAACCATTAAATTCAAGCGATCTTATGAAGAATTTTGAGATTATGTTTTGCCGGTTCAGGGAATAGTTTTAACTTTGCGGACAAACAATGAAACTATTTGCATCATGGCTGAAGAAGAACTCAGATCATATCGGCTGACATCCACAGAAGAGCCAACAGACGAGATGCTGCATGCCAACATGGAACAGGTGGCAGAGGAGGCACGCAAGTCTACACAACGGGCTGAAGCATTCAAACAGATGATGCTTGAGAAAACACAGGCTTTCATTCGTCAGCGCAAGGCTATGGCATCATGAAGGATCAACGTCCTACACTCTGTATTGTAGCAGGACCTAATGGGTCGGGGAAGACCACGACCACACGGAAACTGCTTGCCAACGAGTGGGCAGCCGATAGTCTATACATCAATCCCGACAACATAGCCCAGGACACATTTGGGGATTGGAATTCACCAGAAGCAGTACTCAAAGCCGCAAAGCTCGCCACCCAGCAACGCTATGACTGCCTGGAACAGGGAAAGAGCTTTGTTTTCGAGACGGTCTTTTCTTCTGACGAGAAGTTGGAGTTTGTTCGCAAGGCGAAGAAGGCTGGTTTCTTCATCCGTTTCTTCTTTGTATGCACTACCGACCCCGAAATAAATGTCCGACGAATAGTAAGGCGTTTTATGGAGGGTGGTCACGAAGTGCCAATTTCCAAGATTATCTCCCGCTATTACAAGTCGCTGGCCAATGCAGCGGAGGCAATCTCGCTTGTCGACCGTGCCTACATCTACGACAACTCGGTAGAAGACACATTGCCCCAATTGCTCTATCGTACGAAGGAAGGCCAGCTCTTCAAGCAGTACGTGGAGGAAATCCCAGTTTGGGCCCAAATTTTACTATAAACTATGCTTGTTTTATGATGAAACGGATCAGCAACATACTCGCAGCCCTGCTACTGGCCATGCTCTTTGTGGCTTGCAGTGGGCAGAAGGAGCAGTCGGAAAAGGATGGCTTTAACATCGTAGGTACCTGGCAACTCGTACAAGAGGAGTGGATCAACGGAGATGTCATTACAGAGGGCTTCGAGCACTACAAGATTTGCTATGACGATCAGACATTCCTGGATCTCAGGTGTCACCCCGAAGACGATGACGACTTCTTTTGTGCCGTCAATGGTGGGCAGTATTTCCTGCAAGATTCTGTCTATCAGCAGGTCGGGGCTGATTGGAGCGGTCGGTTGGTAAATGATACCATCATGAAGGTGTTCTATCCCGACAAGACACAGACATGGAAAGCTTACCCTGGCATCAGCGCCACCACGATGGCAGACCTGAAGGAGGAGACCCAGGGCATCCAATACATCAACGAGAAAGGTCATCCCCTTGTGCACTTCTTCTCTCTTGCCAAGAAGAGAGCCGATGCACAAAGGAAATACTACTATGCCGGTGCAACCGTACTGATACTGGGCATACTGGCAGCCGTGGGCTATGCCCTGCATTCCAGACGACGCAGAAGACATGTGGAGCGCCTGTTGGCGCAATTCAAAGTGGAGCGTCAGTGGGACACGGATGAGGACAAGAAGCAGCGCGAGGCCAACGAGATGCGCTTCCTGCAATCTGACTTTTACCAGCAACTGCACCAGAAGGCAGAAACAGACAAGGCCATGAAGCAAAGCGACTGGGACGAACTGGAGGCGCATGTGGCCAAGCTGGCACCCGATTTCCAACAGAAGCTCACCGCACTCCATCAGCTCTCATTGCAGGAACTTCGCGTATGCCTGCTACTCAAGATCCACCTCTCGCCAGCAGAGATTGCCACGCTCACCTGCAAGACGCAGAGTGCCATCACGCTGACTCGAAGCCGCCTGTACAAGAAAGTTTTCAATAAGAAAGGAAGCGCAAAGGATTGGGACGACTTCATAATTCATAGTTTATAATTGGTCCGGCCTTCGTCTCGTTAAGTCAAAATAATAATGGCTTATAATCAAAAAGTTAACAAGGGTTTGTAAAGTCTTTGTAAAGTCCGTTTCTTGTAGAAGCAAGCACTTGTAAAGTCTTTGTAAAGTCGGATCTTTCCTCGTGTCATATTTGTGATGTACTTTTGCTTTCGAAAATTCATCAAAGCAAAAATACATTTATGAAACGAGTCACTATTCTATCACTCCTGTGCATGCTATCATGCATCCCATGTCTATGCCAGACCATTCATCTTACCGGCAGAGTTCAGGACGGTTTTACCAAACAGTTTATCCCTGGCGTCAAGGTCTCGTTGCACAAGGCCGATAGCACGGTAGTCAACGATTCGCTGCCCCTGACATATACCATGCTTGGGGGAAACCGGGGAGGCTTTGCCATCTACACGGCAGAAGTCAAAGAGCCCATCAAGAATTATCTCATTCATGCCAGCGCCGACGGCTATAACGATATATGGGAAAAGATACAAGGTTCCGCTGACGCAGAGAACAACCTTGAGGTCCCCATGATAGGTATGCTAAAGGCCAGGGAACTGAAAGAGGTGAGTGTGGTGGCCACCAAGGTCAAGATGTTCTACAAGGGCGACACGCTGGTCTATGATGCCACGGCCTTCAAGCTCCCCGACGGCAGTATGCTCGATGCCCTCATTGCCCAGTTGCCCGGTGTGGAACTGAAGGCGGGAGGCGAGATATTCGTCAACGGCCGAAAGGTGAACGAACTGCTGTTGGGCTCGCGCTCGTTCATGCACGGCAACAAGAAGGTACTGATGGAGAACCTGCCTTACTATACGGTGAAGAATATCAAGGTCTATGACAAACTTTCGGATCTGGATGAGGCACTGGGACATACTGATGGGGCTAAGTCCCTTGTGATGGATGTCAATCTGAAAGAAGAGTATCAGGTGGGCTACATTGCCAACGTGGAGGCTGCCGGTGGCACGGACAAGCGTTGGTTGGGACGTGGTTTCCTGCTCGGTTTCACCGACCGGTGGCGATATACCCTGCTGGGCAACGCCAACAATGTCAACGAAAGCCAGCATATCGGGCAAAGTGGCAGCTGGTCGCCACAGCAAATGCCAACCTCGATGACAACGACCAAGGGTGTGAAGGCAGAAGCAGACTATGCCAGCAAGGATCGCAATGTGAACAACACTACATTTGCAGAATACACCTATAGCGATGTCACAACGGATATGCATTCGCGGCGCGAGACCTTCCTCGACGGCATGACTCCGCATTCTCTTTCTGAAAGCAACACAAGATCCCAATCACAACGGATAACCCTCAGAAATGATTTCCTTTTGCGCAAACCGTATATCTCTGTAGAAACACATTTGTCTCACTATCGTGTCAATGGTCATTCGAGATCGGACTTCCAACAGTGGAACGATACACTAACAACCCGAATGCTGACATCATCAATGGACGAGCAGACCACCATGCAGGCTTATCTAACTGCGATGACAGGCTTTGCCCTCAACAAGGGGAAGGGAGGTGAAATAATTGCAAACTTCCTTGTTAACTACTATAAGGATGATACGGAACGTGCGTCAGAGCATCGTATTGATCAGCTATCATACTCTACTGTTGCCTGGAACTCGAATGACATCCATAACTTAAGAAGGGAGTCGAATGTGGGCTTGACCTATCGCCGCAGCTTGGGTAAGGATGGATGGAACTTGCATGCATCAACAGGTTATGCGATTTTAGACCGTAAATCACGCGATTATCTATACCATCCCGACACACTGGCCTTACCCTCGCAACTGGAGTCGCTTGCTGCCATGACCGATCCAAATAACTCCTACGACTACAGGTATGTACATCATAGTGAACATGTAAATATTACTCTCCTAAAGTACACCAGCACACAGATTGCGCCAGGAATCAAGATGGCTCACAAATCTCTTGATTTCGGTGTTGAAATTCCCATGATACAGCAACATCTGAACTATCACCGTAGTGCCATTGATACCTTGGCTCGTCGCAATACCGTGTATTTCAATCCGAATGCCAAGTTTGAGCACAAGTTCGGCAAGAGCAAGCGCAACCAGATTAATGTGTCGGCAGGCTTCAACACCCATGAAATTGACCTGCTTCAAACCGTTGCCTATCGCGATGACAGTCAGCCCCTCATCGTGAACCTGGGTAATGCAAACCTGAAGCCGCGTCAGACGAGCGAATATTCATTTGCCTATGCCAATCATAACGGACCACACAAGCAGGAGGTAAGTTTCAACACAAGGCTCAACTACAGCCATCGTGACATAGGGCAAAGTCTCAGTTTCAACACGGCCACGGGTGTCTATACCTACCAACCTATCAATGTCCATGGTGGCTATACTTGGAGCAACGGTCTCAACTACTCGCGCAACCTGGACCAGAAGAACCGTTGGTCGGTACAGAGCAATGCCAACGCTTCGCTGCATCATAGCCTCGACCACACTATGTTCACAGGCGAGGCAGATAGTCATCTTAATGCCGTCAATACCCTGACCGTGGGTGAGAAGGCATACATCCAATATAATAAGGATGCCCTGAACCTTCGTGCCACGGGTAGCATTAATTGGCGACACTCCGAGGGCAAGATGGTGGACTTTGAGACCCTCGACGCCTTTGACTATCAGTATGGTCTGAATGGTTACTACACCATTCCCAAACTGAAGACCACGCTCTCGGTGGATGCTACGATGTACAGTCGCCGTGGTTATGGCTCATCTGAACTCAATACCGACGACTTCGTGCTCAATGCTTCCCTCTCGCAGTCCCTCTTCAAGGGCAAGCTCATCGCCCGTATCGAAGCCTTCGATCTTCTACACCAGCTCTCCAACACCCAGTATGCCGTCAACGCTCAGGGCCGCACCATCACATGGTACCGCTCCCTGCCCCACTACGCCATGCTGCACCTGGTGTACCACTGGAACAAGAACCCGAAGAAACATTAAAGTCCACTACACGGTATACGGTAATAAATGCTTCACATTCTTCACGGAATGTCAAGTGGTTGCAAGTCAACTGAGTACAGCACTCGTTGCAGCCGTTTGGCGTGAAGGATGTGAAGCATTCTTGTGGCAGGGAAGGCCAAGGGCATGGATGCGTTGTACGATAGCAAAACAACGTATTCAATCGTAACGAAGGATAGCGTATAAGGACTATCAAGGCATGCTTTGTTTGAGTGTCAAAAAGACGTTAATTTGAAGGTATTTTCACTTAATTCTGCATAAAACATGCTTAATGCCAACGTTTACATATACTTAGGCATAAGTATTTGCACATGGGTGCAAAGGTCTTTTCACTCGAGTGCAAAAGTCTTTCCACACAAGTGCAAAGGTCTTTTCACCCATGTGGAACGCTATTAACAGAATTGCTTCACATCTATCATGCATGAAGGGGCCTTCCAAAAGGCTAAACTATTGAAATACAGTCTTCATGAATACTGTGAAGAATGTGAAGGATAATATTTGTATGCAGTGTATAGGGGCGTTTTGAGAAATTAGTGGCAAATTAACCGGATTATGTCCGTCAAAAGCGAGGATTGTGGAAGGTTTATCAGAGAAAACAATCATCCTTATTCACATACTTTAGTAGACGTGCAAAAGTAAACCATTAAATTCAAGCGATCTTATGAAGAATTTTGAGATTATGTTTTGCCGGTTCAGGGAATAGTTATATCTTTGTCACGCTAATGCCAGCATAGGCTTAGCATGACGCTTTATAAGCCGTCATCTTATAGACACAAATCTGGACAATTTGTATTCCCTTTAGGATGATGCGTAGGCGTCCCGTTGTGAATTTCAAGAAATTGAATATATCACAGCGTGAACGACTATTGCACATTTGATAGAGGGAAAGCAGTCCAGAGCTTGTGTCTATCTTTTGTCTTTAGTTTGTCCGCGCTATTCTTTTCTTAACAGCGGTAATTTTCAGCAAATTTATTTCTTTTCAACAACGATTGGCTGGTCCTTTGACAATAAGCGCATACGCTACTGGAAGGCTCTGCTGCATACGTGGATCCGAAACAAGGCACATTTTGCAGAGCGCAAGAGGGTGAATCAGAATAAGCAGGAGGCGCAGCAGTCCCGGCAGGCAATGGTGCAGCAGGCGGCACAGGCACGGGAGGCGGCGCAGCAGGAATGGGAGCGACGGTATGAGGAGAGCAGGCAGAACCGCGTGAGCTACGAGGAGTACCAGCGGATGAAGGCGACGGGAATGTGCTGAATTGAAAATGGAAAACCTCTGAGGGAGCGCTTTCAACTCGGTCTTTGGCTTATTGGTTTACAAAGGGGCTCTAAGGATCTTTGCTCTTCCTCTCATGCCTCTGCCATCTGGCGGGGACGGAACTGGCGGGCAAACTGGCGCAGGTACTCCAGGACACG
>JAZRVZ010000210.1:0-5082 GCA_045599425.1 Bacteroidaceae bacterium | reverse complement strand
CCGAGGGCGGCGGATATACTGTTGGAGGCATGTCCGCAGGTGAAGGTGTCGTACTCGCTTTCCAGGGGGGTGGGGAAGGGGCGTATGCCGCCCAGCTGGCGGTTGGTATGGAAGCTGGATCTGCGTCCGGTGAGGATCTTGTGGCCGTATGCCTGGTGGCCTACGTCCCAGACGATGCGGTCGGCCGGTGTGTCAAAGACGTAATGGAGGGCCACGGTGAGCTCGACCACACCCAGTGATGAGGCAAAATGGCCCGGATTGTCGCACAGTTCCCTGATGATACAGGCCCTGAGCTCATCGCATACCTGGGGGAGCGACTCGACGGGAAGTTTCCGCAGGTCGCAAGGAAATTCTATGCTTTCAAGCAGTGATGGTGTGTTTTTATCGCTCATCGGGCAAAATTATTTGTGCAAAGATACGATAAAATCGTCAAAGTTGTGTAATTTTGCAATGAAAAATGGAATCTGGACCGGGACTAATGGCTTGCCATGGCCGGTTTTGATGGTTTGGAAAGGACATGGAGAGGTCTGACAGATACGTATTGCTGGGCTCTTGCTTCGCGCAGAACGTGGGTGAGAAGATGCTGGCCGAGGGATGGAACGTCACGGTGAATCCCCTGGGTACGCTGTACAATCCGTTCAGCATACTCCAGACGGTCCGGGCGGCCCTGCATCCCGATGAGGCCCCTCTGCCCCTCTTCCCGGCTGACGGCGAATGGCGCTGCTGGTGGGCCAACACCACCTTCCGCACACCGACCGAGGAGGGTACGCGGCAGCTTGTCCGGGAGAGGCTGGCGGTTCTGCGCCAGGCCATCCTTGAGGGGCAGCGCATGGTGGTCACCCTGGGTACCAACGTCTGTTACAGGCTGAAGGAAGACGGCATGGTGGTCACCAACTGCCAGCGCCAGCCCGACCGCATCTTCCAGGAGTACCGTGCCCCGCTGGAGGAGGTCACGGAGGCCCTGCGGGAACTGGTGCGCGAGGTGCGGCAGGCCAATCCCGCCATGCAGCTGACCTTCACCGTCAGTCCCTACCGCTACAGGAAGTACGGGCTGCATGGCAGCCAGCTGAGCAAGGCCGTGCTGCTGCTGGCCGTAGACGGGGTGGTGAGGGAGAATGAGGCAGGTTGCAGCTACTTCCCGTCCTATGAGATTATGATGGACGAGCTTCGCGACTATCGTTATTATGCCCCGGACGGACTGCACCCCTCGAAGGAGGCGGTGGATGTCATCTGGGAGAGATTCTTAAAAGTTATATAGCACAGTGTACACAACCAACAATATCGCAACATTGATAGGTGCCCATGTGGTGGGCGAAGAGGTGGTGAGCGTGGGCTGGCTCCTCACGGACAGCCGTTCGCTTTGCTTCCCTCACGAGACATTGTTTTTTGCCCTCGTCACGCAGCGTGGCGACGGCCATCGGTATATTCCCCAGCTTTACAGGAACGGTGTACGGGCCTTTGTTGTCAGTCAGTTGCCACAGGGGGACTTCCCCGGGGCTTCGTTCCTGGTCGTGCAGAATACGCTGAGTGCCCTGCAGCGACTGGCCGAGCGGCATCGCGAACGCTTTGGCGTGGCCGTGGTGGGCATCACGGGCAGCAATGGCAAGACCACGGTCAAGGAATGGCTCTACCAGATGCTCTCCGGACAGTTTGCCGTGACCCGCAGCCCACGCAGCTATAACTCTCAGATTGGCGTACCATTGAGTGTATGGGCCATGAGCGAACATACCCAGGTGGGTATCTTCGAGGCCGGAATCTCACAGCCTGGCGAGATGGAGGCCCTGCAGCGGATCATCCAGCCCACCATAGGTGTGTTCACGGGACTGGGTGATGCGCATCAGGAGAACTTCGGGTGCATGGAACAGAAGTGCCTGGAGAAGCTGCTGCTGTTCCGCGATGCGCAGGTGCTGTTCTTCCCGGCCCATGACGAGATGGTGGCTGACTGCATCCGGAAATCCGGTTTCCGGGGAAAACTGATGCCCGTCGAGGCTGGGGGCAAGGATGCCCTGAGCGTGAACACGGCCCTCTGTGCGGCGGTCTGTCGCTGCCTGGGGCTGCCGGATGCGGCCATCCGGGACGGACTGGCCTCCCTGCAACCCGTGGCCATGCGCCTGGAGGTAAAGGAGGGCAGGCATGGCTGCACGCTCATCAACGACAGCTACAACAGTGACCTGGGCAGCCTGGATATTGCCCTGGACTTCATGAGCCGGCGGTCCGATGGACAGGAGCGCCGCCATTGCCTCATCCTGAGCGACATCGAGCAGAACGGAATGCCGGCCGACCAGCTCTATGGCTATGTGGCGGCTCTTGTGCGCCAGCGCGGCATCCGCCGGTTTGTGGGCGTGGGACCGCAGTTGTGTGCCTCTGCCTCCCTGTTCGGGGCGTGCGGGGCCGACTGTCAGTTCCTGCTGTCCACGGAGGACTTGCTGCAGAGCAGCATCTGCGACGGACTGCGTGACGAGGTCGTGCTGATCAAGGGGGCCCGGCACTTCCACTTCGAGAACGTGACGGAGCGCCTGGAGATGAAGGTGCACGAGACCATCCTGGAGGTGGACCTGAGTGCGATGCGTGCCAATCTGGACCACTACCGTTCCTTCCTGCGTCCCGGGACGAAGATGGTGTGCATGATCAAGGCTTCCGGCTATGGTGCCGGCAGCGTGGAGATTGCCCGCATGCTGCAGGATGCGGGGGTGGACTATCTGGCCGTGGCCGTGGCCGACGAGGGGGTGGAACTGCGCCGCGCAGGCATCACGGCGGGCATCATTATCATGAATCCCGAGATGACCAGCTTCCGCACGCTGTTCCGCTACAACCTGGAACCGGAGATGTACAGCTTCCGTCTGATGGATGCCCTGGTCAGGGAGGCGCAGCGCGAGGGTGTCACGGGCTTCCCCGTGCATGTCAAACTGGATACCGGCATGCACCGCATGGGTTTTGATCCCGTGAAGGACATGCCCCTGCTGATTGAGCGCTTCCGGCATCAGGATGCCATACTGCCCCGCAGTGTGTTCTCGCATTTCGTGGGTAGTGATGCCGACCAGTTCGATGCCTTCTCCGCCCATCAGTACGAATTGTTCCTGCATGGCAGCGAGATGCTTCAGGCTGCCTTCCCGCATCATATCCTGCGACATATCTGCAACAGCGCCGGCATAGAGCATTTCCCCGAGAGACAGTTGGATATGGTCCGGCTGGGACTGGGGCTCTATGGCATCAACCCGCGCGACAATCAGGTCATCCATAATGTCAGTACGCTGCGCACCACCATCCTGCAGATCCATGACGTGCCGGCCGGCGAGACGGTGGGCTACAGTCGCAGGGGCATCCTGTCGCGCGACAGTCGCATTGCCTCCCTGCCCATCGGCTATGCTGACGGGCTGGACCGCCATCTGGGCAACGGTCATGCCTATTGCCTGGTAAACGGGCGGAAGGCTCCCTACGTGGGCAATATCTGCATGGATGTCTGCATGGTGGATGTGACGGACATTGACTGCCAGGAAGGCGACGAGGCCATAATCTTCGGTGATGAGTTGCCCGTCAGCGTCCTGTCGGACGTGGTGGGCACCATTCCCTACGAGATTCTCACCGGCATCTCGCCTCGCGTCAAGCGCGTATATTATAAGGAGTAATGCTACTTGCTTTCGTGTGAAAGATTGAATTGGAAACCGAGCGAAGCATCGGTCTTCGACACGCTGAGCGCTCGGTTTCACACCATTTCCGCTCATTTATTGATTTAAGTCAAAGGAAAGGTGGGTAATGTGACATTTCTTTACATAAGTTTGCCTGGCGGTTGAGAATATGCTAACTTTGCATTGTATTTCAAAAGTAAATCAAAATTACAGTACAATGAAAAGGTTTATTCTTTCACTGCTTGTGGCAGTTTCTTCCATGGCGGCCAGTGCACAGGTATGGGTAGGTGGTTCGCTGGGACTCAGTGTGACCGACCCTGAAGGAGGTGACGCCGTCACCTCTCTTGTCATTTCCCCCGAGGTAGGCTACAACCTCAATAAAAAGTGGGGCCTGGGCGTAGCGCTCGAGGAGTCGGCGCTCTTCACCGGCAACTACAATGCCAATGCGTTCTATTTCACCCCTTTCGGCCGTTACAGTTTTGCACGCGCAGGCATTGCCAATTTCTTCATTGACGGTGGTCTGCAGGTTGGTTGCCAGAACTTTGACAGCAATCTCGCAAAGACAGACTCCCACACAGCCTTTGGCATGGGCTTCCGTCCCGGCGTCAAGGTGGAACTCAATCACCACTTGGCTCTGGAGGCCAAGACTGGCTTTCTGGGTGTACGTGTGGTAACGGATGTTGCCACTCAGTTTGGCTTTGGAGTCAACAACGAGGATCTCTCTTTTGGCCTCGTTTACGAGTTCTGACCCATCGCCTTCTGCAGTCGCCGTTTCATGGCCCTGTCTTTTGGCCATCCCCCCGAAAAGGTGTATTTCAGGAATGCAAGGATATTCGTATCTTTTGCATTCCTGAAATCGTTTGTGGAATGGTTACGGCTGTCTTCCCATGCGCTTGGGAAAGGTTCCTTCATCGCATGGGAAAGCTTTCCGGCTATAGGAGGAAAATAGAATCGCCCGCAGGACTTTGGCAAATCGCCCGCAGGACTTTGGCGAATCGCCCGCAGGACTTTTGCGAATCGCCCGCAGGACTTTGGCAAATCACCCGCAGGACTTTGACAAATCGCCCGCAGGACTTTGGCGAACTGACTTTTGGCCGTCTTGATTACGATTCCCGTCTTGCTGGCGATGTTGGCTGCGGGCTTATGCTTCCTGCTGACCAGCCTGGCGTTTGGTTGTGTGGTGTGTAAGCAGGGAGAAGATGATGGAGAGGGAGATGAGCAGGAGGCCTGAGAGGACCGTGCCCTGCCAGCCCATGAGGCTCCAGAGTGTGCCGGAGAGGAAGGTGCCGGTGGATCCCCCGATGAAATAGGTGACCATGAAGATGGTGTTCATGCGACTGGAGGCCTCGGTGCAGAGCCTGAGGGTGGCACTTTGGTTGGAGAGCTGGATGAACTGCATGCCGATGTCGATGATGATGATGCCGGCGATGAGGCCCGTGTACGTCTGGTGCATCAG
>JAZRVZ010000209.1:0-3913 GCA_045599425.1 Bacteroidaceae bacterium | reverse complement strand
ACTGGGCCGAGGTGGCAGAGGGCTGGAGGATGGCATAGGCCCCTCTCCCGTCTTGACACAAACTCGGAGTGACATTTAACGTGAGTTCGACGAAATCACATCTAATATGTTTTAGGCACGGATTACGCGGATTACACGGATCTTATTCTTTTTTCTCCGCCATGTGGCTGATAAATGGACTGAAAATATAACAATGTGTCCACTACAAAAAGTCAACGTGCTTTCAATTTATAACGCAAAGACGCAGAGACGCAAAGATTTTCTCTTTTTTGCCTCTAAATCCATTAAAACCTCTGCGTCTTTGCGTCTTTGCGTTCAACAAAATTACAGATTGTAAGCAAATCAGGAAAGTGTACTGTTTTGGATGTACTTTTTGTAGCGGAGTCAACAATATAATCCGTGAAGGTTTAGCTCGACGAAGTCAAATCCGCGTAATCCGTGCCTAAATCGAATTCATCGAACTCACGTACATTTAGCAAATGGGGGCTGACCCCATTTGTCATTTGCCATGAAATGATTTATCAGTAATTTAACTTAAAATCAAGGAATTATGAATAAGGAAACGATGAAGTGGGCCGTGCAGATTCTCATATCGATTCTGACGGCCATAGCCACGGCACTGGGTGCCACGAGCTGTGTGAATGCGTGGTAGGAAGGTGGCGGGGGTCACTCGTACAGGACTTCCAGGTCTTCGTAGGCTGCTCCCTGGCCGCTGTTCAGGTCTATGGCATCGATGCGGAGGAGGGTGGTGCTGACGGGGGTGATGCTGACGCTCTGCCAGATGGGGTTGTTCACGATGTTGGAGAATTCGCCGGCGGAGAGGCGTTGCCAGTTGCCGTCCACCATCGCCCAGAGGGCGTAGCGGGTGATGATGCCCGAGGCGCCCTGTGCCTGTGGCGGGAGGTAGCGGAATCCCTTTACCTTCCTTGTGCGTTCCAGGTCGATCATGATGGAGCGTGAGGGGGTGTCGTTGCTGCCCGCCATGGCAATGTTGAGGCGTGAGGAGTGCTTCTGGCCGGGATGGGATGCGTCGGGTGTAAGTTCCGGGGCATGGAACACGGCCATGCGGGTGATGAGGGGTGCGGCCTTGGTTTCCGTGACGGTCATGCGCAGACGGGTGGCGGTGACCTGGGGGAAGCAGATGATGCGCTTGCGACCGATGGTTTCAAGTCCGTCGCCTTCGTCGGCCAGCTGGTCCCGCAGGGGCACCCACCTGCCGTCCGTCCATGCCTCCAGCGTGAACTTCTTCACGCGCTGTCCGCGACGGATGTCCTCGCTGGCCATGAAGCGGTTGAAGGTGGTTGGACGGCTGAAGTTGAGGATGAAGGTGTTGTCCTTCTCCTTCTTTATCCGGATGCCCTTGGCCAGGTCGTGGTCAAAGATCTGGTGTACCATGTCTGCGAACTGTGTTCCGCGAAGGCTGTCGATGGGCGAGATGCGTCCGTTGGGCATGATGGGGAAGTTGAGCAGCAGGGTGCTGTTGCGGCCAACGGACTTGTAGTAGGTGTCCATCAGCTTCGGGAGCGACTTGACGTGGCCGTCCTCCGAGGCGTGGTAGAACCATCCGGGACGGATGCTTGTGTTCGTCTCGCCGGGGCACCACACGTCGCCGTCCTCGACGCCGTAGTGCAGGTCGGCCCATTCGGGTGCCTTTGTGCTGCTCATCAGGCTCCAGTTGCGCTGCCCGATGTTGCCTGCCTCGGTTCCCACCCATCGCAGGTCGCCACGGCGGTTGGCTCCGTCGTTCCAGATGAGGCAGTGGGGCTGGAGCTGGCGAATGAGTTCGTAGGTGCCGTCCCACTGGTAGTAGGTGAGGCGGTCGATCTGACGGGTTTCGTTGGCTCCGCCATACCATCCGTTGCCGCCGTTGGCTCCGTCAAACCACACCTCGAAGATGTCCCCGTACCGGGTGAGCAGTTCGCGCAGCTGGTTGCGGAAATAGGTCACGTAGGCCTCACGGCCGTACTCCGGGTGGTTCCTGTCCCAGGGCGAGAGGTAGACGGCAAAGCGCAGTCCGTATTCCCGGCAGGCATCTGCCAGTTCGCGCACCACGTCGCCCTTGCCTCCCTTCCAGGGGGAGTTCTTCACCGAGTATTCCGTGAAGGCCGACGGCCACATGCAGAAGCCGCAGTGGTGCTTGGCCGTGAAGATGATGCCCTTCATGCCTGCCGCCTTGCAGGTCCGCACCCACTGGCGGGCATCGAGGCTGGAGGGGTTGAACAGGGATGGGTCCTCGTTGCCGAATCCCCACTCCTGGCCGGTGTAGGTGTTCAGGGAATAGTGCAGGAAGGCGTACATCTCCATGTCCTGCAGCCTGATCTGGTCCTTGCTGGGTATGGGCCCTGCCGTTTTCTGGGCAGCCAGCAGTGTGGACAGGACGGCGAATGCCAAAATCAGTATGAGCCTCTTCATGGTATGAAATGAAAAATGATGATTTCGTGTGAGAAGTGTTTGTTTGTTGAACGCAAAGACGCAGAGACGCAAAGTTTTTCCTTTTGGTCTCGTAAGTCTTGAATAATCAGTCTTTGCGTCTTTGCGTTCAAATATCGATTTCACCCTGTGTTTCTCAGCTGAAGATGATGGTCTTGTTGTGATAGGTGAGGATCTTGCGCTCGATGTGTTTCTTGACGGCGCGTGAGAGGACGATCTTCTCCAGGTCCTTGCCCTTGAGGACGAGGCTCTCGGGCGTGTCCTTGTGGGTGATGCGCACCACATCCTGCTCGATGATGGGGCCGGCATCCAGCTCGGCGGTGACGTAGTGGCTGGTGGCTCCGATGATCTTCACGCCGCGCTCGTAGGCCTGGTGGTAGGGCTTGGCACCGATGAAGGCGGGCAGGAAGGAGTGGTGGATGTTGATGATGCGGTTGGGGTAGGAGGCAATCATGTCGT
The DNA here is from genome assembly GCA_045599425.1 of Bacteroidaceae bacterium. Lineage (GTDB taxonomy): Bacteria > Bacteroidota > Bacteroidia > Bacteroidales > Bacteroidaceae > Physcousia. The sequence goes on along the minus strand of JAZRVZ010000209.1, from coordinate 1,024 downwards.
CGCTGATGATCTGCATGTAGCGGGCAAGGACGATGAAGTTGATGCGCTCCCTGCGGAGCAGTTCCATCTCGGCCTGCTCCACCTCGGCCTTGTTGCTGTGGTCCTTCCGGATGCTCCATACGTAATAAGGTATGCCGAACTGCTCGGCCACGTAGCGCAGGTCTTCGTGGTTGCTGACGATGCAGGGGATCTCGACGTCCAGCTCGCCGGCCTTGTAGCGGGCAAGGAGGTCGTAGAGGCAATGGGACATCTTGCTGACGAAGAGTGCCATGCGTGGCTTCACGTCGCTGAAGTAGAGGTGGAACCTGAGTCCGTAGCGGGTGCTGTAGAGGGTGTCGATGTACTCGCCGATCTTCTCGCTGGGAATGATGAAGTCGGCCAGTTCCCATTCCACGCGCATGAAGAACATGCCGTCCACCTTGTCCACGTACTGGTCCAGGTAGACGATGTTGCCCTTGTTGTCGGTGATGAACTTGGTTATCTCGGTGATGATGCCCACGGTGTCGGGGCAGTGCAGCAGCAGTATTGCTCTTCTTTCCATGATCTTTTTACCGGTTTTGCGCCCCTTGGGGGCGTAGCTTGTTTCGCGGTTGCAAAGATAGGCATTTTGGAGCATCCTGCAAAACAATTCAGCAAAAAAAGCCCTCCCCGTGTCGGGGGAGGGCCGGGAAGAGGGTTGCTTAGTTGTGGAACGTCAGTTCGCTGGTGTCCGGTTTCCGCTCCACGATGATGGGGCGGTTGCGGTCAAGGCTTCCGCCCAGCAGTACCTTGGAGAGGTCGTTGAGCAGGAGGCGCTGGATGGCACGCTTGACGGGACGCGCACCGAAGTCGGGATCGTATCCCTCCTGCGCAAGCAGTTCGATGGAGCTCTCCTCGAGGGTGGGGCTGACGCCGTTCTGCTGCAGCATCCCGGTGATGCCCGAAATCTGCAGGCGCACGACCTGCTTGATCTCGCCCTGGGTGAGGGGATGGAAGACGATGGTCTCGTCGATGCGGTTCAGGAACTCGGGTCGGATGGTGGCTC
>JAZRVZ010000208.1:0-3644 GCA_045599425.1 Bacteroidaceae bacterium | reverse complement strand
GACAGTATCATCGTGCAGCTTCCCCTCCTGAAAGGGCGTCGCAACAACTCCCTGGAACAGTTCCTCGACTTCTTTGACCAGTCCCGGCAGGAAGAGAACGACCGCCACCTGCTCCAGATAGAGGACGACTATGAGAACGCCTTGCCAATCAAGCAGATTATCCTTGACCGCCTGACCATGGCAGCATCCGACCCATACGTCCGTCAGTCCATGAGGGTTGAGGATGAGGTGATGAGTGCCCTTGCCCGTCGCGACAACAAGATTGAGGAGCAGCAACTGACGATTGCACAACAGGCAGAAGAACTGTCCCAGAAGGATGAGCAGTTGTCCCAGCAGGCAGAGGAGATCCGCAGATTGAAGGAATTGCTTGCCGGAAAGTCGTGATGCGAAAACTGAAGTGAAAGGTCAGGTGGAGGGTTGGTGAAGGGTTGCGCCAACCCTCCACTGCGTAAAACCCCAGTATTTGCTGGGGTTCTGGCAAGGTCAGGTGAAGGGATGAAGGGTTGGGACGACATCCATCCCAATGAACGGCTCAGGGGACAGGTACAGATGCACAATGTAGAGTTATCAATTGGGTCACGTACCTGTCCCTTGGGCTTTTTTGAAAGTGATGAGGGTTTACTTGCCTATCTTCCTGAACACCACATACGGCATGGCGTATGTGGGCTTTGAAGTGGCCGTCCCAGTGCTGTCGGCAAGCACTTCCTGAGGCTTCTCCCCGATATCATGCAGGCGACCGCGCTTGTCGCGATAGAAGGAATACTGCTTGCCACCAGTCATGTAGATGGCATCGGTATAGCCGTAGTCCACGAGAGCTTCAGCAAAGTCGTAGAGGGACTCCTTGTTGAGGGATTCGTTGTAGTAGAGCTGTCCCTGGCGCACGCCCAGGGCTCGGCGCTCCACCTTGCCCTTGAGGCGGATGTCACCCTGCACACCGGCGCTAACCAGGGCGAACTGACGGTAGAAGTGGCCACCTGCGTCACGGATGAAGTCCAGCACACTGTCGTTCTTGGCAACTCCGATGACGGTACGGCCACCCAGGGCTGCCATATAGCCGCTGCGATTGTTGCCCTGGCTCACTTCCTCACCAGCGATGACACAGGCATCCAGCACTTGCTGGTTGTCGGCGCGCACATCGGCAGAGAGTGCATAGAAATAGACGGACTTATCCTTGTCGGAAGGCTTGTCGAGGCTGATCTCTGCCCGGAGGTTCTTCAGGGCATACTCGCGGAAGAGCACACCATTGATACTGTCCTCACTGACCGTCACCTCGGCCTTGCCTCGTTTCTCCTCACGGCTCAGAGGCTTCTGCAGCCATCCGATGTTTGCCTCGGAGGTCGAGCTTACGGGCAGTTCGGGAGCCTCGGATGTGGTACGAAGTCGCAACACGAGCAGAATGATGATGGCAATGAGCAGGACGATGATGCCACCGATGGCGAAGATCTTCCATCTGGGTGTGGGATGTGGCACGATGATGACTTCCTTCTGGCCCTCGTCCGTCTCATCCTCCACGCGCTCAATGATGATGATGGGTTCCTCCTCCATCTGCTCGATGGGGGTGGTGATGGGCTCCTGGGGCTGCTCTGTCTGCTGTATGTCTTTCTCTTCAATCATTGTCCTGTCCTCCATCATTAGTCATTAAGTCTTTCAGTTCCTTCAGTGCCTCTCGCGATGCCGAGCGTATGAACTGCTGTGGCATACCGCTTCCCGCCAGGATGAGTTCCTGCTGGGGTATATTGACAAGGAATACATAGCGCTTGTTCACAATCAGACTCTTGCCCACACGGATGAAGGGGTTGCTTGTCAGCTGCGAGAAGATTTCCTCGAACTTGATGAGCTTGAATGTCAGCTTGCGCTTCTGCCCCGTGTAGAGCACCAGGTCGGAATAGTTGCCGTCGGCCTCTATGCATACCAGGTCCTCTGGCCTTACGCGGAGGAGTTCGGTGCTGGTGATGATCTTGATGTATTCCTTCATGTCGCAAAGATACAACGAAGTCCGTTATGAACCAAATATAACTTGAATTATTTAGCAAAGCAAGCAGAAGATGAGCGTTTTGCCCATCTTCTGCGGGTAGGTGAGAGGTCGGATTATTCTGCGTTCTCGGTGCTGTCGCCTTCGGTAATCACCTCTTCCATTTGTTCCTCGCTGGCAGGGATGCTATCCTCGACCTGGGCAGCGATGCTGTCGCCAGAGAGAATGTCGCCACCCTCGGCGTTGGTGTTCTTGTCGAAGCAAGAGGTGAGAGACAGGGTCATTGCCATGGCCATAGAGGCGATCATCATAAATGCAAACTTTTTCATGTTCTTTTGTAATTTTAATCGTTACTTGTTTTTGTTCTTAAACACTCTTGTCTTCCGGATGACGATGCAAAGGTAGGCTGATTTTATCGTTCCGCCAAATGTTTCAGGGTGGCATGTATGTAATGTATGGTTTGTTGTATGAAATGAAGATTAACTCTTCCACTCTGCACTCTTTCATTCTTCATTCTATCATTTTTTATTCTTCTTGCTCATAATTGAAATGATTTAATGGATTAAGCACTTATCAATACCAAAACAATGAAAAAGGTAACATGAGGTATGGAAAAGAAGACCTGAGATTCACACTTTCCGCCCTCGTTGTAATAGAAATGTTTATATAGATGTACGCATGAGAAGGAAAATGTATTAACTTTGCATCGACGAACATAGTTACCTTTTCCACGATTTGGTATTATAGAGTGCTAACCAACAAGATTACATGCTTATGGAAATGAAGATTCTCGCAGTCAAGTTTCAGACTGTCAACGGCAAAAAGACCGGTCGCTCCTTCTCCTTTCCCATGGATCCCAGGAAGATGGCTGAGTACAAGACCGAAGCCACGGTAAGGAAGAAGGTTGAGGAGTATGTGTTGAAGAACGGCCCCTTCAAGAAGGAGGAGATGAAGGACGTCAAGTACCAGTTGGCCGACTTCCTGACCGAGTGGAAGAAACAGGTGGCCATCCGCGAGCAGGAGATACTGGAGAGCCTGGATGACCATGAAGTTCCGGAAATTCACTATGACCTGGAACGCTTTGTCGCGGCACAAGCCTTGGCCTACGATACGGCCTACGAAGAGATAAGCGAAGGCCGCAAGCGTGGTCACTGGATCTGGTACGTTTTCCCCCAGCAGAAAGGTCTCGGGCACAGCTATAATTCCGAATATTATGGCCTTGACGGCGAGGGTGAAGCCTCTGCCTACCTGGCGCATCCCATCCTTGGCCAGCGACTTCGCGACATCTGCGAGGTGTTGCTGCAGCATGAGGGTAAACGTAGTATTGACCTCATCATGGGCAGTAGCATTGATGTCCTCAAGCTTCAGACCTCGATGAACCTCTTCAACCGCATCTCACCCAACGACATCTTTGAGAAGGTGTTGGAGGCTTTCTTCTGATTTTATTCCTCCAGTTTCTCCAGGAAGTCACACTCAACGATGCGGAGTTCGGAGCGTACCTTGTCGCCATCCTTAGCCTTGTAGAGGTCAAGTTCGTTGGCAACGGGGGCTACGAGTTCAGTGATCTGGCCGAAGGCCTCCTGACTTGTGGCTGCGCCCTTGAGCCGGATGAGAAGCTGGCTGGCGGGGGCATGGGAGGAGAGGGGGAGGCGCACGTAGCCAAGGGACTGGG
>JAZRVZ010000207.1:0-5429 GCA_045599425.1 Bacteroidaceae bacterium | reverse complement strand
CGTCGTTGCCCAGGGTATGCCCCAGGCTGTAGGTGGCTCCTACGGTCAGCCAGTCGGTCTTGCCGATCCGGATGGGATATTGCAGGCCAAGATCCAGCTTGTACGAGTTGATGCTGGCCTTGTAGGTGCTGTTCTGTGAGTTGTAGTTGGTGCTGACGGCTCCTCCCTCGTAGAATGTCTGTCCCATGCTGTGCTCATATTCACCCCACAGATAACTCAGGTTGGCACCGATGGACAGGTTGGCAAAGGGATTCCAGCCTGCACCCAGGTAAATCTGATGGACACCGCCGCTGCCTGCGTAGGTGGTCTTGGTGGTGATGGGCTGAGAGGTGGTGAAACCGCTGCCTACGAGTCCCTCGTTTGAGAAGTTGTAGCCGATTGTGGAGAACGGCACGAAGCCGAACGACATGCCCAGCCCCCGGGCAATGCGGAATCCCGCATTCACGTTGGAGAGTGATGTGTTCCGTACATTCATGCTGGCGGTCTCACTGGCCAGATGGCCGTACTGGAGGGTCATGCCCACGTCGAAGAGGAAGCTCAGGGAGTCGATGGCAGAATAGGATGCCGGGTTCTGCATGTTCACCCTGTTTCCGCTTCTCAGACCCAGGGCAACGCCACCCATGCCACGGTTGAACGTCTGCGACTGGTCAGCCAGGATGCCCAGCCCGTATCGGGAGTAGGACGAGTTGCTGCCATTGCTCTGGGCAGCCGTCGTGAGGGACAGCATGGCCGCCACGGCCGGGATTATGAATTTCTTTGTCATTATATTTCCTTAGTGGTATTCTGTTCTTGTTCGTTGGGTTCCGGCAGGTTGCAGGAGAGTATCCTCCAGAGTCCTAAGGGAACCAGATGGTGGTTGGCCTGTATGATGGGCTGGATGTCAGGCCCAAACTGGAACTCGTCGCCTCCTGTCAGGAAAACCTGCAACTGGGGATGTTGCTCCCTGTAGGCCCTGATGTAGCCTTCAATCTCATGCTTCAGCCCCAGTACGGCCCCGGCACGCATGGCCGTTTCCGTATCGTATCCGATTTCCGGCACCTCGCCCTTCACCTCTACCAGGGGCAGCAGGGCGGTGTGCTCATGCATGGCCAGCATCCTCAGTCTCAGTCCGGGAGCGATGTTGCCACCCAGGTACGTCCCCTCGTCATCGATGAACTCGTAGGTCACGCAGGTTCCGGCATCGGCGATGAGCAACGGTGCTCCGGGTTTCAGGTACATGGCACCCACGATGGCTGCAATGCGGTCGCTTCCCATGCTTTCGGGAAAGACCGTGGCAATGGGCAGTGGCGTGGCAGGAGTGAGTCTGATGACGGGAAAGTCCAGTTGCCTGAGTGCATTCCATGCCCGTTCACCCACCTTCCCCACCGTGCTGACTATGCCCCGGGAGAAAGACTGGCGCCGGACGAGGCCGTCCAGTGCATCGAGTGTCTCGCTGTCGCATGTCGTCTCTTCCACGACCTCTCCACAACTCATGGCCAGAAGCTTGGCCCGGGTGTTTCCTATGTCGATAATCAGGTCCAAAACAGTGTCATTTGCCAATTAGCGGGGCAAAGTTACACAATTTTTTTAATATATGTCCAATTATTGGCGATATATCCCTTGTTTTATTTTGATTTAACAGTTAAAGGTTGTATCTTTGCCGGGAAATTCTGTATATCCGTATGTTCAAAACGACACTGAGGCCTTTGGGTATCCTGCTGTTCGTCCTGTTTTTCGTGACAGGGCTTTCGCGCGTATGTGCGCAGATGCAGGGCGTGGTTGAGCCTGTCGGCGTGCTGGACACGCTGTCCGTGCAGGAGGCTGTCACGGATTCCGTGCCGGGGGAAGTGCCGGCGGCAGAGGTCGGGGAAGCGGTTGTCAGACCGGAGCTTCACTTCGAACTGCTTACCTGCTCTCCCGGGCAGGAGGTCTATGAACTCTACGGACATACGGCCCTGAGGGCAACCGACGATCAGGGACTGGATGTGGTCTTCAACTATGGCGTATTCAATTTCGCCCAGCCCCATTTCATTTGGAACTTCGTCCTGGGACGTACGGACTATATGGTCCAGCCGATCCCCTTCTCCCTTTTCCTTGAGGAATATGAAAGAAGAGGATCGTCGGTCGTGTCGCAACGACTGAACCTCTCAGCCGCGGAGGCATCCCGGCTGATGGCCAGCCTGATGGAAAACGTGCGTCCGGACCGGTGCGAGTACAGGTACAACTACCTGACCAACAACTGCACCACCAAGGTGCGCGACATGATAGAGCAGGTCGTGGACGGTGAAGTGAAATACCAGGAGGCAGAGAAGTTGACCTATCGCGACTGCCTGCACCACTATACGGCGGACCATCCCTGGGCCGAGCTGGGCGATGACATGCTGCTGGGAGCCAACGTCGATACCATCCTCACCGACCGCAATTCGGCATTCTTGCCGGAAAGGCTGATGGAGTACTATACCCATGCCGTCATCTATGACATCGAGGGAAACTCCCGTCCCTTCCTGCAAGGGGAAGCACAGGTGCTGCTACAGAAGCGGCAGATGCCCGTTGAGCCGGAATTCCCCCTCTCCCCCCTGATGGCCCTGCTCTGCTTTGCCGGACTCAGCCTTCTCGTGATGGCTTGCGAGGTGGGCTTCAAACGCATGATCTGGGGATATGACATCCTCGTCATGCTGGCCCTGGGACTGAGCGGAGTACTGGTGACCTTCATGCTGCTCTTCTCCGAGCACCCCACCGTTGACAGCAACTGGCAGGTCTGGGTCTTCAACCCCCTGCCCCTACTGTGCATGCCATGGGTTGTGTGGCGTGCCATCAAGCGGCAGTATTGCCTCTACCATTTTGCCAATTTGGCACTCCTGGTCCTGTTCCTGGTGTTCTCGCCCTGGATTCCGCAGCATTTTGCCATCACCACCATACCTTTGGCATGCACTTTGCTGACACGTCCCGTGAGCTATTACATCTATTATGGACGCGTCCTGTACAGGAAACAGGCTGCTACTCCCGAAGAGGATGACAGCTCCAGGGAAAAGAAGAAACAAAAGTAAGTACGATTACTGGTTATGAACTATTCAAGACGATACAGGCTGCTCACGTCCCTGGTGGCCCTGATGGCCATCATGAATGCAGAGGCGCAGACATCTCCCGAGGTGCCTCGCCTGGTCGTGAATATCATCATTGACCAGCTTCGCTCTGACTATCTGGAGGCCTTCTCCCCGCTCTATGGTGAGGAAGGATTCCGGAAACTGATGGCCGACGGCCGGGTCTACACGCAGGCCGAGTACCCCTTCAGCCGTCCCGACCGGGCCTCTGCCATTGCATCCCTGATGAGCGGATCCACTCCCTACGAGCATGGCATTGTGGCACAGCAATGGTTGAGTCGCTCGACCCTGAGGCCAGCCTACTGTGTGGACGATTCCCATTACGAGGGTCTGCTGACCACGGAGAAGAGCAGTCCGGCCGCCCTCTCCGTCAGCACCATTACCGATGAGCTCAAGGTCTGCACGGAAGGCAAGTCGCTGGTATATTCCATTGCCCCCTTCCGCGATGCCGCCGTCCTGGCAGCCGGTCATGCGGCCGACGGTGCCTTCTGGCTGAACGACCAGACAGGCCAGTGGTGCGGTACATCCTACTATGGCCTCTACCCCGGATGGGCACAGACCTATGAGGACGGCCTCTCGCTGAAGAACCGTATCGGCAGTCTGTCCTGGGAACCCACCAACGGACTTGTGGGCAGTTTCAGCTACTTCGTGTCCGGTGGAACCCACAAGCCCTTCAAGCACAAGTTCTCAGGAGACCGGAAGTTCCGTGACCTCAAGGAAAGCGCACTGGTCAACGAGGAAGTCAATAACTTTGCCCAGCATTGCCTCAGGACCACCGATATGGGTCTGGACGCCGTGCCCGACTTCCTCACCCTGACCTACTATGCGGGCAACTACCAGCACAAGGGCGTGGATGTCTGTCCCATCGAGATGCAGGACACCTACGTCCGTCTGGACCATTGCCTGGAAGACCTGATGAAGCTGGTGGAAAAGAAGGTGGGCAGCGGCAAGGTGCTCTATGTCCTGACCAGTACGGGTTATGCCGACGAGGAGACGGAGGATGTATCCAGGTACCGCATCCCTACCGGAACCTTCAGTATCTCACGCGCGCAATTATTATTAAATATGTATCTGGTGGCCGTCTACGGACAAGGACAGTACGTCGAGACGTCCCTGGACAACCAGATCTACCTCAACCTGAAGCTCATCGAGAGCCGTGCCCTGAACCTGGCCGAGGTACTGGAGCGTTCGCAGGACTTCCTCATACAGCTGGAGGGCGTCCGGGACGTCTACACCTCCCAGCGACTGGCCCTGGGCGCAGGTACGCCTACCATCAGCAAGCTGCGTAACGCCTACAATCCCCGTTGCTCGGGAGACATCCTTATCCAGGTTGCGCCGGGCTGGCACCTGCTGAACGAGAACACCCACCAGGACCGCCTTGTACGCGATTCATACCTGGGCTTCCCGCTGATTCTCTACGGATGCAACGTGGAACGCGGGAAGATCACGACTCCCGTCACGGTGGACCACCTGGCACCCACACTGGCCCGGTGCCTTCGCATCCGTGCCCCGAACGGCTGCTCGGCAGCACCGCTATAGGAGAGCCCAATAGATAAGCCAGGCTCTCCGGAACTTCCAGACTCCCTGGAACCTCTGGAACTTCCTGGAACCCCAAAGACAACGACATCATCAACAAGCTAAAACAAAACACAAAATATGGGATTAATTGATTTTTTAAGCAAGGTATTCGGCAACAAAGCCTCGCGTGACCTGAAGGCCATCCAGCCTCTGGTGGAGGAAGTGAAGCGGATTTACCCCCAAATTCAGGCCTTGAGCCATGACGAACTCCGTGCCAAGACGGAGGAGATTAAGAAGCAGGTACAGGAATCGCCTGCCGAGTTGCGCCAGCAGATTGCAGAGCTGAAGGCCAAGATTGAACAGACCGAGATTCAGGACCGCGCTCCCATCTTCCAGCAGATTGACAAACTGGAGAAGGAAGTGCTGGAGCGCCTGGAGGTCGAGCTGGACAAGGTTCGTCCCGTGGCCTTTGCCATCGTGAAGAGTACGGCAGAGCGCTTTGCCCAGAACGAGAACGTGGAGGTTACGGCCACAGACCTGGACCGTGAGTTTGCCACCCGCTTTGACTTTGTGGACATCGAGGGCGACAAGGCCATCTACCACAACCATTGGGTGGCCGGAGGCAACGACACGCTCTGGAACATGGTGCACTATGACGTGCAGCTCTTCGGCGGTACCGTCCTGCATCAGGGCAAGGTGGCCGAGATGGCAACCGGTGAGGGTAAGACCCTCGTAGGTACCAGCCCCGTCTTCCTGAACGCCCTGACCGGCAACGGTGTGCATGTCGTGACCGTGAACGACTACCTGGCCAAGCGTGACTCCGAGTGGATG
>JAZRVZ010000206.1:0-26705 GCA_045599425.1 Bacteroidaceae bacterium | reverse complement strand
TATATTGATATATAGATAGTTATATAGTATATACAAGGTTGGTCGGCGGATTTGCACCCTCTCGAAAAACAACTGTAACCAACTGTAACTGTAACCAACAGTCATTCAAAATTCATCTTTAAAAGCAGAAAATCAATGCTTTACGACTTTACAAAACACACAGCACCTAAGATGCCTCCCCTTGGTAAGGGGCTGGAATGCATCAAACTTTTGGCCTCACAGGTGTCTCCAGACATGCGTGAGTCCGTTGTTCCCATGCTTTTTTCCTCACTTGGCGCACATGTCAGTGGCGCGGAATTTCAATATCCAAGCCTTGTTTGGATGGAACCGACGGGGCAAATCGCACACCTGGTAGGCCCAAGCGGAATAGGCAAGGGCCAGTTGACGAGGTGTACGGAAGCCATCATGCGCCGTTTCCGCGAACATGACAAGGCTAAACTTCAGGAAATCGTAGAGTGGTCGAAGACTACTCAGTCGAAGGGAGCCAACAAGGACAAGCCGGCACGCCCCGATGCTGCCCTGTGGTTCCCCCCGGCCAATACCACGAGTGCCGCCTTCCTTCAGAATGCCATGGCACTGGAACTGGAGGGCAATCACGCACAATTCTTTGAGATGCCCGAGGTGGAGATGGCCGAACGCATGTGCGGCGGACACAAGTGGATGTCCGTAACCATAAGAAACATCTTCGACTGTGCACGCGACGGCGCTCTCCGCGCCACGGCCAACGGAGTGACGGGAAACCCCATCCTGCGGGCCAACATGGAAGTCATGTCTACACCAGTCTCTGCCCGTAATTTCTATAGGAACGAGGTGATGAACGGAACACTGGGCCGCGTGCGCATGTCCTACAAACCACGTCAGGCACGTTCCGGAAAGATTCCCCGACAGGGTATCTTCGATGCTACCTTCCTCTCGAAGCTCGACCTCTATCTTGACCGCCTGGAGGCCTGCAAGGGTCGGTTCATCATACCGAAACTCAACAAGATAGCAGACCAGCTGGCAGCCGAAATGGCCAACATGGGCGATCTGACGGACAACGATCCATTGTGGGAGATGGGCAAGCGCGCCATCATCGGGGCATGGAAGTGCGGCTGCATCATGTGGATTCTCAACGGCCAGCAGTGGACACGTTCCATAGGCGAGATGGTGGTGTTCCTGGCAGGACACGATATGTGGAGCAAAATGCAGGTATTTGGCGATATGTTTCTCGACGGCGATGCGGGAATCTCAAGCAGCGCAAAGTCCGGACCAAAGAACATGCTCGACAGCCTGCCCGACAGTTTCAGCGAAGTCCAGCTGGAGAACATTCGCACCACTTTGGGAAAGTCACAGGACGCTAAAAACCAGCTGAAGCAGTGGCTCCACCGCAAGTTCATCACCTATTCCGCCCAGACCGGCCTCTATACCAAGACTCCCGAGTATCTCCAGAAGCATCCGAATGAATCATGGGGTAACCCATGATTCAAGTTAAACCCAAATAGTTCATTAGACCATGGATGTGATTTTGAATTATCTTTGTGTCAGCATTTGTGGCACATTGAATGAGCATAGGGGGTCCTATGTGATTGAAATGAGCTGCAAAGGATGCCAGAGAGAAGCAAAATAACGCCAATGTCGTCTAATGGACTATTTGGGTTAAAAGTTAAGATTTCGTATCATTGATATTCTCACACGACCCTCATCAGTCCAAATTTTAATTTTTCACTTTTAATTTTTAATTTCAGAAGTCTTCCTCGTGCACGCCCAGCTCGTAGCACACATACTTCACGGCCCTGGGTGGCAGGAGCTGCTGTCTGGGCGATACCCCCATCTTCTGCAGCGCGATGGCAGGATGTAGCCCGCCGGCGGGCACATCCAGGCCCTTAGGGCGACAGGTGCCAGTCGACCGCAGGACTTGACGAAATCGACCGCAGGACTTGACGAAATCGACCGCAGGACTGAGACGGGTTCACCGAGAGAGAGAAACGCGAAAAACAACAAATGGGGTCACACCCCATTTGTCAAAACCCAAACCGGGTGGGGGCGGTCATTCCGTCTTCTTTCGCTCGTTGGCCAGCCATTCGGCGGGATTCATGCCAACGAACTTGTGGAAGTTGCGGTAGAAGGATTTGTCGCTTGAGAAACCGGTTTTGTCCACTACGATCCACATCTTGCCGGGGTCGGTCCTGAGCAGGAGTTTCTTGGCGTATTCGATGCGGTGGCGGTTGATGTACTCGAGGAAGCTGTACCCGTACCTGGCGTTGATGTAGTTTGATACGTATGTGCGGCACGTGCCTGCCTCGTTGGCCATGTCTCCTATCGTGAGGTTTTTCCTCAGGTAGATGCGTTTCATTGCCATCAGCCTCTCGATGTTCCGCTCCAGCTCATTCCTGTCCTCCGGACTCTGCGGCATGGGCGGGATTCCTGCTTCAATGGCTTCGTCCCTGGCGTCGCGCAGGTACTGGCTGACGGAGAAGGTGCGGGTGAATCCTATGTAGCTCAGGGCGTACAGCATGACGGCAAAGGGGGTGAGGGCGAGGACGAGCCACTCGCTGGTGGTGAAGTAGTGCTTGCCGATGGTGTTGGCAACGGCGCTGAGGATGGAGGTGATGACGAAGGCCACGAGCAGGGCCTTCACGTCCTTCGTCTCCCTGCCTTCCATGTCGGCATAGACGTTGGCCAGTTCCCTGTCGAAGGCCATCAGGTTGCGGTAGCCCAGGAAGCAGACCGTGAGGACCTGGACGGTGAAGAGGATCTTGCGGGCCAGGTCGGATGCCTCGCCGGGATGCAGGAACTTGGCCACGGCCACAAGCAGGCCGGGCAGCAGGCAGAGCAGGATCAGCCTCGCGCTGAGCGGGCGGGCGGTCAGTGCGCGTATGTAGAAGTAGTACAGGGGGTAGACGGACAGTGAGCACAGGGCCCAGAGGCTCTCCATCCCGACGGACAGTCCGCCGTTGAGGTACAGGGCGTGGCAGAGGTACAGGACAACGCATGCAGCCAGGAACCATGTGAGGATGCGTTTGGAGGACTCGTTCCTGCGGTATTGCAGGGCGAAGGCCACGAACCAGCACAGGCAAACCATGAAGGGAATGGAGCTGAGGAACATTCTGAGCATAGTGGATGCGGGGTGTGTTTTGAAAGCGAATGTAAAGATAGTGCCTTTTCTTCGTTTTACCAAGTGTTATTTGCTCGTATGTAACATGATTTTGCCAATTTTGGGTACTTTGTACGTTTTGAGAGTGCTTTTGTACGTTTTGAGAGTCAAATGTTACATTTCAGCAAATGGCTATACCTTATAAATAATATCTTTGCAAAACAAATGTATCATGGATTTGCCGGCGATGAGCCGGACGTGAATCAGGCAGGGATATGCCGGCATGGAATCGCTAACAGTCAAAACATACATACAGAAAAATGAAGAAAGTATTCTACCTGCTTTTTGCCTTGCTTTCGGCAACGGCGCTTACCTCGTGCGAGGGTACTGAGGAAATCACCCCGGGAGGAGAACAGAACCAGGACATCAAGCTGTCCATCTCCACCTCATCGCTGCAGTATGATGCCAATGGCGGCACGCAGCTCATCACCATCAGCACCAATGCCAAGTTTGCCGGTGCGGAGAGCTATGTGGAGTGGATCAACTTCAAGCTGAACAACACGCAGCTGCAGGTGATCGTCCAGCCCAACCCCACCATGGAGGAGCGTACGAGCACCATCTGTATCTCCGTGGGCGAGACGGCCGATTTCCTCTCCACCCAGAAGAAGCAGAGCTACGTCTATGCCACCGTGACGCAGAAGGGTGCAAGCAGCCAGAAGGATGATGGCACGGAGGTGTATCAGTCTGATGTGTCCATCCGTCACTGGGAGTGGGGTGGCGGAGAGCCCATCGAGGAGTGCATGAAGAAGGTGGGCCCGAACCTCTATGAGTACCACATTACCGGCAGGCGTGCCGCAAACTGGCCCCTGAGGGATGTGACGCGCATGTATTTCGTTACGCCCAGGGGACTCATGGGTGTCTTTGACGTAGTGGGCGACAAGGATGGTTCGTTCTATTACGGCAACCTGAACCCTGCCGACTGGTTCACGGATTCGGCTGTCAAGGACTGGAAGACGTCTGAACACTTCACCTACTATGATTTCCCGGATCGCACGAACAATGGTACGTCTCCCTATGGCGACGCGTCCGCCTGGTACCGCACAACGCCAACCACGCACCTTGTATGGACTGATGTTTTCCAACCCAGCATTACACAAGACGTTCACGACGGAGGTGACGCTGTGATAACGGTTGACCTGAACAACTACACCTTCACCTATACCGATGGCAGGAAGGCCATGCCGGCCCAGGATCACTGGTATGTCTACTCCCGTGGTGTATGGTACGTGGATGCCAACTATCAGCAATTGTCCACCTATAATGACATGAAGCAGGGTGGAATCGATTCTGGCATTCTTGTCCCATTGGCCAGCGAACAGGATGGCGACTATGGCAACTATGCTCCCCAGCTCACCTTCTATTGGTGGTACAAGGGACAGAAGTACATGCTGGAGAATCACGATGTGACAAACATCAAGTCCGGATACAACGAGTATGGCCAGGAGTACCTCTACATTACCTCCCCGCTGGTTCCCGGCTCGCATGATGCGACGCTCGTGGAAAATCCGCAGTATGCATGGATGGACTATCTGCAGTTGCAGAACGAGACAACCCTCATGTGGCCAAAGGACAAGTGCTGGCGTATCTCCACAACTGTCTATAAGAAGAACGGCAAGTGGTGGGCTATCATCTACACCTCTGACACCTGCTTCAAGGAGGACGTTGAGAGGATTTGCCGATAAGCAATGGAAACCAAAAATAACGAAGAAATATGAAAAAGCATTTATTATGGTCTTCGCTTCTTGCGTTCACCCTGTGCACGGGTTCCATGGTCCTGTCCTCATGCGGTGACGACGAGATTGAGCCTACCCCCGGCCAGACCCCCGGCGGAGAGAACAATGAGCAGCCTGGCAATCAGGACAATGACAAGGATGAGTACGTGAACACGGAGAAGGCCGATGAGGGTAGGATTGCCTTTGTCAAGGGTACCAGTCTGGACATGGACGTGGCGTGTGAGAGCACGCACGTTTTCCTACAGTACACGGCGGACGGCGACTATAGCGTCAGGGTGAATGACGAAGGCAGCAGCTGGGTTAATGTCAACAAGGGCGAGGACGAGGGACGTCCCTATTCGTATGTGAGCATCCTGGAGAATACGGGTGCAGCCCGAAAGGCGGTCATCATCTACTCCATAGGCAGTTACAGGAAGTATGTGAAGATCAGTCAGCGCGCCAAGGGGGATGAGCGTCCCGCTGAGGCCCTGCCTGAATATGCCCGCAAGGACTTCTGGCATCGCACCGATCGCGAGAAGATGGGTTTGTATGGCCCCGTAAGCTACTACCGCAACTCCACCTACGTGGACGAAAATGAGTATTTCTTCGACCGTGAGGGTCACCTGATCAAGGAATATACCGGAAGTTCCGTTATTGAGTACACCTATGACAAGGAGGGGCGGCTGACCTACTCCAAGGATACGAGCAATGATGACGGCTCTGTCAGTGCGGAGTATTTCTACGAGTACAACAATCCCGGCAAGCTGACTGGCAATGTCTTCTCGGCTGGCACGAACTATCTCGTTCCCGATCTGTCGCACTATCGCAGGATATGGTACAGCCCCTGGGCAGAGATCTACGATGAGACGTACACCTTTGACGAGACGGGTATGACGGTGGCGAGCTACAGTGAAATCAAGGGCTACGGCTATGACCAGCATTTTGATGACAATTCCTACCACGTCACATACGATGGTGCCTATCCCGCCAGCTATTCCAAGTTCAACGCGAATGGCGAGGGTGGCGGATTCGGTCCCGTGGAGATGTTCCCCAACGGTATGCTGAAGTCCCACACCCGGACCCAGGGCACCGTCTACGGCTATCAGTACCGCATGGATACACGTATCAGTTTCATGGACTATGCCGGTGCCATGCTGGTTACGCGCTATCAGGAGGTTCAGCCCGATTATCCCGACAGTGAGCGCAACTTTACCGTTAACATGACCTACAACGACCGCAAGGAACTGAAGGAGGTGGAACGTGTCAATGTCGACCGGATCACGTTCTCCGGCTACATCCATGACAAGTACGGCAACTGGATCCATCGTGAAAAGTCGGGTACGCTGTGGGGCACCCCGACCGTTGGCGGATGGGATGTAACCGACCGTCTCATAGATTACTTTGAGTAGTGCATCCCTGCCTCCCGGGGCAGCCTGCACGCCGGTTGAACGGAAAAACAGAAGACAATCAGAAACATACGTACAATTACGGACTACGTATAAATACAGTCTACTTATAAATACGGAAACAAACGAATCAACAATATGAAGAAAGTATTCTATCTGCTTTTTGCCTTGCTTACGGCAGTGTCGTTCATATCGTGTGACACCGAGGATCCCACAGCGGGCGAAGTCCAGAACACAGACATCAAGCTGTCCATCTCCACCTCGTCGCTGCAGTATGATGCCGATGGCGGCACGCAGCTCATCACCATCAGCACCAATGCCAAGTTTGCCGGTGCGGAGAGCTATGTGGAGTGGATCAACTTCAAACTGAACAACACGCAGCTGCAGGTGATCGTCCAGCCCAACCCCACCATGGAGGAGCGTACGAGCACCATCTGTATCTCCGTGGGTGAGACGGCTGATTTCCTCTCCACCCAGAAGAAGCAGAACTACGTCTATGCCACCGTGACCCAGAAGGGTTCAAGCAGCCAGATCAAGGCTGCCAGGTGGGTACTGGTGGGTTATGAGTCCCAGGGGTTCACTCCCAATGACATTGCCGAGGGCAATTCCAAGAAGTACAATCCGAACTATCATACGGATTCCCTGGAAATTGTAGCTGACAAGGGCATTTGCAGCGGTTTCTACTCAGAAACCTTCGTCGGCCCGGGTTCCTGGCATAACGGAACCTTCCTGTTCCGCTTTGAGGTCAGTCAGATTCCCCAGGAACTGGAGGGAGGTGGCACAATCACCCTCTACGACAAGGTTTCCTTGCCCAGACACTATGGTGGCTATGACGATCACAATGACTATGCAGAGTATGCCTACTACCACTGCTTCTGCTACCCGGATTGCAGAATCGATGGCAACAAGATCCGCTCCAGGGAAGAGGATTTTGAGAAGTTCAATGGCTATAACCTGCCCGTCGTTATCTTCAACGAGAACCAGGCTGACCTCTTCTACAGCGAGGGCTATATCTATGGTGACGTGCCTCGTGGCAAGAAGGCTGGTGACAGGATACAGCTGACAATTGACGCCGTTGAGGGCGCCGGCGGACCTGCGCTTGAAATCAATGGCAAGTATATGAAGGCTGCCTACACTTACGAGTGGAGGGAATAGGCCTCTGCGGGCTTTTACGGAAGTTGAGCGAAACATCTGAAAAAAGAAAAGACAAGCAATATGAAAAAGCATTTATTCTGGTACTCGGTTCTTGCGTTCACGCTGTGCACGGGTACCATGGCCCTGTCCTCATGCGGTGACGATGAGATTGAGCCTACCCCCGGCCAGACCACCGGTGGAGAGAACAATGAGCAGCCTGGCAATCAGGACAATGACAAGGACAATGACAAGGAGTATGAGAACACGGAAAAGGCCAACGAAGGCAAGATGGCCTTTGCCGAGGGCACAAGCCTCTACTATGAGGTTGCTCCCGATGGTGCTGCCATCCGTCTGTGGTACAATGCCGCAGAGGGCTACAATGTGACATGCACCTACAAGGGTGAGGACAAGGACTGGATCTCCAATATGGGCGGTGACCTGGGCAAGGCCGGCGAGGGCAACACCGTGCTGTACATCTATCAGAATGAGAGTGGCAAGCAGCGCGATGCCTACGTATGTTTCAACATGAGCGGAGGCTACCGCAAGGTGATAAAGGTTCATCAGATGGCCAAGGGCGAGGCGAAGAAGGCGCAGGCCCTTCCCGACTATGCACGGAAGAACTACTGGCGTCGCACTGACCGCGAGAAACTTGGCCTCTATGGCCCCGTCAAATACTATGCCACGCATGATGAGGTATTCTCGGGTGTGAAGTATCATTTTGACCGTGAAGGCCACCTGATCAATACTGAGTATGGAAGTACCGAGGTGTACAAGTACGACAGCCAGGGTCGCCTTACCTATTCCAAGATTGTTGACGACGAATATGATTACCTCTACGAGGAAAAATTCTATGAGTACGGCAATACCGGAAAGTATGTCATCACTGAACCTCGTGTGCAGTTCGGTGTCCGTTCAGACATGCTCATTCCCGACCTTTCGTACATCAAGACGGTTAAACACTATGCCGATGCTGTAGGAACAGAGGAGGCTCGCTACGTATTCAATGGTGACGAACTGACCATCACTTACAGCATGTATAGTGTAAGGGGTGACGATCTCGACGGTGTCGTCTTCCCCGGCGATACGCTGGTGGTACAGTACAAGGGCGATTATCCCGACCGATATGAGATCATGCTGAGGAATGGTGATATCGTGGGTATAAGCCCAATAGAATATTTCTCGAACGGTATGATGAAAAGCTACACATACAAGAATGCCGAAGATGTCAGCAGTAACTATGAGATCCTTTATGTGAAGGAGAATTACACATCGACCTTCATGGACTATGCCGGTCAGATGCTTCCCAAGAGCTATCATGTCTACAATCCTAACGCTAATTCTGAGGTAGAGTCCATAACCGATTATACCTACAACGAGCACATGGATCTGGTAAAGGAAACCATCGTACACCCCTATCCTGGTTCCTCCAGCTATCCCGATGATGAAATCACCTTCACTCAGTATGCCTACGACAAGCATGGCAACTGGGTAAGCCGCTACATTTACTCACATCACGGTGCTGGCAACAGGGAGCGTGCCCGCTACATCGAGTACTACGACGAGTAAGCCTGGTGTGTGTTTCAGACGTGCCTTTCGGGGCATGGATACAATCCGGGGGCGTGTCACCTGCTTTTGACGCGCCCCCGGATTTTTGGTTGGAATGACCTGAAGTTAACGTTACGTCAGCTTTTCTCAATCAGTGCCAGCAGGTGCTCCACGGCCTCTTCCTCGGGAATGTTCTTCTCCACGCACTCCTTCTGGCGGTAGAGGGATACCTTGCCACGGGCGGCTCCCACGTAACCGAAGTCGGCATCGGCCATCTCGCCGGGACCGTTGACAATGCAGCCCATGATGGCAATCTTGAGGGTCTTGTAGCGGGGATCTTGCTTGGCGCGCTCGCTGACGGCGGCCTTGATGCGACGGATGGTCTCCTGCAGATCGTAGAGGGTACGGCCGCAGCCGGGACAGCTGATGAACTCGGTCTTGCACATCTGTACGCGGGCGGCCTGGAGGATGCTCTGGGCCACGGGAATCTCGTTCTCGGGCTCCTCGCTCAGGCTGACGCGGATGGTATCGCCGATGCCGTCGATGAGCAGTCCGCCCATGCCCACGGCACTCTTCAGGCGGCCGTCCTCGCCCTCACCGGCCTCGGTCACGCCGAGGTGCAGGGGGTAGTCCATGCCTTCCTTCTCCATCTCCTGGCAGAGCAGGCGCACGCTCTGTACCATGACCACGGTGTTGCTGGCCTTGATGCTGACCACCACGTCGCGGAACTGCTCACGCTCGCAGATGCGCAGGAACTCCATGCAGGATTCCACGATGCCGGCGGGGGTGTCGCCATAGCGGGACATGATGCGGTCGGAGAGGGAGCCGTGGTTCACGCCGATGCGAATGGCTGTGCCGTGCTCACGACAGATGCCGAGGAAGTGGCAGAATCGCTCGTCCAGTCGCTTGAGCTCCTGGGCGTATTCCTCGTCGGTGTACTCCAGGTGCTTGAACTGACGGGCGGGATCGACATAGTTGCCGGGGTTGATGCGCACCTTCTCCACGATGGTGGCGGCCACGTCGGCCACGTTGGGATTGAAATGTACGTCGGCACAGAGGGGCGTGTCGCCGTATCCGCGGGCGATAAGGCCCGCCTTGATGTTGCGCAGGTTCTCGGCCTCGCGCGTGCCCTGGGTGGTCAGGCGTACCAGGTCGGCACCGGCGTCGATGATGCGGATGCATTGCTCAATGCAACCCTCGGTGTCCATGGTGGAGCAGGTGGTCATGCTCTGCACCGCCACCTTGTTCTGGCCACCGATGCGCAGTTTGCCTATCTTAACTTCATGCGTTTGTCTTCTCATTGCTATATGTCTGATTGTTTGTCGATTATGTTTATCTGGCCCTCTACCAGACTTCATCCATGACTCCGACCTTGTTGTTTCCCTCCGTATCTATGACGAGACTGTTCACCGTCTCATTGTTATCATCAGAGGTGACGGAGCATTCAGAGGTGGCCAGAAGTTCTTCCATGTCCAGCTCTGCCACTTTATATTGAGGGGTGATGTATTTCCTGTTCATTTCTTTAGGATTTTCTTTCCGTTGCTGATTATGATGCCCTGATATTCAGGATCGACGCGTTGGCCTTGTAGGTTATAAAGGGTGTTTTGCGGCGTGTTGCGCTTTGTTTCCATGATGGCATCGGTCTCGTTGTCATGGTTTGCGTACAGAGAGTACATGCGCAGGTCTTCTTCCGTGAGTTCGATGCTCTCCGCATTCTCTTCTTCTCCATTCTCCGCATCAATAAATGTGAATCCCTTGACACTAATCGAGTTGTCTGGCAGCCGGAGGTATGCTTTTCCTTGTGGTACAGTCAAGCCGGCAGCGTTCTGGTAGAAACCGATGACTCCATCCATGCGGGATAAAACGTAGGCTTCACCATCGTCCTGCAGCGTGACAGCACCATCCGCTGTGCCTATGAGGTAGTTGGGTGCAGGTGCTACGGCAAAAGGTACGATGGGAACTTCATAGTCACCTTCACCGGTGATGAGCAGTCCTGTATTCTCCTTTACGGTGCCCACATGGCGGAAGGTCAGCGTGTTGCCGCTGAAGTCGTACGCGGCATAGGCCTTGGGTGCTGTGATGGCATGGAAGTCAAGGGCATTCTGAGAGGCGAAGGTCATGATGCCGTTGCGAACGGTGATGGTCTCATTGAGAGGATAACGGTCAGTTCCTGCCCTTTGATTCTCAATATGTTTGATACCGCGCAGGGCATCGATTTTGCCCAAACCCGCCTGTACGATGTTGCCGGACGGAATGTTCTCGCCAAGTCTTGTCCACTTGTCGTTCAGGCAAACTTCCTGTGCCATCTGACGGATGCCGTCAGGTGTGAGACTGGGATCTGCCTCGAGCCAGAGTGCCACGATGCCTGTGGCAACGGGGCATGCCATTGATGTACCAGTCATGGCTCCCCAGGCATTGGCACGTGAATATTCCCCTATGTTCAGGTTTTCCACCCATCGTGTCAGGCTCTTGTAGTTGGATGCGGAACTGTTGGGTTGTTGGTTACTGAAGCATGTTGTATCATAAAGGTTGTAAGCGGAATGCAGATGCACACCCGGTGCCAGAATGTCGGGCCGTGCGATGCCATTGTCATCCACACCATAGCTGGAGAAGGTAGCTATCTTGTTCAGGGTTTTGTTGGATGATATGCTGTAGTTGTGTGTGTCAATACTCTTGAAGGATGTTCTCTTGACGTATGCTCCCACGGATATGATCCCGTCATTACAGGTCATGGTGTTAATGCTCATATCCGCATTACCCTCCACAAAGTTCTCAAGTACTGGATAGGTTTCACAACCGACGAGTTCGGTGTATCCCTGAGTGGCATGGTCATCGATAACGGTGATTGTCTGTCCTTCCTGCCCGCTGATGAGCAATGCCAGTTCAAGATTGGGTTCTGCAAACTGAAATTTAGGCAAGCGAAGTTCAATGCAGCTCTTTTCGTGGGCGGAATTCACGTTGCTGGTATGTGCCAGGGTGAGGGCTTGTCTTTCATCCGAACCAATCTTGTAAGCGCATTTCTCTTCCAAGGAATAAAGGGTGCCTGTGGTCACATCGACTGCTTGAAGTTGAACCGTAAACTCCTTTGTGTCATTGGAATAGATAAGGATTTTGGTGCCGTTGCTGTATGCGCTGTAACCCTCCTGACTGCGGTTCTTGCTCTGTATGACCGTTTTCAGCAGTCCGTCTCCAGAAGCAGCAGGCAAAGTCTGTCGCAGACTCATCTTCTCGGCCCCTTCATTGCCCGCTGATATGCAGATGATCCGCCCCGTTCCAGTCAACTTGCCCATATTCTGGATGGTAGGATCCAGTCCGTCATGGAAGTCAAAATTGTCGCCCAGACTCATGTTGATGACGGCAGGCTGGCTCATTTTGCTGGCATAGTCGAAAATCTCTTGTACGGAGAGCAGCATGCGATGGTCGTTATAAAGTCCTGCCAGGTCGCAGAGGATGAGATCGGCCTTAGGTGCAATGCCGCCCATCCCCTCAATGCTGCTGCCTGCTGCCGTGGCTGAGGTATGGCTGCCGTGACTGGTGCCCGTATGCATGGTTGTGAGTTTTTCTATTTCAACAGGGTCTGAGACTGTTGTTCTTGTCTCTCCGCTGAAGTAAACCACCTCTTTCACGCGTGTCTCGCCAGAGACGGGGTCGCGAAATGCTGCATGGTTGAAGTCAATGCCACCGTCTATCACTCCTACTACAACTCCCTCGCCTGTGTATTTGCTGGGAATCTGGTTGGTTTGCTTTTCGCCGGTGACGTATGATGCATAGGTGTATTCGCGTGTTACATCATTATATAATCGATGCGTGCGCGATGCTTTGATGTGTTGGAACTCAGACATTTGGGACAGGGCCTCCATCTGGGATGCGGGTGTGCTTAAGATGACAAGGTCTGCTACTTGTCCGAGAATCTCTATGTCCAGTGCCTTGAGACGATCTGTAGGTATGATTGCATCCTGAGAGAGGCTTGCCAGTACCGTCAGTTGGCGGATGGAACCGTCGGGGTTGAACCGGGCGTCAATCAGTTCCTTGATGCTCATCGTGTCAACTCCGTTTACCTCATGACGGTGGTCTACGAGCACGGAGTCGCCTGTCTCCTTGTTATACAGGTACACGGGACGTGGTTGTGACCACAGTCCCTGTGCCTTGCGTTTCTGGGTACGGGCAATGGTCTGGGCATTGTCTCGCAGGATGCTGGTTAGCAAGGGGTCAACCTTTTGCGCATGGGACGAAATGATGCAGAACATGCTGCATAGGGT
Source organism: Bacteroidaceae bacterium (assembly GCA_045599425.1). Classification (GTDB taxonomy): domain Bacteria; phylum Bacteroidota; class Bacteroidia; order Bacteroidales; family Bacteroidaceae; genus Physcousia. The sequence goes on along the minus strand of JAZRVZ010000206.1, from coordinate 13,516 downwards.
AAGCCATCTTTTCATGTGGGGTAGTCTGAGTGTGTCTGTTATCCTTGTTGTTTTCACCCGTGAGGGCAAGGGGCCTTCTGCCTAGTTGGTCTTGAAGTTGTACTTCACTTCAGCCAGGTCGGCATTGGCCTTCACAATCTTGTCCTTCAGGCCGGCCTTGTAGGCTTCCATCTTGCGGGCCAGGTTCTCGTCGCTCAGGGCCAGCATCTCCACGGCCAGGATGGCGGCGTTCTGGGCACCGTTCACGCCCATGGTGGCAACGGGGATGCCGGGAGGCATCTGGATGATGCTGAGCATGGCATCCAGTCCGTCCAGCATGCCCTTGATGGGTACGCCGATGACGGGGATGGTGGTGCTGGCTGCAATGACACCGGGCAGGGCGGCAGCCATTCCGGCTCCGGCAATGATTACCTTCAGGCCACGTTCCTTGGCCGACTTGGCAAACTCTTCCACCCCAACGGGTGTGCGATGTGCTGAAAAGGCATTCAGCTCGAAAGGCACTTCCATCTCATCGAGGAACTTGGCTGCCTTCTCCATAACGGGCAGGTCGCTGGTGCTGCCCATGATAATGCTAACGATAGGGAACATATTTGGGATTGTTTTTTATTGTTTAGGTTTTATTGTTTTATGTTTCTTGTTTACGGAGCCGGCATGGCTCCGCAATGATTACGGAATGATCTGTTGGCTTACCCCAGGATGATGCGGAAATAGGTGAGTATCGGACCGGAGATTCCGCAGAGGATGCCTAAGAGGGTGCCCACGTTGACCTGGGCCAGGGTGTGACGGCGAAGAATCAGTCGGCTGGTGCCCACGATACCGCATATCAGGGTGGCAATGATGACCGGAATGACCGAGCTGACCGGACTGACGCTCAGGATGGCTCCGTGGGCAATCAGGAATCCGATGGCGCCACCCGCACCCGCAGCGTGCATGCTCACCTTCCAGAAACAGTTGATGAGCGTGCAGCAGATCTGGATGAGGATGGAGACGATGATGACGTCGAGTACCAGTCCGTGTACCCTGATAATCTGCATGATATGCAGTAGGATGAGGTAGCAGACAAGGTGAAGGACGTAGGGGATGAATCGTTCGTGCCGGTGCAGCATCTTCTGGGGAGAGATGCGGAACACTGTGCGGTAGATGTACGTCAGCAGGGTTGGAATGAACAAGGTGAACATGGCCGTGAGACAGAGTATCCCGATCATGTTGGGCAGTCCCATGTATTCCAGAAACGTGCTGTAAAACAATACCGCAAGGCATACCAGGGGATAGTATGCGGGATGAAAGATGCTGGAGATAACCTTGGCCGTCATCAGCATGGGGGGCACCCTTCGGTGCCTTCTCTTCTTGGTCTCTTGATCCATATATATATTATTTGTCGTCTCTAATCTCAGCGTCTCAGGCGCGAATCGGGAATGCCCAACTGCACCCTGTACTTGGCCACCGTGCGGCGGGCTACGTTATAGCCTTTCTCCTGCAGCATGGTGGCCAGGGCCTCGTCGCTGTACGGCTTGTGTTTGTCCTCGCCATTCACCAGTTCCTGCAGGGCCTTCATGATGTGCCTTACGGAGAGTATCTCGCCGCTCTTCTCCACACCCGAGGTGAAGAACCAGTTGAGCGGGAACACGCCGTGGGGCGTCTCCACCGACTTGCTGCGGCATACACGACTAACCGTACTGATATCCAGGTTGGTCAGCGTGGCCACGTCTTCCAGGATCATCGGACGAAGCAGGTTCTCGTCTCCTTCCAGGAAGAAGGGGTGCTGCAGACGCAGGATGGCGGCCATGGTCACCACCATGGAATGCCTCCGCATGGCCAGGGCCTCGATGAACAGCCGGCCTTCCTCCATCCTGGTACGCTGGAAGCGCTGGGCCGCCTGGATTTCCTTCAGGATGCTCTCGTTCGTGATGCCGGCCAACTGCAGGCCTGTCTCGTCTGTATAGTCATCTGCGAGCGTCACGATGGGCAGGTTCGCTTCGTTCAGGTGGAAGTGCAGTCCGCTCTCCTCGTCCAGGGTCACAATGAAGTCAGGCACGATGTGGTGGTTGCTGTCCGCAGGTGTTGCCCCCACGCTTCCTCCGGGTCTGGGATTCAGGCGACGGATGGAATGACGCATCGTGGCGATCTCTGCGGACGAGAGTTTCATGCGTCGTTGTATGCTGTCCCAGTGTCCCATCGTCAGTTCGTCGGCATAGTCCGTGAGCAGTCGGATAAGCTGGGTACGCATGGGCAGGCTCTTGTTGTGGCGTACCTGGATGAGTAGGCACTCGCACAGGTTGCGGGCCCCCACACCCCATGGGTCAAACTGCTGGAGGATGTGCAGGACGTGCTCCACCTCCTGTATGTTGGTGCGTACATGGCGGTATATGTCCAGCTCATCCACAATCTGATCCAGCGGAAGCCTCAGCAGGCCGTCCTTGTCAAGGGAGCCGATGAGGTACTCCATCACCTGCTGCTCCTGTTCGTTCAGGTCATACTCGGCCATCTGCTGCATCAGCAGGTCGTGGAAGGAGAGTTCCTCCCCGCCGTCTGATGTCCTGAACCCGTCCTGCCCGCTTTGCTGAGGCTGTGGGAAGTCGTCGTCCAGCTCGTTTTCCATCGTCGTGTCTGGCCCATAGACGTCCGTTTCCTGACCATAGTCCTTGTCTGTATCTTCGCTGTGGTCATCCGTTTCCCCGACGTCAGAACCAGCCGATGCGGAGGACTCCAGCCATGGATTGTCCTCGCATTCGGCACTGATGCGGGTACGCAACTCCTCCAGCGAAAGCTCGGTGAGCTGGGCTGCCAGAATCTGCTGCACCGACGTCGTCTGCCGCTGCTCCTGCCTTTGGGTCTGACCCAGTGACTGTCCCTGTCTGCCTGCCATGTTCCCGGTTTGTGACTATTCAATCATGAACGAAGGCATAGGCTGAACCTTGTGCAGGTTCCACTTGTGCAGGTTCCTGATCTTGGTGATCTTGGGACCCTCTTCCTCGTTGTCGTGGACATATCCCTCGGGCTCAATGCCTTCGCGGATGTACCGGTCCAGTTCTGCATAGGTAAATCCCAGTTTCTTCTCGTCAGAGGAACTGTGGGGCAGTCCGTCGTCCGGTGTCTTGTGCACCCATTCCGAGGGGAGTCCCAGGTAGTCTCCGACGGCCAGCACCTCGGTCACGGTGAGGTTGGCCAGCAGGGAGAAGTCCCCGGCTCCGTCTCCGAACTTCGTGGCATAGCCGATATAGTCCTCCGAAAGGTTGCAGGTGTTTGCCACGCGGCCGTTCAGGGCCTGACCGATTGCATAGAGTGTGGTCATGCGGATGCGGGGTGGTACGTTCTGCTCGGACTGGACCGAAAGGTCGATGCCGGCCTCCTTGAGGCTGTCTGTGATACCCTGGCGTGCGGCACTGATATTTGCATTGATGAATCTCATTTTCAGGTACTCGCAGATGGCATCTGCGTCATTCAGCCCCTGACCGCTCTCCACGTCGGGCATTCCCACACCGATGACACGGTCCGGACCAATGGCCTTGCAGAGAATGGCGGCCGAAACCGTTGAATCCTTTCCGCCGGACATGCCGACTACGGCATTTGCGGAGTTTCCGTTCTTTGCAAACCACTCCCTGGTCCATTCAATCAGGTCCTTCGTGACCTTCTCAGCATTAAATCTGTAGTTCTCCATATTGATATGAGGTGGATTCTGAAAAAATCCCACTGTAAAGGGTTAGCCTGCATTACTCATGCAGGGGGGGTGACTATTATCAATTCAAAGTCAGAGTGGGGTGACCCGGAAAAGGCGACTGGCGTGGGGGCGGATGGCTGGGGCAAACTTGCTGCCCTTGTAGCTGCCTTCGCTCTTGCCGGTCCACATATCCACAATCTGGCACTTCTGGTTCTTGTCAAAGCCGATGGCACCGAGGTCCACGGGGATCTTCATGGGCTCGGCCTTGGGGGCTACGCCGGTGGCATCGTAGTTGAAGACCATGAACTCGGCACTGCTGATAGAGCCTTCGCTGATACCGCTGTCATCGATGCCGGCCAGGGCGGTGAACTTGACAGCCTCGCCGGGAAGGTCGAATACCAGGATGCCGTTGCTGTGCATGGCAAAGCCCTTGTCGTAGGTCTTGCCGTCTATCTGGACTTTGCGGCCGCGGAGGTTCTGGTTGATGCGGACACGGTCCCAGCCGGTCTCCTTCTTGATCATGGGCACGGTGGTCAGGTCAATGACCGTGCCGTCCTTCAGGGTGACCTGGGGATTGACCCAGTCGGCATGGTCGCTGTGGTTGGTGTCACCACCGTCGGTTACCACCAGGGCCAGCTGCTTCGTGCCCTTGGGCAGTTTCACCTCGACGGGTTTGCTGTAGCCAGTGGTAAGGTAGGAGATGGTGCCGCTGCGGAAGATGGCATCCTTCTCATTCACGTAGGCGTTGCCGCTGGTGTTGAAGACGGCCACGTACTTGGCATTGCTGTTGGGGTCGTCGGCACTCCAGACAATCTGGTTGTCGTGATTGCTCACCTCGCGGTTATGGGTGCTGTAGTGGTGCATGTAGAGGATGTCACGGTTGGTGAGCAGGTTGTTGGTGAACTCATCGTTCTGGGGCAGGTCACCGCCGAGCATCAGGGGCGACTTGAAGATGTACCAGAGGTTCATCATGGTGTACTGCTCGTCCTGGGTCAGACCGCACCAGCGCTCCTGACCGCGTTCACCGCGGATACTGATCTTGCCAAGAGGCAGCATGTCGGCATCGGGCCAGGTACCGGGGGCAATGTAGGGAGCCCACTTGGCACACACCTTGAACTGGTAGTTCAGCTGGTCCCAGTTGTCCCAGAAATCATCAACGGTACGCCACATGTTGGCGTGGTTCACTACATGCTCCATGGCATTGAGAGGTGTTTCTCCGGGGGAGAGGGAGAGGACGATGGGACGTCCGCACTGGTCAATGGCATGACGGATGAGCTCGATCTCGCCCTGGTGATAGGGACGACTGAGGTCATCAATCTTGACGTAGTCGACACCCCACTGGGCATACATGTCAAAGCAACTGTTGTAGTACTCCTGGGCGCCGGGCTTGGTGCAGTCCACCTTGTAGTTGTCGCGCAGCCAGGTGCAGGCTGAGTCGTTGTTGGCGATCATGTCGCAGGTGATGCCGTTCGTCCCTTTGACGGGCAGCTTCTGGTGAGCTGCCACCTTGGGAAGTCCACGCATGAGGTGGATGCCGAACTTGAGTCCCTTGCTATGGATATAGTCTGCCAGTGCCTTGAAACCCACGCCGTTGGCGGCAGAGGGGAAGCGGTTGAGGGCGGGGGTGTAGCGGCCGTACTGGTCGATGACATAGCGAGGGTCGGTCTGGTTGTAGCCACCGGCCTTGTCGTTTTCCACGAACCAGCGGATGTCCACAACAATATACTCCCAGCCATACTCCCTGAGATGCTGGGCCATATAGTCGGCATTAGCCTTCACTTCGCTCTCAACAACGGTGGGGCCGAAGCAGTCCCAGGAGTTCCAGCCCATAGGCGGAGTCTGTGCCCACTGGCGGAAAGTGAGGTCCTGAGCCTGTGCGGAGAGTCCACAGAGCAACAGAAGGGCAGAAAGGAAGAAGAAGTTCTTCATTGCTTTTATATTATTTAATATGGTAAGAATGAAAGCACCCAGACAGGTCTCCCTGAAGGGGTGCGTTAGGGGGCAGGATGCTAAGGAATTTTCCGGTTGTTCCGGTTTGCCTGGTTGTTCCGGATAATCCGTATATTCCGGTTACCCGGTTATTCCGGCTGTTCCATGTAACCTGGCTATCCTATATTTCCAATAGGTTTATCGACTCATTTACTTGGGCTGCTTGCCGATATAGGCCAGGATGCCACCATCTACATAGAGCACGTGTCCGTTGACGGCATCAGAAGCCTTTGAGGCGAGGAATACGGCGGGACCGCCCAGCTCCTCGGGCTCGAGCCAGCGACCAGCGGGGGTCTTGGCGCAGATGAAGCTGTCGAAGGGATGACGGCTACCATCCTCCTGACGCTCGCGCAGGGGAGCGGTCTGGGGCGTGGCAATGTAGCCGGGGCCGATGCCGTTGCACTGGATGTTGTATTCGCCATACTCGGAGCAGATGTTGCGGGTCAGCATCTTCAGGCCACCCTTGGCAGCTGCGTATGCACTAACGGTCTCGCGACCCAGTTCGGACATCATGGAGCAGATATTGATGATCTTGCCCTCTCGACGCTCCATCATCTCAGGCAGTACGGCGCTGGCGCAGATGTAGGGGGCAACGAGGTCGATGTCAATCACCTGCTGGAACTCGCTGCGCTTCATCTCGTGCATGGGGATGCGCTTGATGATACCGGCATTGTTCACCAGGATGTCAATCTGGCCCACCTCCTCATGAATCTTCTCCACGAGTGCCTTTACGCCTTCCTCATCCGTAACATCACAGACATAACCCTTGACGTTGGTGATGCCAGCCTCCTTGTAGTTGGCCAGACCGCGCTCCAGGGCAGCCTCGTTAATATCGTTGAAGATAATCATGTTGGCGCCTGCGGCTACGAAGGCCTTGGCGATGTTGAAACCGATACCATAGGATGCGCCGGTAATCCAGGCGTTCTTTCCTTCAAGTGAGAATGGATTGCTCATGTGATTAGTATAATTTAGTGGTTAATGTATTTTGTTGCGAAGATACAAAACTTTTTGCAAAAAGCAATACGTAATGATTAAAAATAACTTCATAAAGTTCAAAAAGAGCGCAGAAAACTTTCATTCTCTGCGCTCTTTCTGGTTGGGCTATCCGGTTTCGAACCAGAACTAAGACGACCAAAATGTCTTGTGCTACCATTACACCATAGCCCAATCCGAAGCATTCCTGTAGGGGATTGCGGTGCAAAGGTACGAAGAATAATTAAAAATAAAAATTAAAAATTAAAAAATATTGCGTGCAGACGCAAAAAAGCAGAATCCGCCGACGGGAGTGTGCGTCCCGAATCGGTGAATTCTGCCATATCATGTGCTTCCCTGTTGTCCCGAGTCTACTTTGCGATGACCAGGAAGTACTTCTTCTTGCCCTGCTGAACGAGGAGATACTTGCCGTCGAGCAGGTCGGCCTGGGTCAGGGGCTGGTCGAAGGCTGCAAGCTTCTCCTTGTTGATGCTTACGCCACCGCCCTGGGTGAGCTTGCGCATCTCGCCCTTGCTGGCAAAGCACTTGGCATGCTCGGCAACGAGATCCACGGCCTTCACGCCCTCGCCCTCGAAGAGGCTGAGGCTGACCTCAAACTGGGGAACGCCCTGGAATACGTCGAGCAGCGTCTGCTCATCCAGCTTCACGAGGCTCTCCTTGGTGGCCTTGCCGAAGAGAATGTTGCTGGCTTCGAGAGCCAGTTCATAGTCCTCGCGGCTGTGAACCATCACGGTGACCTCCTCGGCCAGGCGCTTCTGCAGCACGCGGCGACCGGGATCCTGCTTGTGCTCCTCGATGATGGCGTCAATGGTAGCCTTGTCCAGCGAGGTGAAGATCTTGATGTACTTCTCGGCATCCTCGTCGCCCACGTTCAGCCAGAACTGGTAGAAGGTGTAGGGACTTGTACGGTTGCGATCCAGCCAGATATTGCCCTTCTCGGTCTTGCCGAACTTCTTGCCGTCGGCCTTGGTGATGAGGGGACATGTCAGGGCGAAGGCCTCGTTTTCATTGCCTAACTTGCGACGGATCAGTTCGGTACCGGTGGTGATATTACCCCACTGGTCGCTGCCGCCCAGCTGCAGTCGGCAGTTCTTCTCCTGATAGAGGTGCAGGAAGTCATAGCCCTGGAGGAGCTGGTAGGTGAACTCGGTGAAGGACATGCCGTCCTGTGCCTCACCGTTCAGGCGGCGCTTCACGCTGTCCTTGGCCATCATGTAGTTGACGGTGATGCACTTACCGATCTCGCGTGCGAAGTCCAGGAAGGTGTAGTTCTTCATCCAGTCGTAGTTGTTCACCAACTCGGCCTTGTTCTCAGCGTCGCTCTCGAAGTCCAGGAAACGGGCCAGCTGAGCCTTGATGCAGCTGACGTTGTGCGCCAGCGTAGCCTCGTCCAGCAGGTTACGCTCCTGACTCTTGCCGCTGGGGTCGCCGATCATACCGGTGGCACCGCCCACAAGGGCGAGGGGCTTGTGACCGCAACGCTGGAAGTGGCGGAGCATCATCACGCCGCAAAGGTGACCGATGTGCAGGCTGTCTGCGGTGGGGTCGATGCCCAGGTAGGCCGTGGCCATACCCTGCTTCAACATTTCATCTGTTCCGGGCATCATCTGGTGGATCATGCCTCTCCATGTAAGTTCTTCTACAAAGTCCATGTTCTTAATGTGTTTATGAGTTTGTCTTGTTTGTTTCTTTTTTATCCTTGGTACGCCCATTCTATCTGGGCACACCCATCAGGTCCAGTTCGTCATAGCTGGCCTGCAGGATGGCTTTCGCCCGGCGGATGCGCTCCTGGGAAGGCGACGGCTGTTCCGTGATGACGCGGTTGGCCGTGATGTCATAGACCGTTGTTCCCGTACTGTCGGCGTAGACGATGCCGCTGGGGAAGGAACAGTTGGCAAAGGGGTAGTCGTAGTTGCTTGACAGTATGTTGCGACTCCAGTGGAACTGGCTGTGGCGGATGCCCATCTGACTGAGCAGGGTGGCTGCCAGGTCGCTCTGGTTCATCAGCGTATGGATGCGCATGGGCTGGCGGACGGCTCCACCCAGCCAGACCATGGGTATATGGAAGAAGTCCGGATCCTCATAGCTGACCCCGTGCATCATGCCATGGTCGGGCATAAGGATGATGAGCAGGTTGTCCCAGATAGGCGTCTGGCGCAACCGGTCCACGAACTGCCCCAGGCAATGGCCTGTATAGGCAAAGGCATTGAGAACCTTGTCCTCCAGCCTGTGATAGGGCACCTCGAAAGGCTCGTGGCTGTTGAGTGTCTGCACGCCCGTGAACCACAGTTCCTCTGCGGGGCGCTCCATGATGCGACGGAAGGCATCGTCCATGATCGTACTGTCGTTCACCCCCCATTTCGTCTCGTTGGCCTGGGCGATGCTGAAGTCGCTGGAGGAGGTCAGGTGCTGGAATCCGGCGCTGATCAGGTATCCCTGCTTGCCCATGATGGTGATGTCTCCGCCGTAGGCATAGTCCGTTGTGTAGCCAGCCTCGCGCAGGGCACGGGGAATGGCAGGCAAGCCTTCCAGCTTGGCCGGCAGTCGCATCAGACTGGCGGTCGGGTAGCTGATATGTCCGCCGATGGCGCTCACCGTTCCGCGATCGGTGCGGAAACTGTTGGCGTACATATTGTCAAACAGGATGCCTTCCTGGATGAAGCGGCTGATGTTGGGACATACGTCCGGCTCTCCGCCCAGTTCCTCAATGAACTGTGCCCCGAAGCTTTCCAGCTGAATGTATAGGATATGGGGACGCTGGGTGGTGAGCAGCGTGTCCGTGATGTCCTCGGTATCCTGGGGATAGAGCGGTGCAAAGACTTCCCGGCACTCATCGGCCTCCATGTACCGGAACTGCTCGCTGAACCGCTTGTACTTCGTGGCCGAGTAGAACAGGCTGAAGGCCGGATTGACGGCCGCATGGTTCAGGAAGAGTTTCTCGCTGTGGTAGGCGGTGCCGACATTCATCGTGCCTTCCTGCACTCCTCCGCGGATGCCCACGAAGATGATTCCGCCCAACAGTACCATCCACAGGGTCTGCGGGATTGGCTGCCTGTGCGGACGTTCCCCCCTCGATGAGTTGCGTGAGCCGGACGGAAAAGCCTTCCGGGTAATCAACACAGGTACGAGGCAGAGGAACAGGGCCATCAGGACATAGAGCAAGACCCCGCCAAGGATGTACCACAGACTGACGCTGTCAGCCGCACCGCCGGCTGCGGCCATGTAGCTGAAGATGCTGGCGTCGAGCTTGAACTTCCAGTATTCATAGAGCAGGGTGTCGCCCAGCAGGATCAGGGCGAGCAGCAGTCCGATGGGAATGAACCAGACCGTCAGCACCTTGCGCAGGGGGAAGCGTTTCCACCAGAGGCTCACCAGGCAGAACAGCCAGGGAAAGGCGGTGAGATAGCCCGCCGTACTGACATCCATGGGCAGTCCGTGCCACAACACGCCCCATATTTCTGCCATGCCGAAGTCCTCCGCGCTATGGTTATAGCCCAGGAACAGCAACTTTGCCGCAAGGAACACGGTCACGAAGAAGGCAAGGATGCACAGGAGGTATCGGAGGATGGACTTCAAGTTCGGAAATTGTGAATTATGGGCATGATGCCTGTGTCTTACAGTGAATTATGGGTATGATGCCTGTGTCTTACAGGCTCTGCATGTCGTTGAGTTTCTTGTAGTAGCCGCCACGGGTCAGCAACTCGTCGTGCGTGCCCCGTTCCACGATGCGCCCCTCGTGCAGCACACAGATCTCGTCGGCATGGCGGATGGTGCTCAGACGGTGGGCGATGGCGATGGTCGTGCGCGACTTCATCAGGCGTTCCAGGGCCTCCTGTACCAGTCGCTCGCTCTCCGTATCCAGGGCCGATGTGGCCTCGTCGAGGATAAGGATGGGTGGGTTCTTCAGGATGGCACGGGCAATGCTGATGCGCTGGCGCTGTCCGCCGGAGAGGCGACAGCCACGGTCGCCCACCTTCGTCTGGTACCCTTCCTCCATCTGCATGATGAACTCATGCGCGTTGGCTATGCGGGCCGCCTGTTCCACCTCTTCCTGCGTGGCATGTTCCACACCGAAGGCGATGTTGTTGAACACCGTGTCGTTGAAGAGTATCGCCTCCTGGTTCACGTTGCCGATTAGGCCACGCAGGGAGGAGAGACTCAGTTGGCGGATGTCCGTGCCGTCGATGCGGATATGGCCCTGCTGGATGTCATGGAATCGTGGGATGAGATCAACCAGCGTACTCTTTCCGCTGCCGCTCTGACCCACCAATGCGATGGTCTTTCCCTTGGGAATGCTGAGGCTGACGTCCTGCAGGATGACGCGTTCACTGTTATAGGAAAAGGTGACATGCTCCAGTTCGATGCCCTGCTCCATGGTCTGGATGGTCTGTGCCCCGGCAGCTTCCTGGATGGGATTCCCGGCATTGAGCACCTTGTTGATGCGCTCCATGGAGGCCATGCCCTTGTGGATGGCATATCCGGCCTTCGAGAGATCCTTGAGAGGCTGCAGCGTGGTGTAGAGGATGACGATGTAGTAGATGAACAGGCTGGCGTCGATGGGGGAGTGGCCGCTGAATATCAGGATGCCGCCAAACCACAGTACGATGACGATCATCACCGTGCCGAGGAACTCGCTGACGGGATGGGCGGCACTCTGCCGGATGGCCACACGGGTGGAGGCACGGCGGAACTCGTCGTTGACGCCGTTGAAGCGGTCCTCCATCTTCCTTTCCGCCACGAAGGCCTTCACGATGCGCAGTCCGCCCAGGGTCTCCTCAATCTGACTCAGTCCCTCGCCCCACAGGTTCTGGGCGTAGAGCGAGTTGGCCTTCAGCGACTTGCCGATCTTTCCTATGCCTGTGGCCAGTACGGGTACGACCAGCAGGGTGAAGAGGGTGAGTTGCCAGCTGATGTAGAACAGCGTGCCCATGTAGACCAGGATGAAGATGGGATTCTTGATGATCATGTCCAGTGAGGAGGTGATGCTGGCATCCACCTCGTTGGCATCGGTGGAGACGCGGGCCAGGATGTCGCCCTTGCGCTCCTCGCTGAAGTAGCCCAGCGGGAGGGAAAGGATCTTGCGGTAGAGCCTGGCTCGGATGTCGCGCACGATGCCGGTGCGGATGGGCATCAGGCTGGCCGATCCTGCAAAGTAGGTGGCCGTCTTGCACAGCGTCAGCAGGGCCAGCACCAGACCCAGTATGAGCATGGTGGTGGCAGGACCGACGTTCTCCACCAGTCCCTGTGAATAATAGTACAGATTGTTCTTGGCCACGTCGGCCAGTCCGGCATCGCCCCAGGCCATGAGTTCGTAGCGTTCCTGCTCAATCTTGAAGAGGATGTTGAGGATGGGCAGCAACAGGGTATAGGAGAATACGTTGAAGAAGGCCGTAAGGATGTTGAATCCAAACGTCGCCGCAACGTATCTCTTGTAGGGGGCGAAATAGGGCCCCATCTGCTGGAAGAACTCTTTCATATTATCCTATCAGGGCTGACGAGTCGTTAATCCATTGTCACCTTGGTCAAATGGTCACCTTGTCAAATAATCTATTTCCGTCCGAAATCGGCAGGTATCTCGCCCCAGGCCTCAGTGTCCCACTTCAGGATGGGCACGCGGAAGTCATTCTCACGCAACCACTTCTCGGCCCGTGCCACGAGGTTGAGCACCTGTTCCGTCTCGGGACTCATGGCCAGTGTCGTCCTGGCCTTCTTGTTCCTTACCCAAGCCTGTCCGCTCACGCTGTCGCTATAGATGGGCATGCTGATTCCCTGTTGCTTCATCAGCGCCAGGGCATGCACGATGGCCAGGAACTCGCCAATGTTGTTGGTACCCAGCATGGGACCGACCCGGAACACCTCCTTGCCGCTGGGCATGTGTACGCCACGGTACTCCATGGGGCCGGGGTTGCCGCTGCAGGCACCATCCACACAAAGCGCTTCCTTGATCTCGTCTGCCATTTTACTTCATTCTTCAGGGTTGGGAGAACCTTTTGTATATTTCTCAGGGTGGGGAGAGAGTCTTTACATTCTCTCGGGCACCTCGATACCCAGCAGGCTCAGGCCATTCTTCACCACCTGACTGACGGCAGCAGAGAGAGCCAGGCGCACGATCTTCTTGTCCTGATCCTCCTCCTTCAGCACGCTGAAGTCATGGTAGAACTGGTTGTACTCCTTCACCAGCTCATAGCAGTAGTTGGCGATGCAGGAGGGGTTGTAGTCGGTGCCGGCCTGACGGACGGCGGCCGTGAAGGCGTTGAGGTGCTGGATGAGGCTGATCTCCTTGTCGCTCAGGCCTGCACCCGTGGGCAGCTGGGCGGGAATCTCGATACCCTCGGCCTGTGCCTTGCGCAGGATGGAGCGGATACGGGCGTATGTGTACTGGATGAAGGGACCCGTGTTGCCGTTGAAGTCGATGCTCTCCTCGGGATTGAACAGCATGTTCTTGCGGGCGTCCACCTTCAGGATGAAGTACTTCAGGGCACCCATGCCCACGATGCGGGCAATCTCGTGTGCCTCGTCGTCGGTCATGCCTTCGAGCTTCTTCACCTTGTCCTCGCTCATCACCAGGGCATCCTGGATCATGGTGGCAATCAGGTCGTCGGCATCCACCACGGTACCCTCACGACTCTTCATCTTGCCATTGGGCAGCTCCACCATGCCGTAGCTGAAGTGCACGAGGTCCTTGCCCCACTTGAAGCCGAGCTTGTCCAGCAGGATGCTGAGCACCTGGAAGTGATAGTTCTGCTCGTTGCCCACCACGTAGATCATCTTGTCGATGGGGAAGTCCTGGAAGCGGAGCTTGGCGGTGCCGATGTCCTGCGTCATGTAGACGCTGGTGCCGTCGCTGCGGAGCAGGAGCTTCTCGTCGAGACCCTC
>JAZRVZ010000205.1:0-8824 GCA_045599425.1 Bacteroidaceae bacterium | reverse complement strand
CACCCGCATCATCGTCTATTATAGCAACATCAAGGCGAGCAAGACTCGCAAAATGGCCCAGAAGCTGGGCGTATTGGAGGGTCTTGAGGACGGTTGGGTTGGCTTCAGAATACCCGACACGAACGGCAAGACCTACACCCTGAAGACCAACTTCCAAGAGTCGGTTGTGAACTCCCGCTAACTCCCCTTTAACTTCCCAGAAAAAGTGATTGACCGCCCGACAGTAGATAAGATTATTGATGCCGCCAACATTGTTGACGTGGTATCGGATTTCGTCACCCTGAAGCGTGCAGGTGCCAACTACAAGGGTCTCTGCCCCTTCCACGATGACCGTACCCCTTCGTTCATGGTCTCACCGGCCAAGAATTACTGTAAGTGCTTTGCCTGTGGCAAGGGTGGCAATCCCGTTGGCTTCATCATGGAGCACGAGCAACTCACCTATCCCGACGCCCTGCGTTGGCTGGCCAAGAAGTATGGCATAACCATCCAGGAACGGGAGATGAGCGACGAGGAGAAGGCCTCGCAGACCGAACGCGAGAGCCTGTTCATCGCCAATGAATGGGCCAACAAGTGGTTCCAGGAGCAGATGTACGACACGCCGGACGGCAGGTCCATCGGACTTGCCTACTTTCGTGGGCGAGGCTTCAGGGATGACATTATCCGGAAATTCCAGCTGGGCTATTGCCCTTCGGGCAGGGACAAGTGTACCCAGGCTGCCCTGAAGGCAGGATACAAGGAGCAGTACCTTGTGTCCACGCCTGATGACAACGGAATTGCACACGGCGTGGGCATCAGCATCAAACACGAGGACGGAAGGATCTTCGACCGATTCTCGGGACGTGTCATGTTCCCCATCTTCACCGTCAGTGGCAAGGTTGTGGGATTCGGAGGTCGTGTGCTGGATGCTGCAACAAAGGGTGTGAGTGTTAAATATCAGAATTCACCAGAGAGCATTATCTACCACAAAAAGAGCGAGTTATACGGACTGTTCCAGGCCAAGCAAGCCATCATGAAACAGGACTGTTGCTTCATGGTGGAGGGCTATACCGACGTGATGGCCATGCACCAGAACGGGGTGGAGAACGTCGTGGCCAGCAGTGGCACGTCACTCACCCACGAACAGGTGCGCCTGCTGCACCGCTTTACATCCAACGTGGTTGTCCTGTACGACGGTGATGCGGCCGGCATCAAGGCCAGCCAGCGAGGAATCGACATGCTGCTGCGCGAAGGAATGAACGTGAAGCTGATGCTGCTGCCGGAAGGCAAGGACCCTGATGAATTCGGTCGCGAGCACACGGCCCAGGAGTTCCAGGCGTATATGAAGGAAAACCAGGTCGACTTCATCAAGTTCAAGACGGATCTTCTCATGGAGGAGGCAAAAGGTGACCCTGTCCAGCTAAGCCGTCTGGTCAACAACATCGTACAGAGTATTGCCGTCATCCCTGACGAGATCACGCGTACCTTCTATATCCGCGAAACGGCACAGATGATGCAGATGGGCGAACACCTCATCACCGATGCCGTGAGAAAGCAAGTGCAGAAGAACATCGAGGAATGGCGCAAGGAGAAGGAACGCGAGGAACGCAGGGGACAGATGCGAAACAACGGAAAGGCACCTCAGGCTGGACAATCCCCCATGCCCGATGACATGCCCCTGCCCGATGACTTTCCGCCGCCACCAGAAGCAGGACCGGTCGGGTCCAAGACGCCGGTCGCCAGTCCAGGCACGGCCTTCCCGCATCCTCCCTACGGCAGACCTGCCACCGACAGCAGCCTGACAGCACCGAACATGCGCGACAGGAACACGCAACTGGCCAAGGAAACCCTGCTTGTACAGATGGTGATCCGTAGCGGGGAGAAGCTTGTGTGCAATGCCACGGACAACGAAGGACAGGAAATCCAGCTTAGCGTATCGGAATACATACTGTATTGCCTGCAGGATGACCAGCTTGCCCTTCAGAACACGTTGCACCAAAGGATTCTGGAAGAGGCGGCCAGCCACCAGCATGACGAGGGCTTTGTTGCCGAGAAGTACTTCCTGAACCACCCTGACCAGCAAATCAGCAATCTGGCCTTTGACCTGGTGACGGACAAGGAGGAACTAAGCAAGTATTATGACAAGCAGGAACAGAGGCATGAGGATGAACTCAGGAATCAGTTGATGGAACAGGTAAACCATCTCCTGATAGACCTGAAACTCTGTATCGTGGAGAAGCAGAAAAAGGAGATCATGCAGATGATGCGTGATCCGGCCTTGCTCAGCGACAAGCAGCGTTGCCGCGATCTTATTGCACAGTTCCAGCAGATCAAGGAGGTAGAGAACGCCCTGGCCAAAGCCTGCGGGGACCGCGTCTTCATGCATTAGCGGAGCGTCGGGGCAGGAGTTCCTGGAAGATTCGGCTGCCCGGCAGTCCCGAAGAAATGCCTGCAAACAACGAAAGGCAGATTCATGCCATCACATGAACCTACCCTTCTGTATATATAAATGTAGACGGTGAAATCTACAGAGCTTATTTCCTGATCAGTTGCAGAAACTCTTCCCGGGTTTTGGCCTGATTGAAGGCACCGGAGAAGTCGCTGGTTGTCGTGACGCTGTTCTGCTTCTCCACACCACGCATCTGCATGCACATGTGCTTTGCCTCAATGACAACCATGACGCCAAGGGGATGAAGGGCTTCCTGGATGCACTCGCGGATCTGCTTGGTCATACGTTCCTGAATCTGAAGGCGGTGAGAGAAGCAATCCACTACCCGGGCAATCTTACTCAGACCGGTAACCTGACCATCAGGAATGTAGGCTACATGCACCACGCCATAGAAAGGGAGCATGTGATGCTCGCAGAGGGAATAGAAGTTTATGTCGCGCACAATGACCATCTGACTGTATTCCTCATTGAACTTGGCAGAATTGAGTATGGCTACGGGATCCTGCTGATAGCCGCGGGTGAGGTCTGCCATGGCTTTCGCCACACGCAAAGGGGTGCGCTGGAGTCCTTCTCTTTCGGGATCTTCACCCAAAAGCTCAAGGATTCGATGTATATGTTGCTGTAATTCTTCTTGCTTGTCCATTTCCATCAATAGTAGATGTTTATTTTGCTGCGTACGATACTGGCGCTGCTGAACTGGCGGGTCTCACGTATCTGACGGAGCATCTCGCTGGCTTCCTCACGCGTCCTGAAGTCGCCTACACGACAGACATAGTGCGGGGAACGGAATGATATGTACACGTTGGTGCCAGGGAAATAGTTCTTGAACCGGCGTCCCCAGGTTTCAGCCTCTGCCTTGTCCTTGGAGCTGGTGCCCAGCGATATGATCTGTACCCTGAAACCGTTGGCTGTCGCATGTCTGCCTGAAGGGGCTACAGCAGCAGTTTCTTCATCCTCCTGTGTGGTGGAGGCTACCGTGGTCTTGTCCTTGACGGTCACAACACCACCATTGACCAAATGATCAATTTCAGCATCGTGATGCACGACAACATGTCCCCTACCTGCTACGCGACGCTGAAGGTATTCGGTGTACTTCCCCTGAGCGGCTACCGTCATGGCAACGCTGACAAGGGAGAAAAGTATGAAAAGTCTCTTGAACATTCTTATGTTAATAAACTTTGCTTTTGGAAATGAAGGAGCTATG
Source organism: Bacteroidaceae bacterium (assembly GCA_045599425.1). GTDB lineage: Bacteria > Bacteroidota > Bacteroidia > Bacteroidales > Bacteroidaceae > Physcousia. Next base: position 5,195 of record JAZRVZ010000205.1, on the reverse strand, counting down.
GGAAGCCAAGGGTATAACCCAAGGCTTCTCCATAACGTTTCCTCTTGTTACCCGACAGGGGTGTGTACGCAGATGCGGGCGATTAGTTCCATGCATCGATGATACCCTTGAAGTCAGCACACTTCAGGGCTGCACCACCGATCAGACCACCGTCAACATCGGGCTTGGAGAAGATCTCCTTGGCATTGCTGGGCTTGCAGGAACCACCGTAGAGGATGGAAATCTCCTCGGCAGCCTTCTCGCTGAAGTTACCTGCAATGATGCCACGGATGAACTCGTGAATCTCCTGTGCCTGCTCTGCGGTAGCGGTCTTGCCGGTACCGATGGCCCATACGGGTTCGTAGGCAAGGATAACGTTTGCCAGCTGCTCCTCGCTGAGGTGATACAGGCTCTCCAGCTGAGCTGCAACAACCTCATTCTGCTTGCCGGCCTCACGCTCCTCGAGAACCTCGCCAATGCAGAAGATAACCTTCAGGCCGTTTGCCAGAGCCAGGTCAACCTTCTCCTTCAGAATCTCAACGGTCTCACCATAGTAGCTGCGACGCTCCGAGTGACCCAGGATGACATACTGGGCACCGGTGCTCTTGACCTGAGCGGCGCTAACCTCACCGGTGTAGGCACCCTTCTCCTTGTCTGCACAGTTCTCTGCACCCAGACCGATAACGGTACCCTCGGTGATGCCGGCTACGGTAGCCAGGTGGATGAAGGGAGTGCAGATGATTACGTCACAGTTGGGCTTCTCGGCTGCGAGAGCCTCCTTCAGTTCATTGGCCAGGGCAACGCCCTCCTGCAGGTTCAGGTTCATCTTCCAGTTACCTGCTACGATTTTCTTTCTCATTGTTGTTTGAATTTAATGGTTTAACAATATCTTGCTTTCTTTTCTTGCGTTTCATATATGCACGGAACATGCGCTGCCCAAACCAGATGCGGTCGATGAAGGTGATGATGCCCAAAGGAACGACAAACCAGAGGAAAAGCTGCATGGTACGCTTGACATGGCTTTGCAGCTGGGGCTTGCCAATCGGCAGTTGCTCAAGCGGCGCCGTGGCGGACGAAAGTTCAGGAAGATCCGTACAGGGCCACTTGCCCACCACAACCGGTCCGTTCATAAGAATCAGTCCGGGATTTGATCGCACCATAGTCTTGAGGGTGACTGCATCGGTGGTGCAGAAAGGATATTCGGCACCGGTCAGGTCTGTCCATCTCTGTATAGCCTCAGGTCCGCTGGACGTAAGACAATAAAACGGATAGCCATGCTTGAGTGCGTAGTCGTAGATATGCTCATAGGCATCCATGAAGCCATCATCGGCCAGCTCCAGATATGGGGACACGAGGAACATCTTGTAGCCTTCGGCACTAAGAATCTGGTCGGTAATGTCTTCACCCCCATCACAGGTGACGATATGAAGGTTGTCAATCAAGGGAGGACGTCCCTCCCCCTTCTGGGTTGTCTGGACATCAATGAAAGTCCAGGTGCTATCAGGGTACTCCTCTGTGGCGAAGAGACGGCGCTCGCCATCTTTCTCCATGAGGAAAAGAGTCTCAAACTCAACGTCACCTTCCTGGGTCATGGCCTTTACGACATCGGCTCCCACACGATATGGACGGAAGTCAATGACGGGCAGGCGATAGATACAATAGCCAGCAAGGACAAGTCCATAGAGCAAGGCATACATGGAGATAGTCCACTGGTTTCTTTTGCTGATGAGCCGCGTCTGCAGGCGGGGAAAGAACAAGAGTACCAGTGTGGCCGCCAGAAGGACAACGTTCTTGAGGAAAGTCTGCCAGCCGGTCAACACCCACGCATCGCCAAAGCAGCCACAGTCAGAGACTGGCTCCGCGATGGCTATGTAGAGAGTCAGGGGAGTCATGACGGCCATGAAGGCCAGCAGAATCCTCGATGTCACCTTGCGGCGTATGCCAAAAAGGGCGTTGATGCCTATACGGAACTCAACCAGCGCCAGTATGACAGCCAGGACCAGCGGCACGTAGGAGGGGAGCAGGAAACTCACCCCAAACGCCTCACCATAATCCTGAAGCTTGTACTCTGTCCCACGAGGGTCAATGATCTTGACAATGGCAGAGAAGATGAAGGTGACAGCCACCAGCAGGCGGCACAGGTTCACCAACACCCACAGAAGGTTTTTCTTTGTATTTTCTGCCATAGCCTTACTTAAATATGAACTATTCCCCGAACGTCAGCTTGATGATGCCGAAAACGGCATAGTTCATCATATCCATGTAATTCGCGTCAATACCCTCAGAGACCAGCGTATCGCCCTCAAGCGACTCTATCTGCTTCGTGCGGAAGATCTTCATGAGAATGAGGTCCGTGTAACTGCTGACACGCATGCTACGCCAGGCCTCGTCATAGTCGTGATTCTTGCGAAGCATCAGTTCAAGGGATGACCTGGCATGCTTGTCGTAGCAGGCCAGGGCCTGCTCGGGAGTCATGTCATCCGTGGTGTCCGCATAGCCAAGCTCCAGCTGGATCAGTCCAATGATGGCATAGTTCACGATGCCGATAAACTCGGGACGGATACCCTCATCCACCAAGGTCACCCCCTTCGTCTCGATGCTGCGGATACGGTTGGCCTTGATATAGATCTGGTCGGTTATGGAGGAGGGACGCATGATACGCCATGCTGCCCCATAGTCATGCAGCTTCTTGGAAAAAAGCGTGCGGCACTCGGTCATAACCTGTTCAAACTGTTCTTTTGTCTCCATGATTCCGTGTGAATTGGATAAAATGAGGATGGGAGCTGCCTCAAACCGTTGTTTCCCTGGCGGGCAGAACGGTATTCTGCTACGCAGTCCCTGTCCTTTCTATGTGCAAAAATACAACAATTATACGGATATCGCAACAATTCACAGAATTATTGCTAAAACGGAGGAGAATATTACGTTTTTTTATCAAAAAAAGAGGGCTTAGCTCTGCTAAACCCTCAATTGGTATGTTTGTATTCGCTGTCCCCTGCCATGCGGCAGGTATCAGCCGACATGACTAAGAACACTTCAGAACCTGTCCAAGACGCAAGGTCGCATTCTCCTTGATATGATTCAGTTTGCAAAGTTTGGCAACCGTCGTGTTATACTTCCTGGCTATGCCATAGAGCGTGTCACCCTGCTTGACAGAGTGAATCTTGCTGCGGGACTTTTCCTTCTTCTTGTCCTTGTCCTTCGACTTTCCCTTGTCCTTGGACTGGGAAGAGGAAGCCGAGGCCACAGGCTGATCAGCCGCAAGCGGCTCACTTGCCAGCATGGGCATGGGAGCCTCCGCATGATTGACGCCGCCTTCAAGACCACTGCGACCATTGGAGCGATAAACGTAGAAATCGCCGAGGGCATCGTGAGCCTGGAAGTCAAAGAGGAGTTCAGGATCAATGCACTGTCCCAGCAGACGTGTCTCAAAGTGGAGATGGGAACCGGTGCTTCGTCCGGTGTTTCCACCCAGGGCGATGACCTGACCGGCCTTTACAATCTGATTGGGCACGCAAAGATGCTTCGAAAGGTGACCGTAGACGGTCTCGAGGCCATTGTCATGACGGATGATCACATACAGGCCGTACCCCTTGCGCAAACCCTCATTGGCCACCACACGTACCTTGCCGTCGAAAGCCGCACGCACGGTATCGCCCACGTAGAGCTTGATATCAGTTCCATAATGGTTCCTGCGGAAAGAGGCACGATAACCATAATGCGAGGTAACCAGCCTGCTGTCACAAGGCATGCAGAAGTGACGGAGGTCAATCTTGTATTCCTTGGGCATGGGAACGCCATAGTTGCTCACAAAGGAGTTGTTCCAGTAGGGATAAAGGTCTTCAGAGGGTGCATTCAGGTTGCTCTCCACACGCCGGGGAAGTCCCCGGTGCAAGGTTATGCTGTCCAATGCACTGATCCTCTTGTCAGCGGGAGCCTGACGGGCAAGCAGGTCCTGAGCCTGCACGGACATACTCGTCATTGCCAGCAGGGCCGCCATCAGCACATGTCTTATTCGGTTCATTTTTCGTGGATAGGTTAAACAGTAAGTTGGTAAAAGGCTCAGGGGCCGAAGACCCTCTGCATGGCAACTACGACACCTCTGCAGGGCAAATGCACCCTGGCACCCACCCTACAGCAAGGAAATTCCTTCCCTCTGGCCGGGAATCCGGAATACCCCGGGTGTTTACTCGTCGCGGTTGTACTCGTCGGGAGCGTACAGGCGATCCAGGTTCGTCATACCGAAGTCGAAGATCTCGCCCTCCTTGAAGAAACGCCTGAGCTCATCGTATGCGGTATGGGGACCATCCGAGGCATGCACCACATTCTGCTGGTTGCTGACGCAATAGTCGCCGCGGATGGTACCGGGTGCAGCATTACGGCCGTTGGTCGTACCAGCCATCATACGCACGACGCGGATGGCGTCCACACCTTCCAGGGCAAGTGCCACGACGGGAGTAGCCGTCATGGAGTCCTTCAGAGACTGGAAGAAAGGCTTCTCCACCAAGTGGGAATAATGCTCGCAGAGTATTTCATCGGTAAGTTGCATCATCTTCATGCCTACGATACGCAGACCACGCTTCTCGAAACGTGAGATAATCTCACCCATCAGGTTACGCTGGACGATACCAGGCTTGAGCAACACAAGAGTTCTTTCCATATCAATATCAACTATTATTCTTGTTTAATAAGGTGCATTTTACACCTAATCGGTTGCAAAGATAGCAATTATATAGGAAACTGGCAAGAATATTAAGTCTTTTTTAGTTTTTCTAATATTGTTTTGGCAAACCGTTATTCCAAACCGTCCAGGATGGATCCACCAGCATCAGGATATGGACGACCAGTCCACCTGATCCTTTCCGAGTTCACGCAAGTGGTTCCACATCAGGAGGTTCTCGGGATTCCGTCCGTCCGGATCATTGTCCAGCACCTCACGCGCCAGGTCTCGTGCCTGCTGCACGATCTGTCCGTCACGAGCCAGGTTGGCCACATGCAACTCAAAGGCGGTCCCACTCTGCTGCGTGCCTTCCAGGTCACCCGGACCGCGGAATTTCAGGTCTGCCTCGGCTATCTCGAAACCATCATTGGTCTCCGTCATGATCTGGATGCGCCTCTTTGTCTCCCTGGACAACTCATACTTCGTAACGAGGATACAGAAGGACTGTTCGGCTCCGCGCCCCACCCTGCCCCTCAACTGGTGGAGCTGTGCCAGG
>JAZRVZ010000204.1:0-7006 GCA_045599425.1 Bacteroidaceae bacterium | reverse complement strand
CTCAGGGTCACAAGGGTGGGGAAGACTTCACCACCGAGCGCGATGCCTTCTTCGCCACACATCCCGTACGCCAGTGCAACCATAACTACTACATCATCCTCCAGCCAGGCGACAATCTGGACTATGTGGCCAAGATGACCGGCGTCAAGCGCCGCAAACTCATCTCCTACAACGATCTGCCAAAGAATGCTGAGCCTGCTCCCGGCAGCGTCATTTTCCTGCAGAAGAAGCGCAAGCATGCCGACCAGTCCATGATGGTCCAGCCCCACGTACTTCAGGCTGGCGAGTCCCTCTACGACGTGTCCCAGCTCTATGGCGTACGTCTCAAGAGCCTCTACAGACTCAATGGCTTCAACGAAAGCTACGCCCCCATGCCCGGTCAGCTTATCTGGGTCTATTAAAGGGGATGATACATAAGGCTACGTCTTGTGGATAAAAACAGCGCAAACAACAAATACAGCACCCTTATCAATTACGGTTCATCAAAGGGTTGTATTTGTTGTTTGCGTTTATCTCTGCAGGCCTGGCCTTATCCTCTTTTCACGGTCTTTACGCCAACCTTGTTCCTGGATCTCCAGATCACACGACCTAACCTCAGCTCATCCTCGCTGTACACGTCGCCATACTCATCGAAGGCTTTTTCCAGCGACTCCGTCTCGGCCGTCTCAAAGTAATCCACCAGCTCCTCCACGCAATCGTTGCCCAGAACTTCCTCGGCAAAGTAGCTCAGATCCAGGTGAGTGCCACTCGACAGCAGGCTCTCGATGTCAGCCAGCACCTCCTCGAAGTCCAGTCCCTGGTTGGATGCGAAGTCGTCCAGTGCCACCTTGCGGTCAATGGCCTGGATAATGGCTCTCTTGCGCTGCGTTGACACGGTCTTCAGTCCGCCACCCGCATCCGTCATCACATCTTCCACCATCTGGTTCAGCATGGCCGAGCTGCCATCCTTCTCAAAGTCCCCTTCGTCATCATCCCCCTTCAGTTCAAATTCAACGGGCTTCTTCAGGTATTTCTTGCCTTTGGCCATGATACCCACGCCCTCTGACTTTACCTTCATATAACCCTGGTCTATGCCCTGGTCAATCACCTCCATCCAGTGCTCTTCGTCCTTGCTGTCGCCACATCCAAAGCTCTCCAGGTTATCCAGGCCCTTCTTCTGCAGCATCGGCGTTTCACGTCCCAGCACAAAGTCCAGCAACAGCTCCCTCTTCAGGGGCTTTCCCAGCTCGATCAAGCTGGATAGAAGTGTTATCAATGAGTTACGTCCATCCATGTTCATTTCATTTTGCGGCGGCAAAGGTAATACTTCTTATTAAATGTGCAAAGGAAATAATCAAAAAAATAACGCTTTTTTATCAACAACTCAAAAAGAATGTGCTATCTTTGCGTATATAAAAACAGCATAAATATGAAAATACTTGGAATCCTCACCGCCATGTCGGTGGAATACAACCAGTTAGCTGCAATGATGGAAGAACAGCAACTTGAGACCGACGGTAACCTGCAGTATCTAACCGGACAGATTGGTCCCCACCGTGTCATTCTTCAGCAATGCGGAATAGGCAAGGTCAATGCTGCCATGTGCGCCACCCTCATGATCCGGCGTTACCAGCCAACCTGCATCATCAGCACCGGTGTGGCAGGAGGCGTTGATCCCGCCATCCGCGTGATGGATGTGGTGGTCAGCACGCAACAGGTCTACCACGATATGTGGTGCGGTCCCGGTAACGCATGGGGACAGGTACAGGGCCTGCCCGAACTGTTGGCCAGCGATTCCACCCTCCTGAAAGCCGCCACCGGCCTGCACACCGCCACCCGCATCGTTCCCGGACTCATCTGCACCGGCGACCTCTTTGTCAGCCGTCCCGAGGAACAGCAGCGCATCAAGCAACTATTCCCACAGGCACTTGCCGTGGACATGGAGACCTGTGCCATCGCCCAGGTATGCCACCTTCACAGCACCCCCTTCATCAGTTTCCGCATCATCAGCGACACGCCCGGTGAGAAGGACAACATTGCCCAGTACCAGGACTTCTGGAAGACCATGGCCGACACCTCCTTCTCCGTTACACGCGACTTCCTCTGTGCCATCTGAGCGAAGGCTAAGCCGTCATGTTCATGCTGCGTCTGAGGAACAGGCCGGGATTACTGCATGGTCCATCCCGTGTGGTCCGTAGGGGTGGGCAGGATGATGTAACCGGAACCGGCGCCCTGCTTCTGTAAGGGAGTCGGCATGGTGTAGGTCCTGCCGTCAATCTTCAGTTCCAGAGTCTCCGAGGATACACCATTGTAATATAGGTAGTTCGTATAATCCTGGCCGACGGTCAGTGTGACGGCATTGCTGCTCCATGCAATGCTTCCGTCGGTAGTGCTATAGGTCTTGGCATATCTGGCTCCCGTGATCTGTACGTTCTGGCCCTTTGTACCCTTGAAACGGACGCGTGAGCATGTCGGATTCAGCGAGGCTGTGACGGTAAGGTTGCCCTCGCTGTCCATGGTGTATCTTCCCTCTTCCGTGCCATACAGGGCCAGGGTGGGGGAAAGCTGCACGGTCGTGCCCGACTGTCCGTTGGCTATGCCGGTGAAGTAATACAGTTTGCATGATCCGTTGCCGTTGTTCAATGCCTTGTCATATTCTACCTGCCATTCATCGGCCGACTGACTGTAGGTGGCTGTGCCATGTACCTTTCCGTCAAAGGTGACATACAGGCATGTGCCGTCCGCTATCTTCAGGGCCGCACGGGTATCCGGTTCATTGTAGGTTGCAATGTCACCCACAAGTTTCATCCTGCAGGTTCTCCATCCCGTTGCCTGCTCCTGCAGGTCCTCCACTTCACTGCTGCAACTGCCCAGTGACAGGAGCATCGTACCCAGTGCCAGGGCGCAAAGGCAAACCTTCAGGATGCCCGTTTTCATGCTTGCATGCTTCATATTCATTCTGTTTGTCTTCGTCATTCTCAATATTATCTGGCCATAGCCCCATGGCTCACATAGATCTTCTTTCCATTCATGAGGTAAATGCCTGGCTGAAGGCGCTGTCCGTCTGGCATTTTCCTGCCATCCAGCGTGTAGACACCGGTGTCGCCGTATTCATCTGACCGTATGCCAGGGGCAATGGCTGTTTCCATATCATCCATCAGGAAGAACTGCTGTTTGCCGTTTACTGTCTTCTCCATGACATCCTCGTCCAGGGTGAACAGGCGAACCTCATTGGGCAGGCTGGAGTTCCCGTTGGTATTGTCGGCTATGCTCATCACCCAGCGACCGGATGATACCTGGGACCTGGCGCCTTGACCGCCACTGAGCGATGCCTTGTCCAACAGGTACTCATCCTTGCCATTCAGGCTTCTGGACTGTTTCAGGGGAACGAAACTGTAGGTTCTTGTCACGACGGAGATGCTCAGTGGCATGGTCTTGGCATCATGGAACCGGTTGTCACCGGACTGCAGTTTCAGTTCGCCGTTTTTTGCCGGACGGATGAAATAGGGCGTATTGGGATGTAGCTCGCCCTTGGACATCTTCCTTACGATCACGCAGAAGTCGTCCTGCCCGTCCACCTTGCCGTCCCCATTCGTATCCTTGCAGGGAGCGATGGCATAAATCTCACCGAAGTCAGCCGAGCTCAGGTAGTCGGCCACGTTGATGCTCATCGGGATGCTCAGTGCCTCCCACTGTCCTGACATGCTGAACTGACGGGTGTATGCCAGTGACTCGTATGTCTTTCCGGGCAGGTTTGAATAGTCCGTGCCGTCCGTGATGTTCAGGATCTTTCCGTTATCATTACCGGGGTGGTCATCGCTACCGCCAGTACCGCTTCCAGGGTTGTCATTACCACCGCCGCCAGTGCCGCTGCCGGGATTGTCATCACCACCGCCGCCGGTTTCTCCGCCAGGGTTGTCGTCGCCACCTTCGCCAGTACTTCCACCAGGGTTGTCATCACCACTGCCACCGGTTTCTCCACCAGGGTTGTCATCACTGGGAGGAAGCTTTTTGAAGATGGCCTTCAGACTGACGTCCTGCGTAGCCTTGAACGTATAGGGGTTACTGGTGCTGCCATCGCTCCAGGAAATGAATTCATATCCGGGGTTTGCGGTGGCCGTCAGCGTTACCACGGCATCCATGCGATAGGTTCCCCCGCCGCTTACCGTTCCCATTACCCCGGCCTCGGCCTCTGCCGTGACGGTGAACTGCAGATAGCTGATGGGCAGGACCTGCCCCCAGGACTTACCGCTATTCCTGTCATTCCAGTTTGTGTCATTCAGGTAGCTCTTGACCGATGAATCCGGTACATACAGCGTTCCCTCGGTGACGGGCACATTCAGGAATGCACTGTTGACATTAACCGTGGGCGGAGCCGTGGCCAAGCACACCAGCGTGGTCAGTTTTGTACAGTAGGCAAAGGCAAAATTGCCGATACTGACTATCGTTTCCGGCAGGACGATTGTGGTCAGTTCGGAACATTGCCAGAACGTACTGGACAGAATCTTGGTCAGGGCTGCAGGTATGTTGACCGACTCAAGTCTGGAGCAACGGCTGAAAGCCTCGGTGCCTATGGTTGTCACGGAATTGGGCAAGGTGAGAGCCGTCAGTTCGTAGCAGTCAGAGAATGCCTTCTTCCCGATGCTTGTCACGGTTTCCGGTAAGTTCACCTTCTGCATTTTCCTGCAGTAGTAGAATGCCAGTGGGGCAATGCTGGTCAGTCCGTCAGGCAGGGAGACTTCCGTGATCTCGTCACGATACCTGTACCATGACACCAATTCCTCCGACTCGAACTCTGTCATCTGTCCGCTGCCCGTGATCCTGAGCAACCCCGTATCATCCAGGATCCATTCCAGTTTGTCGCCACACTTGCCCGAGGCCTTCACGGCAGCCAGCGTCTGGAGCGGATGGAGGAATAGCAGGATCAGCAGCGAGAGCAAGGCAATAGGATGTCTCATGGGGAGTCGGTATTTCATTGTTGCTTTGGTAATAATCAGCGATTTATGCAAAGATTGCACATTTTTGGTCAATTTCCCATCTGAATTTAAGGACATACGGGACGGATGGAGAGTCCACGGCTGCGATCCCAGTTCAGGTTGTAGTTGATGACCGCAGAGGAGAAGATATGGCAGGCAGCGGCCTCGACGGACGTCCAGTACCATCCGTCCACATTCATGCCGCTCCGCTTGTCATCCACCTTTTCGCCGCCGGCAGGCAGGAAGATCGTGTTGCCGTTGGGACCGGTGATGAGCAGGCCCGGTACAGCATTCCGTGTAGTCCACTGCTGGGTGCAGAGCGTGGTCAGCTCGTAGCATTCCTGCAGGGTGGGCAGTCGCCACGTGCCACCCCAGGCCTTGCGGGCAGCATCGTCGGCGGTTTGCAGACGGGAGATATTGTCCACGGTACCGAAGTCCGCATCCTTGTTGTACTTGGTCAGCTGGGTGGCACTGCCGTTGCACCACTTGTAGGTGGCCCAGGTGAAATCCTCCTTTGTCTCTGTCTCGCCCCATGCAAAATAGCTGCCGGCCTCGTGCGGCTGGGAGGCTCCGATGTTGCAGGTGGCCCACTTCACGGACAGGCCCAGGTCAACGTATCGGTGACCGTTGTTCTCGTTGGTGATGAGGTTGACATCGTCGCCTTCATAGCCGTTGATGGTGATGTCGGCATGCTGCGAGGCCTGCCTTACGCTGATGCTGATCTGGTTGTCCGTGCCGGCGGCCTTGAGGGTGACGGTGGTCTGACGTGCCTTTCCCGTAAGGTTCGGCTCAGCGGTCAGGACAAGCAGGTTGGCGCTGAGCTGGGCCGTCAGCCACTTGTCGGGACACTGGATGTCCACCTGTCCCACGGCATTGACGGTGATGGGCTCGCACTTGCCGCCATGGGCAAAGAAGTCCATGCGTGTGGCACTGGCCGAGATGCCCAGTCCCTGCTGACTGACCATCAGGAGGTAGCGCAAGCCGTTGCCGTAGGTCAGCAGGATGCTGCCGGTACGCTCGGCTATGTCGGTCGTGGCATCGGCGGTGAAGACCAGATTGGTGGAAGCCGAACCGCTTTCGGGCGATATGTGCAGCCACTCCTTTCCGCCGGTCACCTCGGCCTGCCAGCTCTGGCTGACGCTGTGGGTGTATTCCTGGCTGCCGCCCTGACTGGGCAGGTGATTGGGCAGTACAATGGTCTGGGCATCGCCCTCGTTCTGGGTGATCTGTATGATGCCGGAGCTGCCTATGCCATCGGTTCCGACAAACTGCAGCTGTGCGCTGCGCATTGCAGCGTGGTTGGTGCTGGCCGTCAGGGTTAACTGACCGTTGTTCTCACCGCTCTTGGGACTGATGGTCAGCCAGTCGTCCACGCCACCCTGGTAGGTCAGTACGGCCTTCCATCCTGTGTTGGCCGTGATCTGGATCTTCTGTGTCTCGCCGCCGGCGATGAAGTTCAGGCTGCTCACGCCGGCACTGATCTCTGCTGCGCCCTGACTGACCTTCACCTCCTGTCCGGCCACGGTGAAGCTGCCCGTACGCGCACTCTTGTCCGTGTTGTCGGTCACGGTCACGGTGATGGGTATGTTCGTACCCGCCTGGCCATTCATGGGACTGACGCTGATCCAGGAATTGTTGTTCCTTACCTCCCAGGCCGTGCCGATGGTGAGGCGGATGTCGCTGCTGGCGGAACGGTAGCCGAAGCTGAGGCTCTGAGTGGAGACCTGTATGTACTGCGCCTTCTGCTCCACCCTGATGTTGATGGGAGTGACCACGGCCCGCGTGGAAGAAATGGTTATGTTGGTGTAACGGCTGGCGCCGGTAGTGTTGTCGTCGGCCTGAAGCTGCAGCTGGCTACCGGAGCGTGTGACGTGCAACCAGGAGTCGAAGACCTCAAAGCCCCAGTCGCTGTTGCTGGTCACGCTGACGGTGGACTGGCCGTTCTTACCCTCCAGCGTAACCTCCTTCCGGTCGGCCTGGAAGACCAGGGCCGGGGATTCCTGGAAGACGGCAACCGTACGCTCACGCAGGTCGCTGTCCGTGGGGGAGAG
>JAZRVZ010000203.1:0-16262 GCA_045599425.1 Bacteroidaceae bacterium | reverse complement strand
TTCGAGAAGAGCAGGCTGGGCTTAGCCAGCTGCTTGCCACTGGGCAGGAGGTCAGTACGACCCAGGTCATCCCAGTTCAAGTCGTCCATGCAGATCATCTGGCGCAGACGTGCGGAAGAGAAGGGGAGGAAGGGTTCGAAGACGATGGCCAGGTTCGCCGTGGGCTGCAGAGCCACGTAGATGACGGTCTTCACACGCTCGGGATCGGTCTTGATGACCTTCCAGGGCTCCTCGTCAGCAATGTACTTGTTGCCGATGCGAGCCAGTTCCATAGCCTCCTTCTGTGCATCACGGAACTTGAAAGCTTCGAGCAGCCGCTCCACCTTCTCACGTACCTGTGCAAAGCTGGCAAGGGTGGCCTTGTCCGTTTCGGTAAGCTCACCGGGCACGGGCACTACGCCATCGTAGTACTTCTGGGTGAGCTGCAGGGCACGGTTGACGAAGTTGCCGTAGACAGCCACCAACTCGTTGTTGCAACGAGCCTGGAAATCAGCCCAGGTAAAGTCATTGTCCTTGGTCTCAGGTGCGTTGGCAGTCAGTACATAGCGCAGCTCATCCTGACGGTTGGGCAGCTCCTCCAGATATTCATTCAGCCAAACGGCATAGTTCTTCGAGGTAGAAATCTTGTTACCCTCGAGGTTCAGGAACTCGTTGCTGGGCACGTTGTCGGGCATGATGTAGCCGCCGTGAGCCTTCATCATCGTGGGGAAGATGAGGCAGTGGAACACGATGTTGTCCTTGCCGATGAAGTGAACCAGTCGAGTCTCATCGTCCTGCCACCATTGCTGCCAGGTGCCCCACTTCTCGGGCTGGGCGTCGCAGAGCTCCTTGGTGTTGCTGATGTAGCCGATGGGGGCATCAAACCATACGTAGAGCACCTTGCCCTCGGCACCCTCAACGGGCACGGGAATACCCCAGTCAAGGTCGCGGGTCATGGCACGGGGCTGCAGGTCCATGTCGAGCCAGGACTTGCACTGACCATAGACATTTGAGCGCCACTCCTTGTGACCCTCAAGGATCCACTCCTTCAGCCACTGCTGGTGGTCGCCCAGAGGCAGGTACCAGTTCTTGGTGTCGCGCAGTTCGAGGGGATTGCCGGGATTGTTCTTGTTGGTGGGGTTGATGAGCTCGGAGGGAGAGAGCGTAGCACCGCACTTCTCGCACTGGTCGCCATAAGCGCCTTCTGCACCACAGCGGGGACAGGTACCCACAATGTTACGGTCGGTCAGGAACTCGCCTGTCACAGCATCGCAGTACTGCTTCTCCACCTTCTCAACCAGCTTGCCATCATCGTAGAGCTTGCGGAAGAAATCAGCAGCAAACTTGTGATGGATGTCGCTGGTGGTACGGCTGTAGATGTCGAAGGAGATACCGAAGTCCTCGAAGGACTTCTTGATGATGCCATGGTAGCGATCCACGACATCCTGTACGGTGATGCCTTCCTTCTTGGCACGGATGGTCACGGGTACTCCATGCTCGTCGGAGCCACCAATGAAGATGACGTCACGCTTCTTCAGACGAAGATAGCGCACGTAGATATCGGCAGGCACGTACACGCCAGCCAGGTGACCGATATGCACGGGACCGTTGGCGTAGGGCAGAGCCGATGTTACGGTTGTTCTTTTGAATGCCATATTCTTATGTTGTTTTTAATTGTTCTCAGAAAAAAGTTTGATTTTGTAGTTTCACAGTTTCACAGTTTCACGCTTCCTACATCCCATACGTCTGTATGCAGTGCAGGTAGATTACGGCTGCGGGAATGGCGAGCAGGCTGCTGTCGAAGCGGTCGAGCATGCCACCGTGTCCGGGCAGGATGTTGCCGCTGTCCTTGATGTCCAGGGTACGCTTCAGCAGACTCTCCACCAGGTCGCCCCAGGTACCGAAGACCACCACGGTGAGACCGAGTCCCATCCATTGCGGGAGCGAGAGGGTGGTCATTCCGTCGCTGGATTCCCAGTAGTAGACGGCGGCTGCCACGCCCAGCGTGAGGAGGGCTCCGCCTATGCTGCCTATCCACGACTTCTTGGGCGAGATGCGGGGGAAGAGCTTGTAGGGGATGTAGCGTGACAGTCCCCAGCCGGTAAGGTAGGCACCCGTGTCGTTGGCCCAGAGGAAGAAGAAGATGCTCAGGGGCAGAATCCACTGGTAGCTGACCATCAGGGGATGAGCAGGATCAGCGGTGTAAGCCAGCAGGTTGATCAGCGAGCAGGGCATGGCCACGTATATCTGAGCCATCATCGTGTAGGCCCAGTTGACGATGGGATTGGGACGCTGCAGGTAGAGCTCTTCCACCAGCAGGTAGATGATGCTGCCCAGGAAGGGCAGGAAGATGGAGGCATCGCAGCTGTTGCTGCAGTACTGGTTGAAAGCCCCGAAGAGCAGGACGCCTGCCAGGCTGGTGATGAAGGTGTTGACGTGCACTCCCTCCTGCTCATTGACGATGTTGCAGAACTCCCTCACCGAGAGGAAAGTGATGAGGGCAAAGAGCACAGCCATGCTCTTGTCGCTATACACGATGCTTCCTACTAATACGACCACAAAGACAATGGCCGTGATGGCGCGAATGATAAAGTTTTTCATCTCTCTCCTTTTCTCTCTCTTGCTTGTTTCTGATTTCCTGTTCCTTATCAGGTAATGATAAAATAATAACTTGCTATGTTTTTTGTTTTCTTAGGTTATTGTTTCACCATTACCAACCTCCTGCGGACGTTCCTACTTGTCGTATGATCCTGTGATGGTCTTGCCCGATATCTCGGGCATCTGCTCCTTGGGTTCCTGCTGGCTTTCGGGTGTCTCACCGGCGTTCTCCTCAATTTCTCCGTTGGCCTCCAGCAGTTCTTCGGTGCGGCTGGCCCAGGGACGCTTGCCAAAGATCTTCTCCACGTCGCTGGCGTAGATGACCTCGCGTTCCACCAGGATCTGAGCCAGTTGGTTGTGGCCCTCCTTCTTCTCCAGGAGCAGGGCCTTGGCACGCTCGTACTGCTCGGCAATCATGCGACGGGCTTCCTCGTCGATGAGCTTGGCCGTCTCGTCGCTGTAGGGCTTCTGGAAACCGTATTCATCATTATTGTAATAGCACAGGTTGGGCAGCTTGTCGCTCATACCCATGTAGGCAATCATGGCGTAGACCTGCTTGGTGACACGCTCCAGGTCATTCATGGCACCGCTGCTGATGTGGCCGGTGAAGAGTTCCTCGGCAGCACGTCCGCCCAGCAGCGAACAGATCTCGTCAAGCATCTGCTCGCGGGTGTTGATCTGGCGCTCCTCGGGCAGGTACCAGGCAGCACCCAGGGCACGGCCACGGGGCACGATGGTCACCTTCACCAGCGGGTTGGCATACTGCAGGTTCCAACTGATGGTGGCATGTCCTGCCTCATGCAGGGCAATGGCACGCTTCTCGTCTACGGTCATGACCTTGGTCTTCTTCTCCAGGCCACCGATGATTCGGTCCACGGCAGCCAGGAAGTCCTCCTTGCTCACCACCTTCTTGTCGTGACGGGCAGCGATAAGGGCTGCCTCGTTGCAGACGTTGGCAATGTCGGCACCACTGAATCCCGGTGTCTGACGGGCCAGGAAATCGATGTCCAGGCTCTCGTCCTTCTTGATTTTCTTCAGGTGAACCTGGAAGATGGCCTTTCGCTCGGGCAGGTCAGGCAGGTCGACATGGATCTGGCGGTCAAAGCGACCGGCACGCAGCAATGCCTTGTCCAGGATGTCGGCACGGTTGGTGGCAGCCAGGATGATCACGCCGCTGTTGGTACCGAAACCGTCCATCTCCGTCAGCAACTGGTTGAGCGTGCTCTCGCGCTCATCATTGCCGCCCATGGAGGGGTTCTTGCTGCGGGCGCGACCCACGGCGTCAATCTCGTCAATGAAGATGATGCAGGGCGATTTCTCCTTGGCCTGACGGAAGAGGTCGCGCACACGACTGGCTCCCACACCCACGAACATCTCCACGAAGTCCGAGCCGGACATGGAGAAGAAGGGAACATCGGCCTCGCCGGCCACAGCCTTGGCCAGCAGCGTCTTACCCGTTCCCGGAGGACCTACCAGCAGGGCACCCTTGGGAATCTTTCCACCCAGCTCGGTGTATTTCTGGGGATTCTTCAGGAACTCCACGATCTCCTGCACCTCCTGCTTGGCACCGGCCTGACCGGCCACGTCGTCAAAGGTGACCTTCGGACCGTTCTCCTTGTCCACCAGCTTGGCCTTGCTCCGGCCCACGCTGAAGATGCCGCCCATGCCGCCGCCGCTGGCTCCGCCGCCACCCATGCGCCGCATGATGAACATCCAGAAGAAGATGATGATGATCAGCGGCAGGAAATTGATCAGAATGCCCGTGAACGTGTTGCCTGTGGCATTGTTGTACTCCAGTGTGATCTGCTCCTGGTTGTTGTTGGCCAGGTAGGTCGAGTCGTTGTTCAGCCTCATGATGAACGTATCCGTGTTCGTCACATTGCCCTGGGTCTCCACATAGGCCGTCCCCACGTTGGTCACGGAGTGCCCGAAGACATCCGCGGCATGTTCCGGCTTGGCATACAGGCGCATTGTGCCTTCCTTCTGGTTCATCACCACTTTCCGGCACCATCCTTCCTCGATATATCGCTTGAACTGCGAGTATCCTACTTCCTTGCCCTCCGATCCCAGGCTGTCGCTGCCCGTGATGAACAGATAGCCCAGTACCACGGCTACGATCACGTAGACCCAGGTCAGGTTAAACGAAGGCTTCCTATTCTTCTTGTTGTTGTTCTCGTTCATGAATTTCTGGTGGATTGAAAACAGGTCACGGCGCACGGAACCTCTGTCCGCTGCTGTGCCTGGATTATGAATTACTTACTTTCAGCTTTCTGCCTTTGATTGATTGTAATATTGACAACACTATCCATTTTCGTCCTTTCCGTGCCTCACTCCACATCCTCCAGCGTGGTCAGTTCGGCATCGGCCCACAGGTGCTCCAGGTCATAGAACTCCCGCTCCTCGGGCAGGAACACATGCACCATCACGTCGCCATAGTCCATGGCCACCCAGATGGAATGCTGCAGGCCGGACACGGCTATGGGGTGCTGTCCCAGTTCCTCCAGGACCTCCTCTCCCACGTTGCGTGCCAATGCCTGCACCTGGCTGGGTGAGTTACCGGTGCAAAGCACGAAATACCTGCAGATGGTATCGTCGATATTCGTCAGGTCGGCAATCGTGATCCGGTGTCCCTTCTTGTCCTGCAGGGCCCTCACGATCCGGTCTGTTAATTCGGTGGTTTCAGTCATTTAAATTTAATTAGGTGAAATGATATGCCTTAAAGACATGCAAAGATACGAGAAATAGTTTGCCTACTGAAATCTGAGGCGCAAAATATTCCTACTTTTACTTTTTTTTAGTATTTCGATGCATTTTTTTTACGAAAAGATTTGCAGATTCACAAAAAAGTCGTACCTTTGCACCCGAAATCAAGACGAGGTGATTTGGTCGCCCTCTTGATCCAAGCGATTGGGCTATGGTGTAATGGTAACACTGCAGATTCTGGTCCTGCCTTTCCTGGTTCGAGTCCGGGTAGCCCAACGAAGAAATGGACAGCTGAGCAATCAGCTGTTATTTTTTTGCCTGCATTCGCTCTGCCGGCGGTCGCAGGTCCCCAGGCAGCGGGACTCCGTCTTCCCAAATTATTGTTCCATCATGACTAAACCATTTTTCCCCTGGCCTGTCCTAATACTATTACTAACCTAAAAAACAGACGAATATGAAGAAGAATCTACTTCAGATGCTCATGCTCCTCGTGGCGTTCACGGTAAGTCAGGCAACCTGGGCAGACGGTAAGGAAAAAGGCAACAACGGCAAGGGTAAACCCAACATCGAGAACCGTGGCTGGCACAAGGGATTTGACAGGGCCAAGTGGGACTCGCTGAAGGCCGTGTATGCAAGTTTCGGTCACAAGCTGGACTCGCTGAAGGCTGCACATCCCAAATTCGGTCATAGGATGGATTCCATCAAGGCCAACCGTCCCAACTTCCGTCATCATCCCGGCTTCGGCCATGCCAAGGACACCCTGAAGGCACATCGCCCCCACTTTGCTTCCCGTCGTGGTTTCCGTCCCCATCCCATGGGCATGAGACGCATGGGCATGCGCCCCTACTTTGGCCCTCACCGCTTCGGTCCCCGTCCCGGATGGATGAACCACAGGCACACCGAGGAAACCGCATCCGAGGAGGTACAGGTAAAGGCCAGCGAAATCGAGGCCACCGCCATCACCGCAACCCGTCAGGATGGTGCCGCCCCCACCTACGACCTCAACGGACGTAAAATCACCGGCCAGGGTGCAAAGGGTATCGTGATCCGCAACGGTCGGAAAATCGTGAAGTAATCTTCTCATTATCATATCGTAATCCATCCTCCGCAAGGGGGGTGGATTTTTTATTGTATTGTTTCTGGATTTTCCTTGCCGCATGGAAAAATTTCCTGCTATAGGAGGAAAATAAAACCGCCCGCAGGACTTTGGCAAACCGCCCGCAGGACTTTGGCAAATCGCCCGCAGGACTTTGGCAAATCGCCCGCAGGAATTTGGCAAGTCGACCGCAGGATATTGGCTGGGGCCACTTGGCGGGATGCAAGGTCTGTGTTGTTGTACGTGATGGGCAATGCCAGGCAGTGCAGTTTGTATCCTGACATCGCCTGGCCGTTCGCCTGCCACTTAACAGTGTAGTTTATATGCAAATAAGCCTGTTGAATGGCAATTAGCGTACGTCGTTCCTATTTTTTTATGCTTTTTTTTCCCATTTTCATTATTTCTTGCTATATTTGCAAAGTCTACACCTAATATATAAGAAAAACCAAACTAATATAGGAAAACCAAAACACGCAATTTCTGACAATGGGAATACTTGGCGGATTCATAGAAGGAGCAGCTGATATGTTCTACGGCGTAATGGCTGCAGTGGTCGTGGTGCTGGTCATCGCGCTGATCATCAGGAGCCTGTGTGCTCCCAGGAGGTTCACCCCCCTGAGTTATGCCATCATGGTTGTGCTGGTACCCATCCTGTCCTTCCACTTCAGCCTGCTGTTCGGAGCCTTCACGGTGAAGGGTAGGGTGGACGATATGCAGTCGGCCGCCAGCTATGCCCTCTCCGCCACGAACATGGACTCCTACCAGATTGTTTCCAAGATCAAGAAGAAGATGCCGTTTGTGTCCTATCTGGTGAACCTGGATGATATCGAGGGGGACTCGGCCGGGGAAATCGCCGAGTCGCTGAGCGAGGATGCCCATTCGTCCCTGAACTGGTACATCTTCCGTCGCATACTCTGGTCGGTTGTGTTCAGCGGACTGGCCGTGGCGGGCATCATAGCCACCATGGAAGGGCAGGTGCGTTCCCGTCGTTCGCGGGATGGTGCAAGGCCGTCCAGGGGCGGGTCGGGCTATCGGAGCCGCAGAAGCGGGAGAAGCTGAAAACTGAAGGTTCCTTCCCCGCCTTGCCCTGAAAGCATCCCTTTGGGCCGAGCGGAAAGTTGAAAATCAAATTAAAAAACAAGATATATGGCAACAAGTTACTGTAACACGAACCACATCCTGGTTGGTTTAGGCGGCACTGGAGGTAAGATCCTCAAGGCCTTCAAGATGCGCATGTTTGAGGAATTTCCCGATGCAGAGGAACGGAACAAGCAGCCCGTGGCCCTGCTCTACGTGGACTCTACGGACGAGATGATGGGTATCGGTCGTCCGGACTTCCGCGTCATGGGTCTGGATGCCTCGTTCACGCAGAACGAATTCCTGTACATCAAGGACGTGGACGTGACGAAGATCCTGGATACCATTGACAACTATCCTTCCGTGCGTGGCATCGTCAACAATGTTTCCGCCGTGAAGACCGCCATCGGCTCGCTGGGCCAGGCTGCCGGACAGAAGAGGCGTGCAGGCCGACTGCTGTTTGCTGCGAATTCCGTGGCCTACATCAATGCCCTGAAGGATGCCTACGGACGCTGTGACGAGGTGTCGCACAATGCCGAGAAGACCAACATCCACATCTTCGCAGGCCTTTGCGGCGGTACGGGATCAGGTGCGGTGGTTGATGCCATCGTGCAGGCCAGGAAGACCTACCCCGAGGCCATCATCTCCGTGTATGCCATGATTCCCGAGATGAACCTGCCCAAGGCCAACATGGATCAGGGCCGCTACTACCAGAACGGCTATGCGGCACTGAACGAGCTGAACGCCCTGCAGGCAGGTCGCTTCACGCCCCATGACATCACCGGTGCCGGTCGCGAGGCCAAGCTCTTCAGCGACGAGATCAAGGGTGTGGCCAACGGACTGACCCTCTACAGCAACGTCAATGAGAACGGTCTGACCATCAACTCCCTGACCGAACTGCCCAAGATCGTGAGCGACTACGTGTACGCACGCGTATTCCTTATTAATTCTCAGGATAACATCAACGAGGACATCATCCGTGCCTACACGTTCGAGAACATCGACGACTTTGCCCTGGAGTATGACGAGACGAAGAATGCCGGCCCCGACGGCCGCATCCCCGTTGCCCGCACCAAGAAGGTGAACTCCTTCGGCATCAAGCGTGTGATGTACCCCGAGCTGAGAGTCCTGAAGCACATCACCTACACCGTGGGCGAGAGCGTCCTCTACCAGTTCAAGTACAATAACTGGAAGGAGAACCTGGGCTACATCAACGCCGAGGTGAACAAGGACTACCGCGCCACCTACTTCAACGAATCCAACCTGGGCAAGTGGATGCTGGACGACAAGCACCTGACCTACGAGCTGAAGGTTCTGCCCACCGACAAGGACTACCCCAAATTTGCCGACTACTGGCATGACAAGGCCCTCTACTATGCCGACGAGGCCAGACAGGCCAAGAATCCGCTGAACGAGCTGGACGACATCATGAGCGACTTCTACGAGAAGCAGTTCAGGAGCGTCGGCGTGGCCGAATACTACAAGGGCAAGGAGCGTGCCATTCCCGAGATTGCCAAGGAGATCCGCTCCGTCATTGAGCGTGAGATCTTTGAGAAGTGGAAGGTGGGCGACATCTCCATCATTGAGCTCCAGAAGATCGGCAAGCTGCTGATCGAGCGCATCACTGAGACCCGCAAGGACCTGGATGTCAAGCTGGAGAAGGAACACGAGGAGCTGGATGCCATCACCGGCGAGCGCGACGACAATGTGCTGGACTGGGCCAACAAGGGCTTCATCTCCGGCACCCTGCTCTCAGGCAACACCAAGCTGTTCGGCAAGCACCAGGAGATCCTCACGGACTACTATACCAGCAAGACGAAGATCCAGGCCTGGGAATTTGCCCGCAAGCTGGCCGCCAGGCTGTTTGTGGAAATGGGCAAGCTGGATGCCGACATCTCGGCCTTCGGCCAGAAGATCAACGATGCCATTGACGAGACAGAGCGACTGGTTGCCGCCCAGAAGAAGGTGAACAAGGGCCTGGAGGACATGAAGGGCGCCATCATCGAGGTGAGCGAGGAAGAGACCATGCGCCAGTTCGAGACGGATCTGACGACCGACAAGATTGACATGCCCAACATCGCCCGCCAGTTGCGCGAGGCCATCCTGCCTCAGGTGGAGTTCACGAACTTCGGTGCCCTGGCCCACGATGTCAGCGTTGACACCGTGTGCAAGGCCTTCGACCTGAAGCTGGCCAAGATCGTACAGACCAAGCACGACGAGCGTGCCGAGAGCGACAAGAAGGTGCTGGGCCTGAACATCCTCACCCAGTTGCAGCAGAAGCTGACCAACGAGGAGCAGATCCAGCAGTTTGCCCTGGACATCGTGAAGCAGAGCGGCGTGTACCTGAAGCTCAACAACGACCAGATGCAGCTGCACGTACGCAACAACGAGGGCATCATGAGCCCCTCGAACCCCGCATCCATCAACAAGAAGACCATCCTTGTCTGCATACCCTCTCCCGACGACAACGAAGGTCTGAAGGCCTTCGCCGACAAGCTGGAAAAGGCATTCAAGAACTCCTTTGCACAGGGCAACTCACAGACCACCCTCATCGTGAACAAGAAGAGTCCGCGCAAGGACGAGCTGTGCATCATCATGGTTGCCTACTGCTTCCCCATGCGCTGCATGAGCTGGATGAGCAGCTACAAGGAGAAATACGAGCAGTTCCTGGATACCGGCAACGTCAACACCGATGCCAGCAACGCCATCCTGTTGCACAGCGAGGGTGACGGCAAGAATCTGCCCTCACTGTTCGTGGTGGAGAATGCCGCACAGATTGCCGAGGCAGAGCTCGCAGCCCAGGCTGCCGCACAGCCCGCAGTTCAGCCCGTGGCACAGCCGATGGCTCAACCCGTGGCCGGCATGCCTCCCATGCCCGGAGCACCCGTTCCCCCACCCATGCCGGAGGCTGAGCCCCAGGTACAGATGTACTTCTACATCGGTGGCCAGAACTATGGCCCATACGACTACAGTACCTGCAAGCAGCTGAAGCAGAACAATCAGATCAACGAGCAGACCATGGCATGGCAGCAGGGAATGGCTGCCTGGACACCTGCCGGACAGGTACCCGAGCTGAAGGGACTCTTTGCCCCCGCTGCTCCGGCCATGCCTCCCATGCCTCCCATGCCCGGCAATCCCGGTATGCCCCCCATGCCACCAAGCATGTAATGTGGAACAGGCTATCAAGAAACCATTAACAACAGACTTTAAACAACTAACAAGATATGGCAAGAGAATCAAGACGCTCCAACGAGCGATACAAATATGGCAAATGCCTGAATGAGGAGTGCCCAAAATGCGTAGGAAAGGAGATTATACAGGTACCTATGCGCAAGGAGTTTGTCTGCCCCGAGTGTGGTAAGGAACTGCGCGAATGTCCTCCCCCACCACCCCCCAAGAAAATCCTCATCATCGTGGGTGCGGTGGCCGTTGCTGCCCTGCTCGGCGTTGGTGGTTACTTCCTGTTCAGTGGCGACAGTGCCAAGGATCGCCGCGAGGAGAGAAGGAAGGAGCGCAAGGAGCAGAGAGAGAAGGAAGAGAGGGAAAGAGAGGCAGAGGAGAACAGCAAGGGCAAGACGGTGATCGTGCACGACACCCTTACCCAGGTTGTCCGCGACACCCTCACCGAGGTGGTTCATGACACCCTGACACAGGTGGTTCATGACACCAAGGTTGTCGAGAAGATTGTCGAGAAGCCCGTAGTGGTGGAGAAGATTGTCAGCACGGGTTCCGGTACGGTGAACCTCAGCTACGGCAAGTACACCGGCGCGACGAAGAAGGGCTATCCCCACGGCCAGGGTCGTCTGACCTACTCAACCGCCCGTCAGATCAACCGCAATGACATGAAGGGCAGCATGGCCAGTGCCGGCGACTATGTCATCGGAGAGTTCCATAACGGTTTCGTGGTGTACGGTACACTTTATGACGCCAGCGGCAATGTGAAAGAGAAACTGACCTTCGGCGTAGGTCCCGAGGACAGTTATGATTCAAAATAACACAGAGAACTGAGATGAAGGGATTTCTGAGGGCACTCCTGCCCTGCATTCTGTCGGTCCTCCCCTGTACTTCCCGGGCTCAGAGCACCTTCCAGCTCTTTGCCCCGGAGGTCAAGACCGAGATGCCATCCGTGGTATACGGCTTTCTGGAGCGCTACCTGTTCGAGCTGGACAGCCTGGACCGGGCCGGTGTACCCATCGGGCAGCGCATGCGCGACGACAAGGTTTTCCTGCTGACTGGAAGCCAGAAGGATGCCAGGGCCATCACGCCGCAGCATCCCTTCAGCATCAGCAAGACGGATGACAAGTTCTATCAGGTAACCTGGACGGACACGTTGGGCCAGACTCTGCTCGACGTGGCCTTTCCCATGCAGTACGACCTGCTGCTGGGGAAACCCAAGAACGAGATTGAGCTGGACATCAAGGAGGCCATCAAGGCCTCTGCCCCCTACGTGCCCCGGGCCGTCCCGGCGGAGGTGGAAGGCAACGTGGCCGAGGATGGCTGCATTGTCTCGGCCCCCTCAGCCAACTACTACGTGGAGAGCCTCAACACGGCCAGGTACTACACCAGGGACAGCCAGGGACAGACAGTGCCCACCTTCCATGCAGCGGACAAGTGGCACTCGGCCGCCAACCTCTTCCTCGGGCTCATCAGCGACATCTCAGACTACCGCCTCTACGTGGAGCAGAACATCTACGGATTCCAGAAGATCACCTACTCCGTCACCCTCGAGCAGTGGCTGGCCTACTGCCAGCAGATGCAGCTGAAGGTGTACTTTGCCGTGGAGGAAGAGCGTGAGGACGGACTCATGGCCCTCATCGTGGCCCAGAGTCAGGACCTGGGATTCAACCACATGCTCTCCATCATCCTGCCTGACAACTTCACCGAGAAGCGCGACGCCACGCTCAAGGCCACGATGAACGCCTACATCCCGACCCAGAACGTCAAGAACCTCTACCAGCAGTACGTAGAAAAACCCAAGAAGAATATATGAGATATTTCCTCGCCACCCTGTCCCTCCTGATCATCGCCTGCCTGCCCTCCATGGCACAGGACGAGCAGAAGGAGATCAACAAGATCAAGAAGAATACCAACTACCTGTACGCCATGGGAACCTCCTCCACCAGTGCGGAGGACGCCAGCTCCAATGCCCGCGAACTGTTGGCCCTGGAGATCGAGCAGTGGCTCAAGGACAACGCCAAGGGCGACTATTCAGGCTACATAGCCAAGTCCAAGGAGAACGTTTCCGAGATCAAGACCCAGAGAGGCAACATCATCCGTGCCTTCGTCTATGTCAGCAAGAAGGACATCCTGCCCTTCCAGAAGGAAGAGGCCGCGCTGATGGTGGGATTTGACACGGAGAAGAAGGAAGAGACCCCCCAGCCCGCCACTCTGCCCGCCCAGCAGCAGACACAGGCCCAGCAACAGGCCACTCAGCCTGTCCAGCAGCAGGCACAGGCCCAGCAGCAGGTCACTCAGCCTGTCCAGGAACAGGAACCCCTGATCATCCGCATCGAGGACAGCAACCCCTCCGCCAGGCTCACCACGGCCGAACTGGAGATGATGACCATCAGGAACCTGACCCAGATCAACCGTTACATTGCCGACGGTGACCGCCGCGGCAAGATAGCCGCCTACGGCAAGTACACCAGTGAGACGAAGCTCTTCGGCCCCTCCTATCTGTTTGTGTTCAACGGCGAAGGCAACGTCCTGGCCGTTATGCGCAAGACCGGGTCGGAAATGCTCAACCTGTCCACCGGCAAGTCCGATGCCATTGCCAACTACGGTCGTTGCGGCGTGGTGTGGTTCCAGATGAAAGAATAGGAAACAAAAACAACAAAACTACATAAACTCGTATGACACGCAAGTTTTTTCTGATGTTATTGTGGTCGCTCTGCGCCATGACCCTGCAGGCGGCCGACAAAGTGACGGTCACCATCTCCGATGGTATTGACAATGCAACCGTCAGGGCCAAGATTGAAAAGACACTATCCACCATCCTCACCGAGGCCAATGCCGCACAGGAGGAGGGCAGGCAGATGAGATATGCCAACCTGGGCATTTCCAAGAACGCGCAGGGCCCCATCGCGGCACTCTGGGAGAACAGCCCCTTCATCTGCATGGACGAGGAGGTCGTGGAGCACTGCCTCACCACCGGCACGGGCTATCAGGTCCGCAACATTCCCCTCCTGCTCAAGCCCGCCAATCCCGACGAGATTGCACAGGATGAGGACTATCAGGAAGCCGTGGCCAGCTTTGACAAGCAGGGCAACCTGACCAGCTTCTACCTCTCCATCAGCATGAACCTCTACATGAACGTGGTGAAGGACAACAAGGAGATCAAGGACCTGCGCCGCCGCGAACTCATCCTGGACTACGTGGAGCAGTTCCGCACCAGCTACAACCAGAAGGACATCAAGTTCCTGGAGGCCGTCTTCAGCGATGATGCCCTCATCATCACCGGTAAGGTCATCAAGCGCAAGACCGGCGACGGCATACCCCTGCCCGACAAGGTCACCTACACCAAGCAGACCAAGACGCAGTACCTGACCAACCTCCGTGCCGCCTTCGGGAAAAACAAGTCCATCCGTGTCACCTTCGACGAGATCGAGGTCATGCGCCACCCCGTCAACCAGGACTTCTACGGCGTCACCCTGCACCAGGGCTGGACATCCGACAAATACCACGATGACGGCTACGTCTTCCTGCTCTGGGACTTCCGCGACGAGGCCAAGCCCCAGATCCACGTACGCACCTGGCAGCCCGATGCCTACAACGACGGAAATGGAAAAAAGCGCATTCCCAAGGACGAGATATTCAGCCTCAGCGACTTCGACATCTGATCCGGCACCATCCGGAACCAGGGAGTCCGTGTAAAGAAAAAACGCAAAAGCAAAGAAGAACCCCCAACGTTTTGACCACTTACTTATGAAGAGATATTGTTTGTTTATCGCCACCCTGCTGCTCACCCTGGCAGCCAGTGCCCAGAGCTTCACCCCCAAGCGACTGAGGCTCCTCTCCTCCGACCTCCTCGCCCAGACCAGCCCACGCATGGACAAGAACGACAAGAAGTGCGCCGTGATCCGCGTGGACGTGGTCGGCATCCAGAACATCAAGTTCAAGGAAGCCATCGGAGAGGTAGACTATTCGGCCAACGAATACATCGTCTACGTGCCCGAGGGCACCAAGATCCTCACCTGCACCTTCGGAGGCAGCACCAACACCATCAAGCTGGAGGACTACGGCCCTGAGATCGAGGACGGACGCGTCTATTGCCTGACCCTGGAGACCGAGAACAAGATGCGCTCCGCCATCTTCTACGTCAAGCCCGCCAGCGCCCGCCTCGTCATCGACGGCAAGAACGTACCCCTGGACGGCAACGGCAAGGGAACCCTCAACCTGCCCATCGGCAAGTACGAATACGCCATCACAGCCGACGGCCACATGAAGGAATCCGGACAGATCGAGCTCAAGGAAGACGAAATCTTCACCAGCAAGGACATCGAGCTGGAAGCCATCACCCACCGCTACATCATCGACTCCAACCTCGGCTCCGCCCTCCTCTTCGTCGATGACAAGCCCCTCGGCACCATCGAGTCCCTCGGCCGCGACATCCCCCTCACCGAGGGCAAGCACTCCATCCGTGCCACCCATGAGGGCTACAAGGACTTCGAGAAGAACATCACCGTCACCCAGGGCGGCACCCTCGAGGTAAGGCTCCAGAAGATGAAGGACAAGATCGTCTACTACAGCAACGAGCGCACCAAGAGCTCCATCTCCCTGCGCCGTCACACCGACATACTCTTCGGCACCCACACCTTCATGGACGACATGCTCAAGACCGTAGCCGGCCGCTTCGCCACCGAGTACCACCAGTACCTCGGCTACCTCTCCTTCAAGGAAGGCCTCGGCTTTGCCGGAACCCGAGCCTCCGAGGACTTCATCGACAGGATCGACAAGAACTACAGCAAGGCCTTCACCGACTCCGTGCACAAGCTCGCCCTGACCATCGACATACCCCTGCAGGCCGGCTTCACCATCCCCCTCAGCCGCTTCAACACCAGCCAGCTCTCCATCCTGGCCGGCGTCTACGGCTCCATGTACTACATCGGTCACAAATCCGAACACATGATGAACGGCAAGGGCGTCACCAGCACCATCTTCGACTACGGACTGCGCGGAGACGTCAACTTCTACTTCAACAAGTTCGTCGTATCCTTCGAGGGCAACTACTGCCTCAACAAGAAGCGCAACCTCGGTTCCTACGTAGGCTTCTCCATCGGATGGCGCATATACAAATCAGAGGACTAACCCCCAGCCACACGCAATGAAAGATACCAGAAGAAGACTCCTGCTCCTCCTCACCGGCCTCCTGGCCGTCCTCTGCCACCCCCGGTCCGGCAGGCTCAGCGCACAGGAAATCACGGTCAAGGACTGCTACATCGTAGCCGACGACAATTACGCCGAGACCCACCCGCGCCAGGACAACAACGGCGCCCTCTGCGCCCTGGTCCGCGTCAAGACCAACGACATCCAGGGCCTCAGCTTCACCAACCACAACCAGTACATGGGCGACGTCATCACCCAGCCCGGCGGCACCTACCTCGTCTACATCCCCACCATCTCCTTCAAGCTCAACTTCTCCCACGCCGACTACCAGCCCGGCATGATCGACATGTCCGAGTTCGGCTACAAGAAGAACATCACCGGAGGCAAGACCTACGAGGTCATCCTTGAAGCCCCCACGAAGGCCGTCAGCGTCAGGAACGGCGTCAGCTTCAAGGTCAGCCCCTACGTACCCGGAGCCAGGGTC
>JAZRVZ010000202.1:0-3636 GCA_045599425.1 Bacteroidaceae bacterium | reverse complement strand
TGGCCTATGTGGGCGGAGGCTTCGGCGTGGGCATCCACAATGTGCCCGAGGCGGCCGTCTATGGCATCCCCGTCCTTTTCGGTCCCAACAACAAGAAGTTCCAGGAGGCTCAGGATCTCCTGCGCCTGGGTGGTTGTCATGAAGTGGCTGATGCAGGCTCCTTCGGCCAGCTGATGGACCGCTTCGCTGCCGATCCTGCGTTCCTTGCCCGCTGCGGACAGATCAGCGGCGACTATATCCGCCGGAATGCCGGTGCCAGCGATGCCATCTGGCAGCACCTGAAACTGTAGAAGATCCCTGACGGACTATCAGGGATAATAGCGAATGAGCACACTGCGTATGTCAGCGGTGTGCTCATTCCTCTTGTTCCCGGGATTCGTTCTTCCTGCTCCTAACCCTTGTATTCCTCGCTCGTCGTAACGTTCTGCGTGTTGGATGGGTCGCTGTCAGCCTTGCGGAACCAGTCACTGTACTCGATGTAGTGTGCAGCGTATGTCTTGTTCAGGGCCTGGGCCTGCTCGGGATCCACCTTCTTGATGAACTTGGCGGGAACACCGCCCCACAGTTCACCGTCGCCAATCTGCGTCTTGCTCAGTACCAGGGCACCGGCAGCCACGATGGCTCCCTTGCCCACCACGGCGTGATCCAGTACGGTCGCGCCCATGCCCACAAGGGCACCGTCCTTCACCTCGCAGCCGTGCAGGGTGACGCTGTGGCCGATGGTCACGTCGTCGCCCAGGATGCAGGGCGCCTTGCCGTTGAGGGTATGGATGCAGGAATTGTCCTGCACGTTGGTGCGGTTGCCTATCTTGATATAATGTACATCGCCGCGGATGACGGCGTTGAACCACACCGTGCAGTCGTCGCCCATCTCCACGTCGCCCACGATGACGGCGCCCTCGCTGAAGTAGCAGTGCTTGCCGAAGCGGGGGGCAGGCATGCCCTCCAGTCTCTTGATTATTGCCATTGTCGTTATATTTTTGTGATGTTATGTGCAAAGGTAAGCAATTTTTTTATAACTTTGTGCGGAAGAGTTGAAATTTTACCTATTTAATCGTATGGAAAACATAACGGAGCGCGTGGCCCGGCTGCGTGCATGGATGCAGGAGAACGGTTGGGATGCCATGGTGATACCCACGATGGACCCCCATAATTCGGAGTATGTGGCCGAGCACTGGCAATGCCGCCGCTGGATCAGCGGTTTCACGGGCAGTGCCGGTACGGCCGTGGTGACACGGGATGATGCCCGTCTCTGGACGGACTCCCGCTACTGGCTGCAGGCTGCGGAGCAGCTGGCCGGTACACCCTTCACGCTGATGAAGGATCTGCAGGATGAGACGGTCAACGAGTGGCTCACGGCGCAGAGCGGGAAGCAGGAAAGTTTTCAGATTGGCTTCTGCGAGGATATGATGGTACCCGGTCTGGAGGAGGAACTCTTCGACGGACTGGATGCCCTGCCTGTGGCTCAGGACCCCTTTGACCTGCTCTGGGAGGATCGTCCCGCCTTCCCCCTCAGTCAGGCAGAGATCATGCCCGTGGAGCTGGCCGGTGAGCCGGCCTACAGCAAGCTGGGCAAACTGGTGAACTGGATGATCAGCGAGGATGTGGACGAGTTGCTCGTCACGGAGCTCTCCGAGATCATGTGGACGCTGAACCTGCGTGGCGACGATATCCCCTATAACCCATTCATCATCTCCTTCCTGCTGGTGCGCACCACCGGTGCCCATGTGTTTTATGTGCACAGGGAACAGCTCCCGGAGGAGGTGGTGGCCTACCTGGACGACCTGGGTATCAGCATAGCCCCCTATGAGGAGGCACCCCGTCACCTGGAGGGCGAGACACCGCTCAGCTACTGGCGGGCCATCAAGAATGAGACGGAGCAGGAAGGCTTCCGTCAGGCCCATCTGCGCGATGGCGTGGCCATGGTGCGTTTCCTGCGGAGGCTGGACGAGTGGTCGGCAGATCCCGGGGCCGGCGAGTTGACGGAGATAGGTGCCGACAGGCTGCTGACCTCCCTGAGGGCGGAGCAGCCGGGATTCCGGGGACTGTCCTTCGAGACGATTGCCGGCTATGGCGCCCATGGTGCCGTGGTACACTACGAACCTACGCCCGAGACGGACATTCCATTGGAGCGCAGGAGTTTCCTGCTCCTGGACAGCGGCGGCCACTATGACTGCGGCAGTACGGACATCACCCGCACCATTCCGCTGGGTCCCCTGACCGACGAGGAGCGCCGGGTCTATACCCTGGTGCTGAAGGGTCACCTGCAGCTGCAGAACCTGCAGTTCCCCGAAGGGACGGTTGGCCTGCAGCTGGACACCCCTGCCCGTATGGCCATGTGGCGCGAGGGCTATGACTTCGGTCATGGTACGGGTCATGGGGTAGGGCACAGGCTGGGTGTGCACGAGGGGCCCTGCCAGATCCGCAAGAACTGCCGGCGCGATACCACCCTTCCCTTTCATGCCGGACAGAACTGCACGGACGAGCCCGGCATCTATGTGGCCGGGAAGTTTGGCGTGCGCCACGAGAACACGATGCTGTGCGTTGAGGCCTGCGAGACAGACTTCGGACGTTTCCTGAAGTTTGAGCCGCTGACGCTCTGCCCCTATGACCTCCGTCCCATCGTGGTGGAGATGCTGACGCGCGAGGAACTCAGCTGGCTGAACGACTATCACCAGCGGGTGCGTGCAGCCCTGCTTCCCCTGCTGGCGGAAGAGGCCGACAGGGAGTGGCTGATTCGTGCAACGGGTCCGCTTGCCTGCCCCGATTGCTAAGGAGACATGATAAATTGCCCGGCCTGGGCTAAAAAAAACGATTGCTTGGAGGCATTTCTCGGATATTTTGATTATCTTTGCCCGAAATAGGAACAATATTCAATCTAAACAAATAGAATTATGGCTTTTTTAACTGACGAGAAACTCGTTATCGTAGGTGCCGGTGGTATGATCGGCTCAAACATGGTTCAGAGCGTCCTGATGCTCGGTCTCACTCCCAACATCTGTCTGTATGATATCTATGAGCCCGGTGTTCATGGTGTTTACGACGAGATGTGCCACTGCGCCTTCCCCGGTGCAAACCTCTCTTACACCGTTGATCCCGCCGAGGCTTTCACCGGTGCCAAGTACATCATCTCTTCCGGTGGTGCTCCCCGTAAGGAGGGTATGACCCGTGAGGATCTGCTGAAGGGCAACTGCCAGATTGCAGCCGACTTCGGTGAGAACATCAAGAAGTACTGCCCCGACGTAAAGCACGTCGTTGTAATCTTCAACCCCGCTGACGTTACCGCACTGACCGCCCTGATCCACTCAGGTCTGAAGCCCAACCAGCTCACCTCTCTCGCTGCCCTCGACTCAACCCGTCTGCAGCAGCAGCTGGCTCAGGAGTTCGGCGTACAGCAGGACAAGGTGACCAACGCCTACACCTATGGCGGCCACGGCGAGCAGATGGCCGTATTCGCCAGCAAGGCCCTCATCGACGGCAAGCCCCTGGCAGACATGATGCCTTCAGCAGAGCGCTGGGCAGAGATCAAGCACATGACCACCCAGGGTGGCAGCAACATCATCAAGCTGCGTGGCCGCTCTTCATTCCAGAGCCCCGCTTACCAGGCTGTCAAGATGATCGAGGGTGCCATGGGCG
>JAZRVZ010000201.1:0-30094 GCA_045599425.1 Bacteroidaceae bacterium | reverse complement strand
CATCCCCGTCCACTACTACATCTCGCCCAAGATATGGGCCTGGAAGGAGCATCGCATCAAGGCCATCCGTCGCGATGTGGACCGACTGTTCTCAATCCTGCCCTTTGAGGTTGAGTTCTTTGAGCAGAAGCACCACTACCCCATCACCTACGTGGGCAATCCCACCGTGGACGAGGTGGAGGCATACAAGTCGGAACACCCCGTTGACTTTGACCAATTCTGTAAGGATAACGGACTAAGCAACCAACCCATCATCGCCCTGTTGGCAGGAAGCCGGAAGCAAGAGATACGGGACAATCTGACTCGCATGACCGCAGCCGCCCATGGCCTTACCGACCGCTACCAGCTCGTCCTGGCTGCCGCACCGGGCATCGAACCGGAATACTATGCCCAATGCACCGGAAACCTGCCTGTCCATGTACTCTACAACCAGACATACCGCATCTTGCAACACAGCACGGCCGCCCTGGTCACCAGCGGCACGGCCACCCTCGAAACGGCCCTCTTCCGCGTACCTCAGGTCGTATGCTATTACATGCGGATGGGCAAACTCTTCAGTTTCCTGCGTCGCCACTTCCTCAAGGTACCCTATATCTCGCTGGTCAACCTCATTGCGGCACGCCAGGTGGTGCCCGAACTGGTAGCCGACGGCATGACTGTCGATGCCGCCCGTACCCAGCTACTCTCCATCCTGCCCGGCCAGCCGGCACGCGAAACGATGTTGCAAGGCTATGACTACATGGCACAGCGACTCGGAGAGCCCGGTGCTCCGCAGCACGCTGCCCGGCACATCATAGGAAGCCTGAAGGGATAGGACAATTCCCTTCCCGATTCGCTTCCATGGCGACAAGGCGAAGTCACTATAGGGACAAGGTAAAATCCCTATAGGGACAAGGCAAAGTCACTATAGCGACTAGGCGAAGTCACTATAAGGGCAAGACGAAATCGCTATAGGGGCAGTGCATGATCGGTATAGCAGCAAGAACTGTTCCCGCAAAAAAATTTTAGGCAAAAGTGCCTTCACGTCTTCACAGCCCCATCAGCTACTGATTTTCATCATTTTATTTTCCCCACCTCGTCAAAAGTGTGAAGGCGTGAAGGCGCTTTTGCCCAAAGTTTTTTTTTCAAAACCCCGTTTCGGGGCAAAGGCAGTATTCACAAAAAAAGAGGCCGGAAGCCTCTTTTTTCTGTACGCCTGATAAGACTCGAACTTACACGCATCTCTGCACCAGATCCTAAGTCTGGCGTGTCTACCAATTCCACCACAAGCGCAGACTGCAAAGGGGACATTGCCCCCAAACACGTTGCAAAGATACGCATTTTGCGGAAACCGACAAAGAATAAGGAGGAAAAAGTTGGTTGATTAGAGATAATTCACTAATTTTGCAAATGCCCGACGCGCACGCAAACAATATCTATGCGTAAGCCCGTGGCATTGCAAGTTACTCACGAGTCATTCACACAGAATCATAACGTTATGAAAGGATTTATGAAAATGGTGGGCGCCACCATCGTCGGCCTGCTGGTATTTACCATCGTAATGGCCATCATCTCTATTATCGGCATTGCCGGAATCGTTGCCTCGGACAGCAGCTATAGTGTCAGGGAAAACAGCATTTTGCGTATCAACCTGTCAGGGGAGATGAACGAGCGCGACGAGCAGAGCGCCATGGACGCCCTGATGGGCGGAAACAATGAGGTCCTGGCCCTGGACCAGTTGCTGACGGCCATAGACAAGGCCGGCAAGCACGAGGACGTGAAGGGTATCTACCTGGAGGGAGGAAGCCTTGCCGGTACGCCTGCCATGCTGCAGGAACTGCGACAGGCACTGGTTGAGTTCAAGAAATCCGGCAAGTGGATCGTAGCCTACGGCGACACCTATTCCCAGGGAGCCTACTATGTCTGCTCCGTGGCTGACGAGCTGATCGTCAATCCCAGCGGCATGATCGACTGGCACGGCCTGTCCGCACAACCCATGTTCTACACGGAGACCCTGGAAAAGCTGGGCGTGAAGATGCAGGTGTTCAAGGTGGGCACGTTCAAGTCGGCCGTGGAACCTTTCATCAACACCGAGATGAGCGAGGCGAACCGTGAACAGACCACCAGCTACCTCACCAGCATCTGGAAGGGCTGGCTGAAGGACATTGCCGCATCCAGGAAGATAACTGCGGCACATCTAGACGGGATGGCCGACTCGCTCACGGCCTTCATGCAACCCATCCAGCTGCTGGAGGCCAAGCTGGCAGACAAGATGTACTACCGTGACGAGGTGAAGGACCTGCTGCGCAAGAAGGCCGGCATAGAGGAGGATGACAACCTCACCTTTGTTCCCTACAAGAGCATGTCCCATGCCGCCATGGACATCAAGAAGCACAGCGACCGCATTGCCGTTTACTATGCCTACGGTGACATCGTGGACGACAATTCCAGTTCCCTGCAGGGCGGCAGCATCGGAAACATCGCACCCAACCCCGTCAATACGGACCTCCAGCGACTCATGGAGGACGATGACGTGAAGGCGGTGGTCATCCGTGTCAATTCCGGCGGTGGAAGTGCCTATGCCAGCGAGCAGATCTGGCATCAGATACAGCTGCTGAAGGAGAAGAAGCCCGTTGTCATCTCCATGGGCGGCATGGCTGCCTCGGGCGGCTATTACATCAGTTGCGGCGCAAGCAGGATCATTGCCGAACCCAGCACCCTGACCGGCAGCATAGGCATCTTCGGTATGTTCCCCGATGCCAGCGAACTGCTGACGGACAAGATCGGACTGCACTTTGACGTGGTCAAGACCAACACCTATGCGGACTTCGGCAGCAACGGCCGCCCCATCAACGAGGATGAGGGCAGGAAGCTCCAGGCCTATATCAACAACGGATACGATCTCTTCACCCGTCGTGTGGCCGAGGGTCGAGGCATCTCGCAGGACAGCGTCAAGGTGATTGCCGAGGGACGTGTATGGACAGGTGAGCAGGCCAAGGGACTGGGTCTGGTGGACGAGCTGGGCAACCTGCAGGATGCCATCAAGGCGGCCGCCAAGCTGGCCAAGACCAGCGAGTACAACGTGGCCAGCTATCCCGAGACCAAGTCGTGGAGCGACGGTCTGCTGGGCGGTGATGAGAGGGATGACTTCATGGAGGCAAGGCTGCAACAGTTCATGGGCAGCTACTTCAGCATCTACCGCATGGCCCGGGAGATGGGCAGCTGGAATCCCATCCAGGCCAGATTGCCATACGAGATCATCATTAAGTGATTAGAGTTCAGGTAGGTTCTATAAATTAGGCCGAGTTGATTTTGAGGTTTGTTTTTTGTAGTTTTTTGGCTTGAGGGCGGGAGCGATGCAGGCATTACTTTTGCACGCTTGCAAAAGTGACCAAATGAAAGTCAAAAAGATACAAAAACAAATTCAAAAGCAGCCGGAATAGAATACTACCTGCAAATTATCGTAAAACCGAATTTACAGAACCTACCTTTACGGTTTAGAGCGACCATGGAAGGCGACCTCATTCATATCAATCATTCGCTGCTGCCGCTGAGCTGGCTTTACCAGGCTGGCGTGGCCATGCGGAACTGGATGTTCAACGTGGGCATCCTGAGGAGTGAGGAGTACCCTATACCCATCATCAATGTGGGCAACATCACCGTGGGAGGAACCGGCAAGACGCCTCATGTGGAGTATCTCATTCGCTTGCTTTCGCAGAAGTATGAGGTTGCCGTCCTGAGCCGTGGCTACAAGCGCAAGACCAAGGGTTATCTGCTGGCTACGCAAGAGACTTCCATGAGCGAGATTGGCGACGAGCCCTGGCAGGTCAAGCAGAAGTTCCCGCAGGTGCATGTGGCAGTGGATGCCAACCGGAGGGAGGGAATCCGGCGTCTGATGACGGACGAGGAAACGCGTGGCACACAGGTCATCCTGCTGGATGATGCCTTTCAGCACCGCTATGTCAAGCCTGGCCAGAACCTGCTGCTGGTGGACTACCACCGCCTCATTACCCAGGACCGGCTGATGCCGGCAGGAAGACTCCGCGAACCGGCCTCTGCCCGACGCAGGGCGCACAGCGTCATCGTGACCAAGTGTCCCTATGACCTGAATCCCATGGAATTCCGTGTCGTGATGGAGTCGCTGAAACTTCGTCCGTTCCAGGAACTCTTCTTCAGCACCTTTGAGTACGGAAGCCTTGTCGGAATCTTCAACGGCAAGGAGCGTCAGCTGCGGTCGCTTGAGCCAGAGGAACACGTACTGCTGCTCACGGGCATCGCCTCTCCCCAGCAGATGATGATGGACCTCAGGCGCTACACCCGCCACATCGTTCCCTTGTCTTTCCCGGATCATCATTACTTTACCGATGAGGACTGCCGACGGATAGACGAGGCATTCACGCAAGTCAGCACACCCAGGCTCATCATCACCACGGAGAAGGATGCCGCCCGCCTTCGCATGGCAGAGGGATTGACGGAGAAGGTGAAGCAGGCCCTCTACATGCTGCCCATCGAGGTACGCATCATGAGGAACGAACAGGAAAAGTTTAACGAAAACATATTAGGCTATGTACGCAAAAATCCAAGAAACGGCTAATTGGCTGAAGAACAGACTCAGCACTCATCCCGAGACCGCCATCGTCCTGGGAACGGGACTGGGCAAGCTGGCCGACGAGATAGAAGTCAGTGAACGGATTCCCTACAGCGAGATTCCACATTTCCCCATCAGTACGGTGGAGGGACACAGCGGCTGTCTGCTGGTAGGCAAGCTGGGTGACAGGGACATCCTGGCCATGCAGGGCCGTTTCCATTACTATGAGGGCTACAGCATGAAGGAGGTGACCTTTCCCGTCCGTGTCATGTATGAACTGGGCATCAGAACCCTCTTCGTGAGCAATGCTGCTGGCGGCACCAACCCAGACTTTGAGATCGGTGATCTGATGATTATCACCGACCACATCAACCTCTTCCCCGAGCATCCCCTGCGAGGCAAGAACATAGAACCCGGTCCCCGCTTCCCCGACATGAGCGAGGCATACGACAAGGAACTGGTTCGCCTGGCCGACGAGATTGCACGGGAGAAGGGCATCAAGGTACAGCACGGCGTCTACCTGGGCACCCAGGGTCCCACCTTCGAGACCCCGGCCGAATATCGCATGTTTGCCCGACTGGGGGCTGACTCCGTGGGCATGAGTACCGTACCTGAGGTCATCGTGGCCAACCATTGTGGCATGCGCGTCTTCGGCGTGAGCATCATCACCGACCTGGGTGTAGAGGGCAAGATTGTAGAAGTCAGCCACGAGGAGGTACAGAAGGCAGCCAATGCCGTACAACCGCTCATGGCCGACATCATGAGAGAGATGATCAAACGAAGTTGAGGCACAATGGTCTAGAAAGTATAGAAGCTCTCCACCCATAAACATTTTAAACTATTACACATTGCAGATTTCAGAACTCGGTGAATTCGGCCTTATCAGGCAACTCACCAAAGACATAGAACTCAAGAACACAAGCAGCCTGAAAGGCGCGGGGGATGACTGCGCCGTCATCCAGTACGCAGAGGGCATGCAGACACTCGTCACCACCGACATGCTCATGGAGGGCGTACACTTTGACCTTCAGTACATGCCCATGAAGCACCTGGGCTACAAGTCGGCCATAGTCAACATCAGCGACATCTATGCCATGAACGGCACACCGCGACAGATGACGGTGAGCCTGGCCGTGAGCAAGCGCTTTACCGTGGAGGACCTGCAGGACTTCTACGAAGGACTTCGTCTGGCCTGTCAGGAGCATGGCGTGGACGTGGTGGGCGGCGAAACAACCAGCAGTTTCACTGGCCTGGCCATCAGCATCACCTGCCTGGGCGAAGCCCGTGCCGAAGACATCGTAACCCGGAGCGGGGCACAGGAAAACGACCTTGTCTGCGTATCCGGCAACCTGGGTGCAGCCTATATGGGACTGCAACTGCTGGAGCGGGAGAAGTCCGTATTCAACCAGCAATACCAGGAGGCACGCCAGCGTGGTGACAAGCAGACCATGGAAGAGCTCCAGGCTGCCCAGCCCGACTTCAGCGGACGCGAGTATCTGCTGGAGCGGCAGCTCAAGCCAGAGGCACGCCGGGATATCATAGAACGACTGCGCGAGGCCGGCATCCGTCCCACCTCCATGATGGACATCAGCGACGGACTTTCCAGCGAACTCCTGCACATCTGCGAACAGAGTCAGGTGGGATGCCGCATCTTCGAGGAGCGCATTCCCCTTGACTACCAGACCGCAGTGGCTGCCGAAGAATTCAACATGAACGTAACAACCTGTGCCCTGAATGGCGGCGAGGATTACGAGCTCCTGTTCACCGTACCATTGCCCCTCCATGATGCCGTAAGCCAGATAGAGGACGTGAAGGTCATCGGACACATCACAAAGCCCGCCCTGGGGAAGATCCTCGTGTGCCGTGACGGCAGTGAGTTCGAGCTGAAGGCTCAGGGATGGAATCCGCTGAAGAACTAAGCAAAAACAACGGCGGAACAAACGGGAGAGATTTGGTGCCCATACCTTGGGACTGACCTTCCGTTTGTTCCGTCGTTATTGTAAGCCAAGCGTTTACTTCGTCTTCAACAGCATGGTGGCAGCCTTCATTCCCGGACAAGATGCCGTCACCTTGACTTGTGAAGCCTGTTCCCCGGCACGGAGAATAGCCAGTACCGAACCGTTGAAGAGGTTGCGGTGGTCCGTGACGTTCAGTTCATCCGAAGTATGGTTGCCGCTGCTCATGGCCACCAGAGAGGCATCACCGGACTCAACCTTCACGGTCACATCGCCCACAGCCGTCTGCACGCGGCGGCCCTTGCTGTCCACGGCCACAATGCGCAGGTGCTGCAGGTCCTGACCGTCAGCCTTCCAGCCATCGCCCTCCGTTTCAATGACCAGCTTCACCGCCTTGCCCGTCGTCTCAATCTTGTGACGGGCCACCTCCCGACCGTTTGTGCGGGCAATGGCCAGGATATTGCCGTCCTGATACTCCACGTTCTGCCAACGGATCTGGTTGCGCATCTTGGCGCTCTTCCTGTCATTCTGCTTCACACCCAGACTCCTGCCGTTGACCAGCAGCTCCACCTCGTCGGCATTCGTGTAGGTCGTCAGTTCCAGCTTCTGGCCCGGCGTACGGTTCCAGTGGTCCGACTGCCCGTCGTTGCCCGTCTGTATGCCATTCCACATCTGGTTGCCCTTCGACTCCGTCACGGCAATGTGTACCAGCGGCTCGTCCGAGAAGAACGACTTCATGTAGTAGGCTTTGGGCTTGGGTTCCAGGGCAATGTCGAACACACCCTGTTGCCAACCCTTTGCCGGCCAGCCCTGCGACTCGCCCAGATAGTCGATGGCACCCCAGTAAGCCAGACCGATCACCTTGTCCAGGTTCATGGCAAAGTAGTTCTCGCCCATGGCCGACACAGCAGCCTCGCTCTGGTAGAAGGTCATCCAGGGAAACTTCTGACTGTCGCCAGGGAAGTACATGTAGCGGTAGTTATAGGACTGCACGTCGGTCTTCATGGCCAGGTCGCAGGGCAGGCTGTCCGTCTCCCAGTTGCGGTAGCGGGGATGCATGGCCACGGTCACCTTTCGCGTATCATCGTAGCGCTTGATGACGGTCTTCATCAACTCATACTGCGTCACGCCGAAGTCATTGAAGGGCTGGTCGTTGTACGACTGCAACTCGTTGCCCAGACTCCACATCACCACGCAGGGATGGCAACGGTCACGACGGATCCACTCCGTCACGTCGCCCATCCAAAGGTTCTCAAACTTCACCCTGCCGCCACCGGCATACTGGTCGTTCCATTTGTCGTAGAGCTCGTCCACGACGAGGATACCGTACAGGTCACAGAGGTCCAGGAACTCTTCGGAATAGGGATTGTGCGAGGTACGGATATGGTTCATGCCGTAGGCCTTGATAAGCTGCAGGCGTTTCTCGATGGCACGGGGATAGGCCGCTGCACCCAGAGCACCTAAGGTATGATGGTTGGCATAGCCCTTCAGCAGCACCTTCCTGCCGTTCAGCCTCAGGCCATAGTCGGGTCCGATCTCCACGTTACGCACGCCAAAGTGCTTCGTCACCTCATCAGCCACACTGCCGTCAGCCCTCAGCAACTCCACCTTGGCCAGGTAGAGGTTGGGGTGCTCGCAGTCCCACAGCTGGACATCGGTCAGGGCAATCTCCGGCAGGACCAGTTCCTCGCTCCGGTAGTTGCGGTTGCGCTTCACCTTGTACGTCTGCTGGTGCACCTGCTTGCCGCTCGGGTCGGTCAGCGTCACACGGATGGGAGCCTCGTTCTCCCTGCCCGTCATACGCACTTCGGCCTGGATCTTCACCTTATTATTATCTCTCGTCGTGATGTGCAACGGATGGCGAACGAAGTGGCTCTGCGCATCCGTGGCAATCAGGTTCACGTTGCGGAACAGTCCGCCGCCAGTATACCAACGCGACATCTTCGGTTCTCCCGTTTCGGCCCTTACGGCCAGGGTGTTCGGCTGACCCAGCTTCAGCAGGCGGGTCACGTCAATCTCAAAGCCCACATAGCCGTAGTTCGTGCCACCGATGAGCTGGCCGTTCAGGTAAACATCGCCCATGTACATGATGCCCTCGAAGTTCAGTATCAGTCGCTTTCCCTTCAGTTCCGTGCCGGGCGTCAGCGTCTTCACATACCATCCTTCGCCCATCTCCTTGAATCCGCGGCTGGACAGTCGGCTCTTGATGTTGGCTCCCGCATCGCTGTTGTCGGCACTCTCCGAGGCGTCCGGTGCCACCCAGGGCTGCTCAATCTGGAAATCGTGCGGCACATGTATCCTGTGCCAACCCGCTCCCTCCGTGGCCTGGGCCAGGGTTACGGTCGGTTCACACTTTCCCAGTCGGAACATCCAGTCACGGTTCAGCGACAGCGTATCGCGCTGCGCCACAGCCAGTGCCGAAGGCAGCAGGCAGGCCAGTAAGGCAAGTATCTTCCTCATATCTTTGTTTCTCTACAGAATGGAGTCTTTTTGCAAAGACACGAATAAGCGGGGGAAAACGCCAATCTGTCCGTTGCTTTCATGAAGCGTCACAAAAATTACACAAATCAAGGAGTAACCTTTTTATTGTTGGCATCAATAACGACAGCATTCATCGTACCTCCTGTACGTGAATATTTCCCACTAACCTTTACACCACGACTCGTCTTTGACGTGTCTTTCTGATACACAGTCGTAACACCGCCCGTTACAGAAAGATTTCCGTCAATCTTCATCCCCATACACCTGTGGGGATCATCAGAACAACCATCCAAGGTACACTTGTTTCCTGCTGCCGAAATGGTGATATTCGTGTCTGCATCCGTGGATGCTATGAGCATGCTGGCCTCGGTCTGGATGCCACGGGAACCATTGCCATTGGCATTAATATTGATGGTGCCACCCGTAACGGTGATGTTGCCACAGGTCACTTTTCCATCCTCACTGCCACCGTTCT
The DNA here is from genome assembly GCA_045599425.1 of Bacteroidaceae bacterium. Classification (GTDB taxonomy): domain Bacteria; phylum Bacteroidota; class Bacteroidia; order Bacteroidales; family Bacteroidaceae; genus Physcousia. The sequence goes on along the minus strand of JAZRVZ010000201.1, from coordinate 20,616 downwards.
TGATGCCCTTGCAATCTTCGTGGGCAATGGTGGCATTGAGTGTGCCACCCTTGATGATAATCTGTCCGTTCAGCACGTCGGATGCGTCACTGGTAGCCTCGACCTGAATGCCGTCGGCCATGGTATTGGCGTCAATACTGACCGTACCGCCATTCATCTGGAAATACTGACCTACATGCAGGGCATCACTGGCTGCAGCCAGTATGCTGAGGGTTCCGGTATTCTTCTTCAGAAGCAGGTACTCCTTGGTACTGATGGCATGCTTGCAGTTGCCGGAAACGGAGAGCGAGCCTCCACCCTGCATTTCCAGATGTCCCTTGCAATAGAGGGCTGCCTTCTGCGAGCCGGTCTTGGCATCGGCAAGGCTGTTCCGTGTGCCATCTATCAGGATTAGGTCAATGCGCTTTCCACACTGGATGTCCATGGCTCCGCCACTGGAGGAGGTAAGACTGAGGCCATTGAGGTGGAACTTCGTCTTGTACTGTCCATTATAGGTGAGGGAACCGTTGTTGCTCTCTCCGGCCAGTACAAATTCCATCTCCTCGCTCACGTTGCTGTTCGTGATGGTGACGTGCCCTCCATTCACACTGACCTGCACATCCTTCTTGGCTGCATCAGGGATATTAACTATGGCCGAATTACCGTTCCACTGGATGTAAACGGTCTTGACGATGGTGATACTATCGATGGCAGAAAGGCTGTAGTCCTTGCCGGCCACGTTGATACCATTGGAAGTGAAAGACATGGAAGCGGCATCAGTCAGGGCAATGCGCTGACTTTCATCTCCCTGCCACAGACGCATGTATTGCTGAGCTTGAACGCCAGTTGACAGCATCATCATGCATCCCAGGAGCATTATTGATTTTTTCATCACTTACGAATCTTAATGGTCTGGTCGCCCAGGTTAACAATATAGATGCCCTTAGGCAGATTCTCAAGGCTGATGCAGGACTCACCTTCAACCTTTGCCATGCGCTGCAGGGTTCCGTCGGCTGCATAGATGCGCAGTAGGCCGTCGCCCTTCACCTTCAGCTGAGTTCCCATCAGGGTCAGTCCCTCACTCTTCAGGGGCAGAGCCTTGATGGCAGTGGCCGTGGTACTGAAGTACATCTTCTCCATCTCACTTATGGGGAAGCGGACATCACCCTCGGTGGTTGTCACCACTACGTTCCCAGCAGCCACCTCAAAGGTTATTTTCTGGATATTGGCCAGTTCAATGCTCTTCTCTACGCTGCTATGAGCAACCGTCAGGAACTGGTAGTCATCAGCCATGATGCCCATACTTCCAGTCAAGAACAAAGCGGCCAGAAAGATTCTTTTCATACCTATTTATATTTTTTGTAATCCTTAAAATTATATTGATCCTTGCATCATCACGAAGGCAGACTCTCCGATGATGTGAATCAGAAGTCAAAGCTGTAGCCAGCATTTATGGCATGCATCCTTTGGAAGGGTTGTTCCATCCTGTTGAGGGTCATAACATAGGAGAGGCTGACGCTGTTGTGCTTATTGATTTTGTATTCCGTACCCACGCTGGTGCGCAGCTTGTCAAAGTTCATGTGCTCGCCCGAGGCCACGTTGTTGTGAAACTCAGCACTTACAAAGGGCTTCCATTCCAGATGCTTCTTATCCACTTCCAACTTGATGCGGCTACGCAGTACCTGACGGCCCTCGCCGTCATAGTGCTTAGGATTTTCGGCAGATACCCATTCAGTTACGATTCCATCAGGCGTAAACATGTCGTTCCTCTCGTTGTCGATTCGATTCACGTCATTGGCTTGCCTGTAAGTGAACTGATACCTTACTCGTACCGAAATACGCAGACATTTCCAAAGCTTCAGTCCAGATGATGCCTCCAGATACATGCGGTGACGCAGCGACCAGTAGGCAGGTGTGACACGATAGCTCTCCAACTGGTCATCCTCGTCATATTCCTGCTTGGTGGTCTTCTGCTGGTTATAATCCATCAGAAAACTGTATCCTACTGCCAGTTTAAGGTACTTGTGGGCCTTGTAGCGAAAACTGCCTCCCACATCCCAGCGATCCATCACGGAACTCGCATCCAGTGTACGCAATCCACCCTCCAGACCGATTTCCATGTTATAGGGTAATGCCTTTTCCGCACCCAATTCAAGCCAGGTACCGAAGTCGTCATTATCGCCAGCCCAGGAAAGGGAAGGCAACAAGGAGAAAAGGAAAAGAAGACTCTTCTTCATGTGGTCTGCGATTATGTGATTATATGTATCTCCATTGGGGGAGATGGTCTTTTATCCTCTTGGGGGCCTTGCCATGTTCATGATGCTGCTGCCCTTGTCCGCGGGATCATCATAGAAGATACGGATGAGGACGCTGTCCTTCAGGAAGTCAATGGTACCCACCTCGATACGCTGGATCTTCAGGCCGGTGCGCTTCTCCAGGTCGGCAATCAGTTCGGGGCGCTTTTCAGGAGCCACGAGGTTCACGTTGTCATACTTGATGAACTTGGTACAGGCATCGTTGACCAGCTTGCGGCTCTCGAAGATGGCGGCCATCAGTACAAAGACACCGTTGGCCATCACAATGGACAGGATATTGTCCCAGTAGAGTTTGGTTACCATGGCATTGACCACACTGACAGCCACAAGCATGAACAGATAGGTCATCTCACGGATGGGAATGGCCTCGGTACGATAACGGATGATGCCGAAGATGGCAAACAGACCCAGTGCAGCTCCGGTCTTCATCTTGCTGCCCTCCATCAGGCTGACAAGCAGGAAGATGCTCATGGCCATGATAATGAAGATGAACAGGTAGTCGCGACGCTTGCTCTTTGGGAAATAGAAGAACCGGGCAATACTGCCCACGACCACAAAATTGAGAACCAAACGGATCAGCAGGGAATAGAAGTCGGTCATGTCGCCGATGGTGATACCCAGGAATGTAGCGGGTTCTACGGCCTGAGCCATCTCACCCAGCGAGTTCATGATGTCACCGGCCTGGTCTTCAAACATTCCCATGACATCCTCGTCTGTGATGGGTGATGCAGCCTGTAATAGTGTTGAAAGCATGTTGTGTATGTTTTAGTTGATTGTTGTGCGATTGATTCTTCAGAAACTTCACATTCCGGGATTGTGCTATTCCGGGGACTCGGGGTTTCTTTGTTTTCTGGGTTTTGGGGCCTTTACAGATTACCGTCCCTGGAACGAATCACCCACGAGCCTGCGTATCCTTTGTAACTTCGGCTTGAAGTTATTGCGCTTCAGGCTGGGGTTGGTCATTGCGCTGCCTATACAATACTTACTGAAGCCGGAGGGCTTGATGCGCAGTTGGCGGAGGAGATCCAGGACAGGCGAGAACACGTTGCCGTCCCGCTTGAGTTCAATGATGACCAGATCGCCCGTTCCGGTCTCCAGGCCAGTCTCCATGTTCAAGAAACTGACATCGAAGTCTATGGTCAGGCGCTCCGTTTTGCCATAGTTGACCAGCGTGATACGGTGAAAGTTGTTCTGTACGGTCTCGTGGATATCGGCCACTCCCAGGCGAACCATCTCCTGCAGGAAATCATCCATCCCAGCTATCTGTCCCTGCCCGGGCACCTCTGTACGTTTCTTCTTCGTGCGTCCGTGGTTATTCTTGGTTTTCACCTCCAGGAAGGTCACCCCGCTGTCCATATAGGTCCTCACACGAACCTTTTGCCTGGGTGCCCGCTTGTTGTGGTGATCCATGTAGTACCGGTGCTCATCCGTATCCCAGTAGGTAGTGCGGTAGGCGGCAATCTTACTGCCGGCATTGAACTGTGCATAATAGTGTCCCTGGGCCAGCTCCAGCAGTTGGACGAGCTTCTCCTTGTTGGTAACGAACTTGGTGTCCGTACGGTTCATCAGACGGATCTCTGACATCTGCTCCAAGGTAATGGGGGCCAGGTGCTCCAGCAACTCCTCTATGCGTTGGTTATTGTTCAGTTCAAGGCTCATGATAGGCATTTCGAATAGTCCGGCATTGCCTCCGGGTATTGACCACGTCGGTGTGACATGTGGAATCCGGGCAATGAAATTGTTGCAAATATACTAAAAAAAAGAACATCCGGACTCTTTTCTCTTGCAAATTTCAAATAAAACATCTACTTTTGTGACAGAAACGTATCGGAAACTCCGTTTATGCGTTTGCAAGCAGATAACAAAACCCAACAAAAACAACGAATATGATAGACGTTAAGGAAACTTTGGCTGGTGCCGAAGAGAAGATGGAAGAAGCCGTGATGTACCTGGAAGAGGCTTTGGCACACATCCGTGCCGGAAAGGCCAACGTGAAGATCCTGGACGGTATCCGTGTGGACAGCTATGGCAGCATGGTTCCCCTGAACAACGTGGCCAGCGTGACTACCCCCGATGCCCGTACCATTGCCATCAAGCCCTGGGACAAGAGTATGTTCCGTCCCATCGAGAAGGCCATCATGGACAGTAACGTAGGCATCACGCCAGAAAATAATGGAGAAATCATCCGTCTGGGCATCCCCCCATTGACCGAGGAGCGCCGCAAGCAGCTGGCCAAGCAGTGTAAGGGTGAGGCAGAGAATGCCAAGGTGAGCATACGCAATGCCCGCCGCGACACCAACGACAAACTGAAGAAGGGCATCAAGGACGGCCTGTCGGAGGACCTGGAGAAGGATGCCGAGGCAGACCTGCAGAAGATGCACGATAAGTACATCAAGCACGTAGACGATCTCTACGCAGCCAAGGAAAAGGAAATCATGACCGTGTAAAATCAAGAATTAAGGAGGAAGAGTTAAGAATGGGCCTAACCCCGAATACGAAAAAAAGAAATTCTTCATTCTTGATTCATCATTCTTGGTTTATTAAGCATTGACCGGTTTAATCATTAAAAATACAGGGAGTTGGTACACCGTCCGGACGGACGATGGCCAGCTTCTTGACTGCAAAGTCAAGGGAACCTTCCGCATCAAAGGTATTCGCAGCACCAACCCGGTAGCAGTGGGCGATCATGTGGAGGTAACCCTGCAACCCGACGGCGAGACGGGCCTCATCAGCCAGATTCTGGATCGCTGCAACTACATCATCCGCAAGGCCTCCAACCTTTCCAAGCAGAGCCACATCATTGCAGCCAACGTAGACCTGGCCGTACTGGTGATTACCGTGGCCCATCCCGAGACATCCGCCACCTTCATTGACCGTTTCCTGGCCAGTGCCGAGGCCTACCGCGTACCAGTATTGCTTTGTTTTAATAAGGTGGACCTGCTTTCCGAGGACGAACTGCGCTACCTGGAGGCCATACAGGCACTCTACTCCCAACTTTCCTACCCCTGCATCAGCTGCTCAGCCCTGACGGGCGAGGGGCTGGAACAGCTCATTGGCAACCTGCAGGGCAAAACAGCCCTGTTCAGCGGCAACAGCGGTGTGGGCAAGAGTACCCTGCTCAACAGGCTTGTTCCCGATGCACAGGCCAGGACGGCTGAGATCAGCCAGACACACGACATGGGGCAGCACACAACCACTTTCAGTCAACTCTTTGACCTCCCTCAGGGAGGATCCATTATCGACACACCGGGCATCAAGGGATTTGGCACCTTTGACATGGAACGTACTGAGGTAAGCCATTACTTCCGAGAAATCTTTCATATTTCTGCCGACTGCCGCTATGGCGACTGCACCCATACCCACGAACCCGGCTGTGCCGTCCTGCAGGCCGTTGAAGAACAGCGAATAGCGTTTTCTCGCTACCAGAGCTACCTCTCCATACTGGAAGACAAGGATGAGACAAAGTACAGATAAACAAAAGAGCAACCCCGAAAGGTTGCTCTTTTGCTATCTATTGAATTGCTTTTCTGTTTCCTACTCCTTTACCACATGTGTTCCCAAAGCGAACACTTTTTCCATGTGGCCGGCACCGCTGATGGCGTCAGTCTTAGCTGAAAGGTTGTCCAGATGGTTTAGGATGACAGCCTCCTGGATGCAGGGCAATACAGGACTGCCATACTCGCGCTCACCATGATGGGCTAGGATGCAATGTACCGTACGGGCAATCTCGGCATATTCCACACCCTTCTGCTCCAACAGGTTGTGCAGCGCGTGTGCCGATATATATATATGTCCCAGCAGGTACATCTCCTGCGTGGGCTCGCCATCCTCCCGATACTCCTTCAGCTTGCCATAGTCATGGAAGAGCACGCCCAGAATGAGGCGTTCAACCTTCACCTCATCCTTATATGGAAGGTAGGGATAGATGCCGTCCAGCATGGAGAGCATCTGCCAGGTATGATTGACAAGTCCACCGGGGAAGGCATGGTGTACCGAGGTGGCAGCGGGCCGTCTGACATAGTGTGCATAAAGCGTAGCTCCACATTCCTGGATGATATCGCGCATCTTCTCGTCGTTGGTACAATAGGCCAGCAGGTGCTGCAGCGTCTCGTCCCATTGCTGTCGGGTTATGGGACGAGGCACAAAGTGGTAGAGTGGATGGTCGGGGGCTGGATTCTGGATATTCATCATATCGCCATATCCCGCCGATTTCTTGCCCTGATTATCACGTATGGAGAGGAAGGTGACAAGCTGGCCCACCTGTGGTCCCTGATTGGGTGCGGTGTCCCATACGGCTACATTGACAGGATCCTTCTCCTCGAGGCAACGTAGCTTCAGGGTGATGAAGGGACTGCCCTTGCTGGTGATGCCGTCCGTACGGCTCAGTGTGATGTATTGCATGACGACTCTGTTATTTTACCTCCAATGCTCTTACGATCATGTCGTGCAGCAGTGCATAGTGGGCACGCTGGTCGGCATCACCGGTGGCTGAGGAGGTGCGGGTCTTGAGGGTCTTGAGGGTCTCCAGTACATGACCGCGGAGAGCGTTGGTGCTGCCACCCTTGAAGATGGCGACGAGGTGATCAACGTAAGACGTCTGCAGGGCAGCGATATACTTACTGTAGCGGGCATTGAAGAGTGCCTTGGTCATGTCGCCCAGGAACTCGGCGGGCTTGTAGTTGTCGTTCAGGCTGTAAAGACGGTTCAGCATACCGGTTACGGCAGACTGTCCCACGGCAATGGTGGCATCCTGGGGATCGACCCACAGACGCTTGGCATAGCTGAGGTCTGAACTGAGCCAGGTAGGCTCGGTGAAGATGTTGCGACGCAGGAAGTCCATGGCATCGAGCTGCTTCTGGCGGGGCTGGGGGGTGTAGACGTCACCCTGCTCAGTGTTGGTGCGGAACTGCTGCAGCTGACCACCGATGTTACGGATGACATGGTTTGTATAACGTACGAACTGACCACGAATCTGACTCCACATCTCTGCCAGGTTCTGGTTGTAGATGTCATCCTCGGCAAAGGTCCACTGGGGCAGGTTCACGATCTCGCGCTTCAGGTTCTTGATACCATACTCGCTGGCCTTGACGGCATCGTCGCCCAGGTCCTCGGTCTGGCGACGGGGGTCATCCTGACTGGTCTCGCCATCACCCCACCACAGACGGGGATTCTTCTGCAGACGGTCGCCGATGAGCTTCTCCAGCATCTTGTGGTCCTCGTCTGAGTCCTTTGCATCCAGCATGGGGCGGTAACCCCACTCAATGGCCCACTCGTCGTAGTCGTTGATGCGGGGGAAGATGCCCTTCTGGCTGATGCCATCCTCGGGCTGAGCCACATAGTTGAAACGGGCATAGTCCATGATACTGGGCGTATGGCCGTACTTCTCCACGAAGGCCTTGCTGCGCAGAGAGTCAACGGGCACGGTGCTGCTGGAACCGAAGTTATGACGCAGACCGAGCGAGTGACCTACCTCGTGAGAGGATACGAAACGGATGAGCTGACCCATCAGTTCCTCGTCATAGTGCATCTTGCGTGCAGCCTCATCAATGCTGCTGGCCTGCACCATGTACCAGTCGTGCACGAGCGACATGACGTTGTGGTACCAGCACACGTGGCTCTCCAGAATCTCGCCGGTACGGGGGTCGCTGACATGAGGGCCGTAGGCATTGGCGATAGGCGAAGCCAGATAGCGGATGACGCAGTAGCGGGCATCCTCCATACTCATGGTTGAATCGTTCTCCGGCCACTCCTCACCACGGATGGCATTCTTAAAACCAGCCTTCTCAAAAGCCTTCTGCCAGTCGTTGATACCCTGGATGAGGTACTTGCGCCACTGCTTGGGCGTTGCGGGGTCGATGTAGTACACGATGGGCTTCTGGGGCTCTACCAGTTCGCCGCGACGCATCTTCTCCACATCCTCGGGCTTGGGCTCCAGACGATAGCGTGCAATGAGCGTCTTTCCCTTAACGCGTTGCTGATCATCGTTATAGGTATTATAGCTCTCGGTGAAGTAACCGACACGGGGATCATAGTAGCGAGGCATCATGGGCTTCTCCGGCAGCAGGATGAACGAGATGTTCAGACCCAGGGTCACACGCCCCGTGGCACGAGAGGCGACAAGGCTGCCCGAAGGGCTCATGAAAGTCTTCAGTACACGGACCTCTGTGTTGGTGGGGAAGGACTTGATGTCCTCGATAGCCGACATCATCTGTCCACCCAGACCAAAGCTTTGTTTCTCGCGACTGGTCATGCCCAGAGCGGCATTGTCCTCGTTGAAGAACTGCGTCACCTTTATCTTCATCATCTTATCCTTGTGGGACTCGATCTTGAAAGTACCGATGATAGGGTTTTCGTTGCTGATTGTAATGGCCTTGTTAATGCGCTGCGTTGAGTCGGCATAGTTTACGAGCAGTCGGGCACGCAGTGCCAACACACTGTCGGGCAGCATATCGAAGTACACGGTCTGCTCGTTGACCTGCTCGCCACCAAACTTGCCACTACCTGCAGGGGTGGTGGTGTAGCGAGTGGTGGTGAGGAAGTCACGTCCCATCAGCGAGTCGGGTACCTCCATGAACCAGTCCTGCTTCATCTTGGTCACATTGAAGAGCCCCTTCCGGTCCACGTCGGGCTTGGGTGCAGGCTTGGGTGCAGGTGCTGCAGGCTGTACCTTCTTCTGTCTTTTCTTGAACTTCAGTTTTGCTTCGGCAGGAACGGCCGGGAGCATCAGTGCACAAAGCACCAGGGCAAGGATTTTTCTCATGAGTTTATCTTTATGATTGTTTTTTGCGTTTCGTCGTACAAAAGTAAAAAGAATTTGTGTATTAACACACCATTTAACAAAGATTATTGTAATTTTTGTAAAGAATGAGTTTACCTTATAAAAAAATAATGTATCTTTGCCAGGAGAACGCAATCCAAGATGTTTAACCTTTAATACATTTTATACGATTATGACTACTGGAGTTATCATCCTCATCATTGTGGCTGTCATTGTCTTGTGGGCTGTCAGCATGTTCAACAACCTCGTCAGCCTGCGCAACAGTCGTGAGAACGCCTTTGCCAACATCGACGTGCAACTGAAACAGCGCTACGACCTGATTCCCCAGCTCGTGGCAAGCGTGAAGGGCTATGCCACACATGAGAAGGAACTGCTGGAAAGCATCACCAAGGCACGCACCGCATCCATGTCTGCCACGTCCATCAACGACAAGATCGAAGCCGATAACCAATTGAGCAGCGCCCTGGCAGGCTTGCGTGTGTCCGTGGAGGCCTATCCCGAACTGAAGGCCAACCAGAACTTCCTGCAGCTACAGGGTGAGATCAGCGACATCGAGAACAAGCTGGCCGCCACACGCCGCTTCTTCAACAGCACCACACGAGAACTGAACACAGCCATCCAGAGCTTCCCCGCCAACCTGCTTGCCGGCATGTTCGGATTCCACACCGAACCCATGTTCGAGATTCCCCAGCAGGAGCGTGCCCAGATGGACAAGGCTCCCGAGATCAAGTTCTAAATGAAGTACATCGGAATCCATCAGCAGCAGAGCAGCAACAACTTCAAGAGCATGCTGCTCCTGTTGTCCTTTCCCTGCATCATCCTGGTACTGGTCTATGCTTTCTGTGCCATCATGGGACAGGGCAGCAGCGGGTCGTACTACTATGATCAATACGGCTACGAACATTACGTCAGTGGCGGTGGCACCGACTGGGACAGCGTGAATGGGATGTTTGTTTCTCTCGTCCCCTGGGTGGCAGGCATAGTCGGCGTGTGGTTTTGCATTGCCTATTTCTTCAACACCTCCATGATACGTCATGCCACCGGTGCCCATGAGGTGACCCGAATGGAGAACCCCAGAGTGTACAACATCGTGGAGAACCTTACCATGGCCTGTGGCATGCCCATGCCCAAGATCAATGTCATGGACACTCCCCAGCTCAATGCCTTTGCCAGCGGTATCGACAAGGACAGCTATACAGTGACCGTAACAACCGGAATCTGTGACCGACTGACCGACGCTGAACTGGCTGGCGTGATAGGACACGAACTGACTCACATCCGCAACCGAGACACCCGATTGCTCATCATATCCATCATCTTCGTGGGCATCATGAGTACTGTGGCCCAGCTCACCACAAGATTTGTATGGAATACGTTCGTCTATGGCGGAGGATCAAACAGCCGTTCGTACCGTAGCAACCAGGGTGGAAAGAACGGTGGGGGTGGCGTCATCGTAGCCATGCTGGTGGCCATGATCCTGGCCTCGCTGGGTTACTTCTTCACGCTGCTTACCCGTTTTGCCATCAGTCGCAAGCGCGAGTACATGGCCGATGCCGGCGGTGCAGAACTCTGTGGCGACCCGCTGGCCCTGGCTTCGGCCTTGCGCAAGATCTCCGGCATGCCAGCAGCCGCCCCTGATGGACGTGAGGACATTGCCCAGCTTTACATCATCCATCCCCAGTCACTTACGGGTGGAATTACGCAGTTCCTCTCCGAGGCTTTCAGCACTCATCCCAGCACAGAGAGCCGCATCAAGTACCTGGAGCAGTTCTAAGTCAACACGCATTGCATCATCAACAATGTACAATTCGCAATCAATAATTCACAACTAATCCCACCCTTCCCTTGAAACGCTATTTACTGGCAGCCCTCTGCCTCTTCCAAACCCTTTTACTGCTGCATGCCCAGCAGACAGAGATGCCCACCACCCTGAAAGGCTGGGCCGAACATGTTGAAAGCTTTGGCAAGAAAATTCCTCAGGAAGAGGTATTCGTCCACATGGACAATACCTGCTATTTCCTGGGCGATACATTATATTATAAGGCCTATCTGCGCCGCTCCGACGGCCTGCCCAGCAACCTGAGCGGTCTGCTCTATGTGGAACTCTTCTCACCAGACGGCTATCTCGTTGAACGCCAGAAGCTCAAGATGACGGAGGGCCACGGCTATGGGGCCTTCGCCCTGGAAGATTCCCTCTATGCCGGATACTATGAATTGCGCGCCTACACGGCCTGGCAGCTGAACTGGGGTGAGTACGAACATGCCCACACGCCATACGCGGAAGACTGGTTCTACAACAAGAAGATGGCCAAGGAATACTACCGCGACTACGAGAAACTCTACAGCCGTGTCTTCCCTGTCTACGATCCACCCCTGGAACCCGGTGACTACAGCGAGGACATGACCGTCCGTCCCCTCCTGCGCTATTTCAAAAAGGACAACAGCGAGACAAAGGTTGACGTCAAGTTCTTTCCCGAAGGCGGATGGCTGGTTGCCGGTACGAAGTGTCGTGTAGCCTTCCAGGCCGATGATGAGGACGGCAGACACATGGAAGGTACCCTGACGGTAAGGGACGGAAAGGGTAACGTGGTGGCCACAGCTCCCACAAGGCATCGTGGATGCGGTGTGTTTGAGCTGGAAGTCAAACCAGGGGAGAAGTACAAGGCAGAGTTTGCCTGGGAGAAGGGAAAGCAGAAGGCCGACCTGACGGAGGTTGTGGCCGACGGCGTGGCCATGCTGGTCAGCCAGGAGGCAGACGAGCTGGACATCAAGCTTGAGACGGCAGGTGCCGTGGCTGGAAAGAAACTGGGTGTAACAGTTCTCTCACATGGTATCATGCAGGACTTCAAGGAATTGGGATCCGGTTCCAGACTCAGTTGCAAGTTCAAGACCAACCACTATCCCTCAGGTGTCATTCAGATCACAGTCTTCGATGCCGAGGGAACGGTCTATGCCGACCGCCTGGCCTTCGTGCGGAACGAGGAGGAAATGAAACAGCAGATCAGCTTCACAGGCATCAGCGCCACGCCATACAATCCATTTGCGCCCATCAAGATCGGAGTGGACGGCAAGGCCGGCAGCACCATCAGCGTGGCCGTCCGGGATGCCTCCCACAGCGAGTACCTGTATGACAACGGCAACATCCTGACGGAAATGCTGCTGGGCAGCCAGGTCCGCGGATTCATTGAGAATCCCACCTACTATTTCGAAAGCAGCGACGAGGAACACCGCTCCAACCTGGACCTCCTGCTCATGGTGCAGGGTTGGCGCCGTTACGACTGGCGCATCCTGGCCACTCCAAATACCTTTACCCTAAAATACATGCCCGAGCGCACACAGCGCCTCATGGGCGACGTCAACCGCTACACTGCCCAGTTGAAGGAAGATTTCTTCCGGGAGGATATGGAGAGAATGCAGGGCGAGATGGAGGAGGCCATGAATGCCGCAGCTGAAGCGAGCGACAGCATCGAAGACGACAGTAGCGTGGAGGTCAGCGACTTCAACAATACATTTGCAGAAAACATCACGCCTTATGGTACCGTAATGGCCGGCAAGGCCGATGCATCCGTTTCCCGCGAGATGTTCCCCAACCAGAGCGAAGGCAAACTGAAGCGCGACGTACTGATCCATGTTGAGTTTGCCCAGCCCGGCTTCAATGGACAGGAAGGTTCCAATGCCGTTGGCGAGATGGGCACTTCCAATGGTGCCTTCCAGTTTGATGCCCCCGGCTTTGAGGAGGGCCTGTACTTCTTCCTGGGTGCAGCCGACACGGCCAGGTGGAAACGCAAGAACATCACTGCCGAGACCTACGAGTGGCTGGCCACGGGCGAGGACCGCAAGTACGAGCCCAACTACCCCGACTTCTACGTGCGCCTGTCACATATCTACCCCCGTTTCGTAAAACCGTACGTCTTCTACCAGGAGAATCTGGCCCCCGTGCCCGAAGGCAGCAGACTGCAGTATGACCCTCTGGGCCGCACCTACGACCTCCAGCAGATCACGGTGGGAGCAACCCGCAACGGCAAGCGGGCCTTCGACAAGAATACGCCGGCCTTTGTCATTGATGCCTACCAGGCCTTCAACGATGTCTGCGATGCAGGCTTCTGCCCGGGCTATTACATGGGCCAGAGCCGCTTCATGTACAACCTGGCCAGGAACTACATCGGTGACATGGGTGTGGAACGGGCCTACCTCATCGAGCCACGCTACAACGGACGCAACCTCACAGGACTTGTCTCCGTGGGCGAGCGCAACAAGTACAACGACCTGAGCAGCCTCGACATGGTGTACATCTACACGGACTATGCCCCCCGACTGGAGGGCGACAAGCGGTATCAGGCCGACAATCAGCCCATCGTCTCCGTGGATCTTCATCGCTACATGGATGACGGACGACGTGCAACCTGGCGTGACCGCCGCTACATCCTCTACGGCTACTCTGCCTGCTATGACTTCTACCAGCCTGACTACAGCAAGAAACCCCTGCCCGAAACGAAGGACTACCGTCGTACCCTCTACTGGAATCCCAACCTCAAGCTGGACGGCAAGGGTCATGCCGACCTGAAGTTCTACAACAACAGTCAGAAGACACAAATTACAGTGAGCGCCGAGGGTCTCAGTGCGGACGGTACGCCGCTGACCGGCCTATCCATGCCGGAAGACAGGTAATTAATTCACAAAACCAATAATCCTATATCCATGAACGAATTGCAAAACATTGTTTCACGATTTGCCATCACAGGCACCGTACTGGAGATCAAACCTCTCGGAGAAGGACTCATCAACGACACTTACCGCGTCATCACGGCCGAAAAGGACGCTCCCAACTACGTCCTGCAGCGCGTCAACAACAACGTCTTCCCCGACGTAGACATGGTGATGCGCAATATTCAGGCCGTCACCACCCACATCAGGCAGAAGCTGGAGGCTCAGAACGAGTCAGACATCGACCGCAAGGTGCTGACCTTCATTCCCCTGAAGGAGGACGGCAGCAAGCTTTACGCCCAGGTGGATGGCAAGTACTGGCGCGTGATGGTCTTTATCCCCAATGCCATTACCAAGCAGGCCGTCAATCCCGAGTCCAGCCGTGCCGCCGGCAAGGCCTTCGGAAACTTCCAGGCCATGCTGGCCGACATCCCCGTAGAGCTGGGAGAAACCATCAAGGACTTCCACAACATGGAGTTCCGTCTGGAACAGCTCCACCAGGCCCTGAAGGAGAACCGTGCCGGTCGTGCCGACGAACCCCAGGTACAGGCCATGCTGACTGAGATCGAGGCCCGTGCCGAGGAGATGTGCAAGGCCGAGCGGATGGGCCGCGAGGGCATCCTGCCCAAGCGTGTGTGCCACTGCGACACGAAGGTGAACAACATGATGTTTGACGACCAGGACAACGTCCTCTGCGTGATCGACCTGGATACCGTCATGCCCAACTTCATCTTCTCCGACTATGGCGACTTCCTGCGCACCGGCGCCAACTTCGTGGCCGAGGATCACGACGATATGTCGGCCGTAGGTTTCAACATGGACATCTTCAAGGCATTCACCGAGGGTTACCTTTCCAGCGCATCCTCATTCCTCCTGCCCGTCGAGGTGGAGAACCTCCCCTATGCCGCCGCTCTCTTCCCCTACATGCAGTGCGTCCGTTTCCTCTGGGACTACCTCAACGGCGACCAGTACTGGAAGGTGAAGTACCCCACCCACAACTTCACACGTGCCAACAACCAGCTGCATCTGCTGCTCTCCATCGAGAGCCATTATCCTGAGATGAAGGAGTTCATTGCCGATTGCATGAAGTAAACGCACATTCACACCGTTCCGAAAAAAAGTTTTGGCAAAAGTGCCTTCACGCTTTCAACGGCAAAGGGGCATGAAGGCACTTTTCATTTGTGCCCTATAGTAAGGAAGGGTGGTCGGAGTATGGACAAAAGTACGCCCCGCACCTCCTTATATTAAATAAGGTATGGTGCGGGACGCTTCGTTACCTATTGGATGTCAGGTGGGATTTTATTCCTCATCGTCACCCCACATGTTCCATTCGTTCTCTTCCTTGCCCAGGACATCGCTGCTGTCAGCAGCACCGATCTGGAGTGAAAGTGCCATCATGCTGGCAGCCATAGTCTCGTTGATCTCCACTGCGGGAGCGATATACATCTTTTTCATTGCTATTTTCTCCTTTCGTTTGGATTACTTAACCATAATTTTCTTGCCGTTCACGATATTGATGCCCTTCTGCAGGCTGTTGATCTGACGACCGTTAAGGTCGAAAATCTGGGCCTTGCCAGAGGTCAGTGCCTCAATGGTCTCGATAGCGGTAGCCTCACCCAGGGTGAATGCCTTAACGCCAGCAGCGGGAGCTGTGAGGTATGCACGGTTAGCGCGAACGGTGGGCTTAACTTCCTCTCCTACCTGGTAGAAGCCAATCACGCCACTCTGGTTCTGCATTACATATGAACCAACGGGTGCCTCAGTATCAGCATAAACACCAGTCAGCAGACCCTTGACAGCGGTCTCGGCAAATGCAAAGCCGTAAGCAGTCTCGTTGCAGGTACCCTCCAGAACAACGGGAGTATTGGCTGCGATGGCAGTAGTAACCTCAGTCAGAGTCAGAACATTGTCAGTAACACCGTCAACAGTGTATGCCTTTACGCCAGAAGGAACAGCAACCTCGAAGGGAGCTACGAAGGTACCCCACTCGTTAGCCACTACGTCAACGCTTGACTGAGCCATACCCAGACATGTGATCTCGAAGTTATCAAAGATAACCCAGAGAGCATCATTCTCCATGTTGCTTACACCGATGTTCAGGATACCGTCAGTAACCTCAACCTCCATTGCAGCGATCTTGTAGAGACCATTGTTGAATGAAGCAGAAGCCTCGGCCATGCTGTTTTCCGTACCAGTCTTTTCGAGTACATTTGCCTTCTGGTCGTTAGCAAAGAAGTAAGGCAGATGATCATTGTCAGAACCATCCTGACGATAGAAGCCCTGAGCAGTTACGAGGTAACGGCCATTGGGAACGTTTACAGCCTGAGCTACCTCGAACCCAGTGTGGTATGATTCCACATTGCAATTAGCATTGTCACCTCCCTTAGCGTGGTTGGTGTTGCCTGCGTTTGCAAACTTCCATACCCAAGCATCATAACCTGTGTTGTTACGGCTGAAGTTTGCATCCTTAACCAGAACGGTAGCGTCAACAGGAGCCTCCTCGGTAGCAGCAGTCATCTGAGCATAGAGATCCTCCTTGCTGATGAGCTTCCAGATGGCCTTACCAGCCATCTCCTTTGCAGAGAGGTCAACGATGTTGTTATCGGGAGTAGTCAGGAAGTTTTCGTTGTCGGCTGTCAGAGCATAACCATCACCAACAGCAATCAGTGCGAAGCCAGTAGCATTGCCATCAGTGTAAGTACCAGTCAGATAGTGCTGGGCAGCACTGTTGGCTATGTGAGAATCCAGACTATACTTGCCGTCAGCAACAGCCTCTACATTCCAGAGGATACCACGGGTCAGCAGAGATGCCTGTGTACCCCATGCATTGGCAGCGCCCAGGTACTTACCAGTCTCAATGTTCTGCAACAGATAGTCACCGGGCTCAATGGTTGCATAAACAGTACGCCATAACCTATTGTAGGCAGCGTTGATAGCAGCAAGTTCAGCTACACCATCGGTAATGGTAGCATTGTCGTATGCAGCCTGCTGATCTGCTACCAAAGCTGCGAATGCTGCAGCATCGGGAGTCTTCTGTGCCAGGGCGGCAGCAACATTTGCATAAACCTTAACAGAGTTCTCTGCATTGGTCTTAGCCTCCTTCAGAGCATCCGTTGCAGCCTGGATAGACTCTGCATTTGCACCTGCACCCAGCACAGTAGCCTCTGCATAGTCTGAAAGTGCATTGGTCAGGGCAGCCAGTACTGCTGAGTTCATAGCAGCAGTCTTATCAATTGCTGATACGGCACTGTAAACAGCACGATACTCCTCTACCAGAGAAGCGTTCTCTACCTCGGCGATAGTAGCAGTGCCATAGTACTTCAGATCGAAGTTGTCAAATACAGCCCAGTCGTTGCCAACCATCTCATCCTTACGGATACCGATGGTTACGCTACCACCATCCTCTGTAACCTCGAAGAGCAGGGTATTGAGGTAGTCACCCTCAGCAAAATGCAGAGCGGCCTGCTCGTTAGAGTTAGGAGCATTACCAAATGAGGTAGAGGTACCAGCGATACCGTGTGCACCTGCATACTCAAAAATACTCATCAGAGCAACCTCTGCATCACCTGCATAGAGGAATGCACGAAGTGTCTCGGTATCATTGGTTCTGTTAGTAGCAGCATCAGCAGGACCACCATCACGATACAGACCATAGCATGAGAGCTTATAAGTACCCTTGGGCAGGCCTGTCAGTGTCTGCTTGATGTTACTGTTCGTGTTGCTCCAAATCTCACAGTTGGTGTTGTTGATAATGGTGTTGCCTGAACCAGCCATTGCAGTAACGTGGGGCTGACCGTTGCTCATAGGGATATTTACACCCCATGCCTTTCCACTTACGAAGCCATAGTCGTTGTTCAGGAAGTCTGGAGAAGCAATGAAATGGGTTGCGTCAGCAGGAGCAGATACAGTGGCAGAAGCCATGCGTGAGGTCAGCTCATCCTTTGACAGGAACTCCCAGTAGATACCGGTTTGACCTTCCTGACCGTTTACTGCGGGCAGAGCGCTACCATCATAACGGTAGTAACCGTTGGAACCCTTTACTGTATAGGTTCCATCACCCACAGGTGTAACAGTCCAGGTACCACTCTGGTCAGCGAAACCATCAGAGGGACGGATAGCCTTGCCATAGTTTGTGTTGCCAGAGCAGTTCTTCAGAGTGTACTGTCCATCTGCCAAAGTTACTCTCAGCAGAGCACCATGCTCTGTCAGAACAGAACGGGTACCCCAGTTAGCACCCCACGCTACATACTTGCCACTCTCCACATTGCGGAGGTAGTAGTCACCAGCCTCGAGGTCCTGTGCATTGGCAGACAGCGCGCAGGCTGCTGCCATTAAAGAAAAGAACAATTTCTTCATTCTTTTTTTGTTTTGATTAATAAAATAGAGTTGATTATAAAATAATTGTTATTTCGTTTGTCAATTATAACCGAGTCAAATGGAAGTATTGTGTCTAATGGTATTTTATAGCGCATGCAAATATAATCATTATTCCGACAACAAACAAAAATGTGAAGACATTTTACCACTTTGACATGAGAATTGCCATACATGGAAGACATTGTGGGCAGAAAAGGAGCAAAGGCCTGCAACTCCACACATCGAGAGATATGAATCAAGGCGTGTTTTTCCGGAAGCAACAAGAGTCCCACCGAACGAACGGAGGGACTCTTGATACATATTGGACTAATGATGATCTCCTGCTGCCAGCGGGGTCTCAGAACCAATTCCCCTTGCGAGGGCAAAGCCCCCCGCCATTTACAAGAGAACTCAGAACTGTTCGCGGATGCTTTGGGCAATAGCCTGGAACTCCTCGGTGGACAGTTCGAGGTGTGGATTGGTGAAGCGCATGTCGGCCTCGCTCTGCATGGGCACGAGGTGAATGTGGGCATGGGGAACCTCCAGGCCCAGTACGCACTGGCCAACCTTCACGCAGGGGATGGCCTTCTTGATGGCCACGGCCACTTTCTTGGCAAATACCTGAAGGCCTGCCAGTTCATCATCCTCCAGGTCAAAGAGGTAGTCCACCTCACGCTTGGGAATGACCAAGGTGTGGCCCTTCTGCAAGGGACTGATATCGAGGAACGCAAAGTATTTCTCGTCCTCCGCTATCTTGTAGCAAGGTATCTCGCCGGCTACGATTCTGCTGAAAATGCTTGCCATGGCGCGATTACTCTTCAAAGGTAATTTCCAGAATCTCCAGTTCAACCACACCGGCAGGGACCTTGGCGGCCACCTTCTCGCCAACCTTGTGACCCAGCAGGGCCTGGGCGATGGGGGTGCTGACGCTGATCTTGCCTTCACGCAGGTTAGCCTCGGTGTCACTGACGATGGTGTAGGCCATGGTCATGTTGTTCTTCACGTTCTTCAGCTTCACCTTGGTCAGGATCTGTACGGTCTCGTTGTTCAGCTTGCTGGTGTCGATGATTTTGGCAGCAGCAATGACGGCCTTCAGGTTGGCGATCTTGCCTTCCAGCTTGCCCTGCCACTCCTTGGCGGCATCATACTCAGCATTCTCACTCAAGTCACCCTTGTCGCGAGCCTCGGCAATAGCCGCGCTGGCTGCGGGACGGTCTACGCTCTCCATGTGCTGGAGCTCGGCCACGAGCTTGTCGTAGCCCTTCTGTGTCATGTAAGCCATATCTAATGTAGTTTTAAATTAACAATTTAGAATGAAGAATAAAGAATGGTGTCTTTTCACGGTTCATTCCTCATAACCCCATCTCTCGCTGCAGAGAGACTAAAAGAAAAGAATCCTGGCTTGTGAGCCAGAACCCTTCTCTTTCGTATGTTATGTCATCTTCTGCGACAAAGGTACGGACTTTTTCTGAATCCGCAAACTTTTTGCCGGGAAATTTTCGTTTTATCCTTGTCTTAGTTCTTCTGCAGGTGTATAACCTTGCTGGCCCACTGGCCGTCCAGGCGAACCTCCACACCGTTCTCCATCAGGAACCTGCCGCTGAACGTGTGACCTTCCCAATGGTCGGTACCCCCTTCACGGTTCAGCTCGGTGAGCTTGTAGGTGGCATTGGGATCCAGTCCTGCAAAGCGGAAGCGGGGACGGAAGAGATCAACGTACTGCTCAAACTTGTAGGCAAAGAACACGCCCTCGGTCTTCTGCTCGTTCATGATCATCTCGCTGCAATAGCCCTTTCCCTCATAGGGAGAGATGAGACGGTAGAGGTCGCCCTGCTGGATGAGCGGACGCAGTTGCTTGTAGGTCTCGATGGCACGCTGGGCGAAGGCCATCTCGCGCTCGTTGAAGTCGGCAGGCTTCATCTCGATGCCCAGACGACCGGTAAAGGCCACGTCGAAACGGAACTTCAGGGGAATCTGTCGGCCCGTCTGGTGGTTGGGCGAGGCACTGACATGCTGGGCCATGGCATTGGTGGGGAAGAACATGCTGGTGCCCCACTGAATGAAGAGGCGCTGCTGGGCATCGGTATTGTCGCTTACCCAGAACTCGTCGAAGTAAGGCATCAGTCCGTAGTTCACACGACCGCCACCGCTGGCACAGCACTGGATGACCAGGTCGGGATACTTGGCACGGATGCGCTCCAGAGTCTTGATCAGGCCCTTGTGATAGTCCACATAGAGGTGGCTCTGGTTGTCAGCGCTGAGGTAGTGGCTGCCAAAATTATGGATCTCGAAGTTCGCATCCCACTTGATATAGTAGATGTCGGGCGTCTCGGTCATCAGGTTGTCCACCACGCCGAACACGAAGTCCTGCACCTTGGGATTGCTCATGTCCAGAATCAACTGCGTTCCACCACGGCCGGTGATGGGCTGGCGGGTAGGATGGCACACGATCCAGTCGGGGTGATTCTCATAGAGTTCGCTCTT
>JAZRVZ010000200.1:0-20307 GCA_045599425.1 Bacteroidaceae bacterium | reverse complement strand
AAGACAAGCTTGTCATACAACTCCTTGGCTCACAGAACGACATGGCTACGATCCGACTTCAACTCGTCATCTACCTTCAGCAACTCACAAATATGCGACCAAGACAATTTGCTAGACACTGTCTGACAAATTGGATAAGTAAGGTAAAATTTACGCATCTGTTGGAGATTAGGACGGCTAAATCCTTTTCCAAGTGTTACCCCCAATACTTTGGCAAGATTACCGAGCAAGTTAGTTCCGTACTTAGCTCTGACCTCACCTTGCTGTTCAAACTCGACAATATGTTTCCCGATATTCCAGTATGCCTCAACTATGGCAGTATTGACACTTGCGGCAATCCCTTGCCTGGTCTTGTTGACTATGCCAGAGATAGTATTGGCAAGTTGCAAAAGTTCAGGGTCTTGCAAATGCAGTATGGTATCAGTCTTGGCGATTTCAATGTTGCTCATGAGTATTATTTCCTGATCTTGAATGATGTGGACTGCGTCTTGATCACATAGATGCCGGCAGGGAGCCGGGACATGCGGATGTCGGCACGGCCCTCGGCATCGATGGTGCCCTGGTAGACCCTGGCGCCCTTCATGTCGAATACCTGGAAGGGTGTGCCGGGCTTCTCGCCACGCACGGTGGCACCCTGGTCGGTGAAGTGGAATTCGGTGTCGGGCTTGGTGACCTCGCCGATGGCGGTGGCCGTGTCCCAGTCACTCTCGAGTGTGAGCTTGCGCAGATAGGCAAGCGGGTACTGCACGGATGTGCTGCTGGTGGTGATGACGAGTTCTTCGCCGGTGTAGCTGATGACGGGCTTGTCCTCGAAGGCGTATGTGATGATGGCGCCGTCGATCTGATGGATGGCAATGGCGTTCTCGCTGATGGCCTCGCCATTCTCCTTGCGTGCATCTATCACTACCCTGCCTTGGTATTGCTTTTTTCCGTCTACGGTGATGGCCCGGAGCGTCTCGTCGTAACGGGCGTTTGACGGCGTGGATATGGTGACGCCTTCATCGAGTACCAGCTGGCTGAAACCCCAGAAGTTGTTGTCGCCGGTGCATTCCACGCAGGCATTCCTTATCGTCAGCAGGGAGCGTCCGTAGATGTGTGCCTTGGATGACGCACGTATGTAGCAGTTTGCGATGGTGAGGTCCGGGTAGGTGGGGTTGTTCCCGTCGATGAGATCAAAGGTGCTCTGTACGTAGATTCCGCAGCCCCACGGTTCGGAGCGGAAGATGAGGCGGTCGCGCACTGAATTGCCCGTGATCACGAAGTTCGTGCTTCCGGGTTCGTTGATGCTGATATTGCCCGTTACGCAGTTCTGGCCGATGAGTCTGATGGTGTGTACGGTAAGGGCGGCGTATATCTTACCGACGTTCGCGTTGTGCAGGGTCAGCGTCTTGCTGGCTGCGTCGTAGCTGACGCTGCCTCCGTCGCCCAGGATGTCACGGGCGTCTGCCTTCAGGGCATCCGTCTCGCCAATGGTCAGTTCAGGGGTGGTCAGAGCCTGGACACGCTGACTGCAGACGAAGAGCAGAAGGAGGCAGAGGGTTTTTGATAGTATGGTTTTCATTGTCTTGCTGTTTTTTTGTGGATGGTATGTACGTGGTGCTTATTCCTCAACCCTGAGCTTCTGGCTGAATTCGAGCGTCACCTTGCCGTTGAAGCTCTGACTGGTGGTATTGACACGCTGGACAGGACAGGAATAGAACTGGTCAGGACTGATTGAGGCTGGTTCATCATCCATGTCGTACAGATCGAACGTAGCCTTGTTCCAGTCGAGGTCGTGTACCTCGTCTATGTAATTGAGGTCGAGGACGTAGGTGCCCTCGCCGTGGTAGGTGATGTCGAATTCGCGGTGGTCCTCGGACCGGGTTATCTCGAAGTTGCAGACGATATCGTGCTGGAGGTTGATGTCCAGGATTGTAGCGTATCGTTCCCATTCATCCCCGTTACCGATTTCCCAGGCCGATGTGTGGGCGTTCCAGTAGTCGATGAACTCGTCCGGCGTGCGGTAGTGGAAGGGATTCCTGACACTGATGCTGAACTTGCCCGATCCCTTCAGACCGTTTTCCGGGAACTTGCCCACTTCCAGGCCGCCGAAGAAGATGGTGCCCATCTCATCAACCTTTATCTCGCGTATGTCGTTGAAGCATTGCTCCACGGCCGACTGCTCCCTGTAGTTCTTCCAGATATGGAATGAACCGAAAATGGCAGCCTTGTCATGATCGTCGTTGAGATTGATGTCATCCGAGCCCATGTGTAGTTCCTTGGCCAGTGAATGCCAATAGCTTTCCTTGGGTACTCCCGTAATGTAGAATTTGGATTCGTAGCCAAACTGTCCCGTGTCATAGACCAGTTTCAGGTTGTTGAGGGGGGGATTGGTGACGGCTGTTCCACCTGTGGCGAGGTCGATGCGGAGTATGATCCTCTTCCCGCCCTCCGGTATCTGGTAGTCATAAGTCATCCTCTCCACGCCGTTCGGGTCGATGAGCGTGAGCTGAGGCTTGACCTTGTGGCTGAAGAGTGCGTACAGCGTGAAGAGGCCCATCTTGCAGTTGCCGTGCCCGTCGATGACTCCCTGCCACTCCTCGGGATCCTTGATTTCCGAAGGTATCTCCGTGAAACGGATTTTCCAGCCGCTGTACTTCGACTCGCCCTCTTCAGGGCATGACGAATCGCTGATGACAAAGCCCAGCTTGGTGTTCATGTAGTTTGTCAGCTGTTCCAGTGCCTTTGCATAGCCCTTGAAGTGCTCGGCGGCAAGGTCCTTGCGTATGTCGCTGACCACCTTGGCTATCGTGCCGTGTATGAGCTCGGCAAAATACTCCTCGCTTACGGCCTTCTTTTCATAATCGAAAATAAAGAGTGACGTGGAGAAACCGATCCTGTTTGCCTCGGAGCTGCAGATATTCTGGACATCGTCCGATTCCTCCCAGAACTGGTCGCAGTAGTGCCTTACGACCTGTTCCACGTATAAGTTGGGATCCTTGATTTTTGAAGTCCTGAATGCCGGGGCGAGAAGGTTGTACCAGGCATTGTAGTCGCGATAGTAATTCTTCTGGCCACCGTCGGAAAAGCGGGAAAGGAGGTTGCAGTCGCTCTGGCCTTCGGGACTGTAGTAGTAACGGTACATGGAACGCACATAGTCCATGCGTGCCTCCTTGACGGTGGTGCCAAGGCCCTCAAGTGCAATGCCGATGAATGCCACGGCTCCCATCGAGACAGAGAGCACTGAGCTGCCGAAGACTGCACCGGCATAGTTGCCGGCTATGCTCATGATGGTCTTGAGCGAGTTGGATGCGACGCCCAGGTTGTCACCTTTGATGTCGGCAGCGCACAAGTCGAGGAAGGTCGATGCCGTGCTGAGCCATGCCACCTTGCCGACGGCCTTGTCGAATGCTTCAGGAGTCCATCCCAGTCCTGATGCCAGCCCGCAAAAGCCGTCCAGGCCAACCGTCATCCAGGTTCCCAGGTCTTCCTTCGCCTTCTGGAATGCCAGGGCATCGGGATCGTCGCTGGTGGCCAGTTCGAGCAGTCCCGAAACGGCGCCGTTGAACGTATGGATGGGTTCATACAGGATGAAGCAATTGTAGAATCCTATGTCTTCACGCAATGTGTTTACATGGCCCACCTCGAAGAGCGAGAGGTGATTGGTGAGAATGGTCACCTGCTGGCGTTCCTCGTCGTATGTGGCAAACACCGGTTCCCATTCGCCCGTTTCGGGGTTGTAGTAGGCTGCATACAGTTCCTCGTCCACGCCTTGTCTGACGGGTATGGTTATCTCTGCCGTTCCGTTCAGTTCGTGCTCGCCTGTTGAGAGGCTGATGTCGAGTGTCGCCGCAGGGCGTGAAGGCATGGGCATTGAGGGCGCCTTCACCACATTCCTGACCGAGAGTTGAATGGGGCCTTCAATCGACGCTCCGTTGAATCTGACGGTACAGTTCTGTGCCTCTGCCACACGGTTGACTGGGTCGAGGTCAAAGACCTCAGAGTTGCCGTAGACGAAGCCCTTCACCCATGTTATGCTGTCAACACGGTAGGCATTCTCGCCTCCGCCTGTCTTGCTGACCCTGACGGAAGGGCCGGCGCCCGTGACGTAGTCGCCCACACTGACGCTGCTGACCTCGCTGACGGGGATGCGGATGCTCTTCACCGTCTCATCGCTGCCTTCTGTCGGCGACCCCGCTGCCGATGGGTCGCTGCAGTGCAGCACCATGTAGTACTGACGGTTGGGCGAAGGGGGTGCTGGCTCGTAGGTCTCCATCTCAATGATGTGCGCAAACCGGCGCCAGCCGGGTGCCCCGGCATAGAGCTCCGACGTTCCCTTTGGCACATAGAGGCTGATGCTGCCATCCTTGAAGAAATAGTCGCTGAACGTGTCGTCGGTTGCCGTGGGCGGTACCACGGCATTGCATGCCAGGTTCTCCATCAACGTACAGTCGCTGAAGGCTCCCGTGACATCCTCAACGGTGTTGGGGATGGTCATTGTCATGGGGATATGGCTGACTCCATAGATAGACTCTCTGCGCCGGAAATAGGCTGACACACTGTTGGGACCAAGGCGCACGACGCCCTCCGGCCAACGGTCTTCCCACAAGCAGATGGGGGCGGCATAGATAAGTGTGGTGCCGTTCTTGTCGAACAGCATGTTTCTGAAGAAATCGTCGTTGGTGGAGAAGTATGGATTGCCTTCGTCAACCACAATCTCCTTGATCAGGCTGTGGCCGAAGGCATCGGCATCGATGTGCCTGAGGGAGGCCGGGATGTAGAATGTCTTGTCGGGGAACTCCACTCCGTCGAACACCCGCTTGCCAATGCTCCGGAGCTGCCTGAAGGGCGACTTGCCGTCGGCTGCGTAGTTCTTGCCGAACTCGGTACCGAAGAATGCGCTGTCGGCCAGTTCGGTGATGTTGCCCATCCAGTCGAAGTTCTGGATGCGGTTCAGGATGAAAGCTTTCTCTCCCACCGTGAAGGCAGGACTCTTGCTCGTCACCGTGTTGCACTGGCAGTAGGCAAATGCCATCTTGCCGATGTGCTTCACCGATGCGCCGATGACAAGTTCCCTTACGCCTGTCAGCTGGAATGCATAGTCGGGCACCGTCTCCACCTTGTCGCCAAGGATGAGCTTGTCGATGTGGCTGTTGGTGAAGCAGTGGTGCTCCATGCCCGTCACGTTCTCGCCGATGGTCACCGAGCTGAAACTACAGTTCGAGGAGAAGGCGCCGCTCAGTATGCGCACCACGTCGTGGCTCTTGCCGTCAGAATCCTTGATGACAGCAGGGATGACAAGGTCGATGCCGCTGGCATGGCTTCGCTCGTACTTGATGATCTCAGCCTTGCCGTCAGGGTAGATGCGGTAGCGGATGTCGTCCAGAACCACCTCCTCGCAGTCATACGGACGGAAGTTGGTGAAGATGGATCCGTCCCCATCGAACTCGGAGGTGTAGTAATACCAGCCGTCGCTCATTCCGTCCCAGCCGTAGTTGAAGTGCATATATTTATTGGTGGTGTAGCCGTCGCACACCAGGGCATGGTAATCGTTGTACCAAGAGTTATAGCCAGAATAGAGAACCGGACGGCGTGCGTCCAGCTCCTTTTTGATGTAAGGGAACAGTGGCCCAACCTTCTCGCTCCTTACCCATTGTGCGTCAGGCCAGTAGTCGAAGTTGCCGGCGAGTGGGCCGAGAGTAAAGAGGGTCGAGCTGCCTGTCTGGGAATATGCTGTACCGCATGCCTTGCCTATATCGGCAATGAGCCTTGCCACGGCGTCGGCCTCCTGCTCGTTGTACTGACCGTATGTGTACCCGTCAAGCATGTTGTCCCAGTCATAGGTACGTCCGGAGAAATCCTCATTTCCCACCATGCCCTTCGTCTTCTCAGGCCAGTGCCAGTAGTTCATTACCTGGGCATAGGCTATGGGCCCGCATCCTGCAGGGCAGCCCTCCGGACAGTATTTGTTGTAAGGGTAATGCTGACCCCAGCTGGTGGTGAGCAGCGGTCCCACAACGATGTCGCCCATGTTCCTGGGATTGGCCTTGCGCCTGACCGACATGGTTGGCGACTGGCTCCCGGCCAGGGACTTCGTCTCACGAACCTTGTCTATGCAGCCCGAATAGCCTGCCAGCAGGTCATGCAGCTGCACGGGTGCCTTGTCATAATCGAACGTACCGTGGTCGCAGTAGCCCAGGACTTCCACCTCTGTCCTGTCGTCACCTGCCACGATCACGAAACCCTGATCCTGGCCCAGGTTGATGACGTAGAGGTTGTCTTTCTGTGTTGTTCCTGACTTGACGGTGTGTGCCAGGCTGGGCTCGACGTCCCTGCCCTTCAACTGCCTTCGGGCATTTGCCCTGGCGTCCTGTTTCACAAACTGCCGGGCAATGTCCATGGCCTGCCCGGCACTGATGTCATCCGCCCATGCCGACTGTACGGCAAGGAGGGAGACAAGCAGTAGATAGATGGCTTTCTTCATATAGAATTTTTGCTTTGTTTTTATCAAAATAGTTTTCGAGGTTGCTGTCATTTCTGATTGTTCCGTGCAAACAATGCGCAAATATAACTATAATATTTAAATTATGTATAAATCTGTTCAACTTTATACTCTCAAAACGTACAAACGTACTCTCAAAACGTACAAAACCATTCTCAGTACGTACGAAAAACGCACTCAGGACACCGAAAAAACACCGATAAAAACGGCATTTTTTGAGAAAAAAGGACGAAAACGGCAAGATAACGGGAGGGAGGGGCAGTTTCAGATGTTTCAGTTTCAAAAATTACAGAAGTTACGGTTACAGAAGTTACAGAAGTTACAATTTATGAAGATATGGTTTTGCAGTTTGAAGAAAAATGAGTATTTTTGCGTGGAAAAGAGGGCTGGCAGGGATCCCGACCCAACTTTGCATAAACAGAAAAGGAAGCACGATGAAATACATTGAAGTGGAGTTCACGCTTACTCCGACACCGGAAAACGACTGTCCCATGGAGGCGGCAACGGACATATTGTCAGCCCTGCTGGCAGAGGTTGGATTTGAGTCGTTCGAGAGCATTCCCACCGGACTGAAGGCGTACATTCAGCAAGGTTTGTTCGACAAGGAGAATCTGGAGGCTGTGCTGAATGACTTTCCCCTACCCGACTGGCACATTGACACCCAGCAGCGCGAGGTGGAGTACGCCAACTGGAATGAGCAGTGGGAAAAGGAGGGATTCCGTCCGATTGTCATAGACGACCGTCTCTGTGTACACGATTCCGCTCACCAGACCCTGCCTGACACGGGGGCTCCGCTGCCTTCAACCCGTTATGAACTGATCGTGTCACCCCGACTGGCCTTTGGCAGTGGCACGCATCCAACAACCCGGCAGTTGCTGGAGGTTCTGCTGGAAACGGACGTAAACGGCCTGCATGTCATTGATGCCGGTTGCGGAACGGGAATCCTGGGTCTGCTGTGCCTTCTGCGCGGAGCTGACAGCGTGTCAGCATACGACATTGATGAGTGGAGCGTGGAGAATGCCAGGGAGAATGCCTCGCTGAACCACCTTGGCCTGGATGTTTACCTGGGAGATGCCTCAGTCCTGCATGATGTAACACTTCAACATGGCATGGTTGACCTGCTGATTGCCAATATCAACCGCAACATACTGCTGAATGATATGGAGGCCTTTGTACGGTCCGTCAAACCGGGTTGCGGCAAGATACTGCTCAGTGGATTCTATGAAGAGGATGTACCCTTCCTGCTTGACAAGGCTGGGACGCTGGGACTGCATGAATGCTACAGGAAGGAACGCGACGGCTGGATGGTACTGATGTTGTCATTATAGGCTTTTTCCTTAAAAAATGCCGATTTGGCATACTGTTTGTATAACGTGTTTTGGGTAGGACCGAAACACGTGCTTCAACAGCGCCAGCTCGTTCCGGTATACCTTATATAATATAGATACTACAACACAAAGACAGACAAGATATGATGACAAGCCGATTTTCAGCCCAACTATCTCAGATTCTGAGCTATAGCCGTGACGAGGCCATGCGTCTGCAGAATGAATGCATCACCCCGGTACACATGCTGCTGGGCATACTGCGCGACGTGAGTTGCACGGCAACCGGACTTATCAGTCAGCTTTGCCGGGACACCACGCAGCTTAAGGCAGACCTGGAATCGGTGGCCAAGCGAAAAACTGTCATATTGACACCCCACCCCGACGATATGACACTTGATGCCAAGGCTTCCAAGATACTGAAGCTGTGCGTGCTGGAAGCCCACAACCTCAATTCGGAGACCATCGAGGCAGAGCACATGCTGCTTGCCATTCTGCGCGAGAACGACAATGATGCCTGTCGCATCCTGACCGCAAGCGAGGTTAGCTATAACGGCGTGATGGATGCCATGCGTCCTCAGACTGAGACCATGGATGGATTCGGCTTTGAGGAGGAGGAGGAAGACAGCACGCCGATGAAGCGCGACGGAAAGGCATCTGTCACGGACGCGCCCCAGAAAAAGACGGGTACGGCCACTCCCGTGCTGGACAACTTCGGCACGGACCTGACGCGCATTGCCCGCGAAGGCAAGCTTGATCCGGTTGTGGGTCGCGATCGTGAGATTGAGCGTCTGACTCAGGTTCTCTGTCGCAGGAAGAAGAACAACCCCGTCCTTATCGGTCAGCCCGGTGTGGGCAAGAGTGCCATTGTCGAGGGGCTTGCCCTGCGCATCGTCAGGCATCAGGTTTCCCGTTCACTCTGGGAAAAGCGCGTCGTGGTGCTGGACATGGGTGGCGTTGTGGCTGGCACGAAATACCGCGGTCAGTTTGAGGAAAGAATACGCGCCATCATCAACGAACTGAAGAAGAATCCGGATATCATCATCTTCATAGACGAGATACACACGCTCATCGGAGCGGGTTCGGCACCCGGTACCATGGATGCGGCCAACATGCTTAAACCGGCCCTGGCACGCGGCGAGATTCAGTGTGTGGGGGCCACCTCGCTGGACGAGTACCGCAAGTCCATCGAGAAGGACGGTGCACTGGAACGCCGTTTCCAGAAGATCATCGTGGAGGCAACCACGCCCAATGAGACGCTTGAGATCCTGCAGAACCTCAAGCCCCACTACGAGGAATATCACAAGGTAAGCTATACGCCCGAGGCTCTCCAGGCCTGCGTGAGACTGACCGAGCGCTACATCACGGGCCGGAATTTCCCCGACAAGGCCATTGACGCCATGGATGAGGCAGGTGCCCGTCAGCAAATCAACGAGGTACCGGTGAGTGAGGAGATAACGGACCAGGAACACCTGGTTGAGTCGCTGAACGAAAAGAAGAATATGGCTGTCAAGGCACAGAACTTCGAACTGGCGGCCAGCTATCGTGACCAGTTGCGTGAGGCCGAGGAACAGCTCAAGGCACTGAGGGCCAGGTGGGAAGAGGAGAACAGGAAGCAGCGCAGCGTGGTCGATGCACCCCAGATAGCCCAGGTTGTGGCCATGATGACAGGCATTCCCGTACAGCGCATCGGACAGGAAGAGAACCTGCGACTGCGTTCCATGAACGAGATCCTGAAGCAGGATATCATCGGTCAGGATGATGCCGTGGCACAGGTGGTCAAGGCCATACGGCGCAGTCGTGTGGGACTGAAGGATCCCAAGCGTCCCATCGGCACGTTCATGTTCGTGGGGCCTACCGGCGTGGGCAAGACCTATCTGGCCAAGCGTCTGGCCGAGGAACTGTTCGGCAGCGACGATGCCCTCATCCGCATTGACATGAGTGAATACATGGAGAAGCACACCG
This sequence comes from Bacteroidaceae bacterium, assembly GCA_045599425.1. Taxonomy (GTDB): domain Bacteria; phylum Bacteroidota; class Bacteroidia; order Bacteroidales; family Bacteroidaceae; genus Physcousia. The sequence goes on along the minus strand of JAZRVZ010000200.1, from coordinate 10,536 downwards.
TGAGTCGCATGGTTGGTGCGCCTCCGGGCTATGTGGGTTATGACGAGGGTGGACAGCTCACCGAGCGTGTTCGTCGCAAACCCTACTCCATCGTCCTGCTTGACGAGATTGAGAAAGCTCATCAGGACGTCTTCAACCTGTTGCTTCAGGTGATGGATGAAGGTCGGCTGACCGATGGCAACGGTGTGACCGTGGATTTCCGCAACTGCATCATCATCATGACCAGCAACTGCGGTACGCGACAGATCAAGGACTTCGGTCAGGGTGTGGGCTTCACGGCACAGGGTGATGTAACCCAGAACAAGGAGCTGGCCCGCTCGCTCGTACGCAAGGCCCTGCAGAAGCAGTTTGCCCCGGAGTTCCTGAACCGTCTGGACGACGTGGTCTTCTTTGACCAGCTGGATGAAAAGGCCATCTGCCAGATTGTCGACATCGAACTCCGTCCACTCCGCAACAGGATACTGGAGATGGGCTACACCTTCCAGATTACCGACGAGGCCAAACTGCTCCTGGGCAAGAAAGGCTACGATGCACAATATGGTGCACGTCCACTTCGGCGCGCCCTGCAGACACACATCGAGGATGCAATCTGCGAACTGATCCTGGGCGACAACCCGCCAGTCCCCGGCAGCACCTTGACCGCCCTGGCTGACGGTGACCACATCATCATAAAGACAGAAAACTAAAAACCATATAAAATTATGCAAACCGGAAACATCGGGGTTACGACAGAGAACATCTTCCCCGTCATCAAAAAGTTCCTCTACAGTGATCATGAGATATTCCTGCGTGAGATTGTAAGCAATGCCGTCGATGCAACCCAGAAGCTCAAGACCCTTGCCGGCAAGGGCGACTTCAAGGGTGAGATGGGTGAGCTGAAGGTGAGCGTGAGCTTTGACAAGGAGGCAGGAACCATCACCGTCAGCGACCGCGGAATCGGTATGACCGCCGAGGAAATCGACCGCTACATCAACCAGATTGCCTTCAGCGGTGCCAACGACTTCCTGGACAAGTACAAGGATGATGCGAATGCTATCATCGGTCACTTTGGACTGGGCTTCTACAGCTCCTTCATGGTCAGCAACAAGGTTGAGATCATCACCAAGAGTCACAAGGACGCTCCGGCCCAGCACTGGACCTGCGACGGTTCACCTTCCTTCACCCTGGAGGAGACACAGAAGGCTGACCGCGGTACCGACATCATCATGCACATTGATGACGACTGCAAGGACTTCCTGGACAAGAACAAGCTGGAGGAGCTGCTGCAGAAGTATTGCAAGTTCCTTCCCGTGCCCGTAGTGTTCGGCAAGAAGCAGGAGTGGAAGGACGGCAAGTACCAGGATACCGACGAGGATAATGTCATCAACGACTGTGAGCCTCTTTGGACGAAGAAGCCCGCTGAGCTGAAGGACGAGGACTACAAGGAGTTCTACCGCAAGCTCTATCCCATGCACGACGAGCCCCTTTTCTGGATCCACCTCAATGTGGACTATCCCTTCAACCTCACCGGCGTACTCTACTTCCCCAAGATCAAGAACAACCTGGACATGCAGCGCAACAAGATACAGCTGTACTGCAACCAGGTCTTCGTGACCGACAATGTGGAGAACATCGTACCCGACTTCCTCATGCTCCTGCATGGCGTCATCGACTCGCCGGACATTCCTCTTAACGTCAGCCGCAGTTATCTGCAGAGCGACCAGAATGTCAAGAAAATATCACAGTACATCACCAAGAAGGTGAGCGACCGACTGAACGGTATCTTCAAGAACGACCGACCTGACTTTGAGCAGAAGTGGGATGACATCAAGATCTTCATCCACTATGGCATGCTGTCACAGGAGGACTACTATGACAAGGCCAGGAACTACTTCCTGCTGAAGGACACCGACGGCAAGTACTTCACCCTGGAGGAGTACCAGACGCTCATCAAGGACAACCAGACCAACAAGGACGGTCAGACCGTCTGCCTCTATGCCACCGACCGCGAAAGCCAGTACACCTACATCCAGGCCGCCAAGGACAAGGGATACAGCGTGTTGCTGATGGACGGCCAGCTGGACACACCGCTCGTCAGCATGCTGGAGCGCAAGCTGGAAAAGACAACCTTCACCCGCGTAGACGCTGACACCATTGATCGTCTCATCCAGAAGGAGGAGACCAAGCGCAACGTGCTGGAGGCTGAGCGTGGCGACAACCTGTCGGCCATCTTCCGCAGTCAGATGCCCAAAACGGACAAGACAGAGTACCATGTTGAGGCACAGGCACTGGGCGAGGATACCCTGCCCGTAATGATTACCCAGAGTGAGTACATGCGTCGCATGAAGGAGATGAGTCGCATACAGCAGGGAATGGGATTCTATGGTGATATGCCAGACATGTACACGCTGGTTCTCAATACCGATGCTCCTCTCATTAAAGCTGTACTTGAAGACAGCGAAACGGCCACTGAGGCAGAGCTGAAGCCCATTGTCAGCGAAATCAAGGGTCTCAATGCCCGTCAGGCAGTGCTGCGTCAGGAGCAGGACAAGAAGAAGCCTGAGGAGATTACCGACCAGGAGAAGGAGGACCTGAAGAAGTGCGGCGAGGACATCAAGGCACAGCAGGACAAGAAGAACGAGATTCTCTCGGCCTACGGCAAGGACAATGAGCGCGTACACCAGCTCATTGATCTGGCACTTCTTCAGAACGGCATGCTCCGAGGCGAAGCCCTTACCCGCTTCGTGAAGCGTAGCGTCAGCATGATCAAGTAGGTCCTTCTGCAACTGCAGAAACTCATCCAGCGACAGAATTCCTGAAGAGACATCAATATTCAAAAAACCGGCCGTACGATAGCAATCAGTCGTGCGGCCGGTTCTTTATGACATGTACTTGTTGCGAGTTCGTTAATTCATGCAATCAGAAAATTATTCAGGATGGCTGATTCTATTCACTTGCCGGGGAAGACAGGAACTGAAGAACGGCCTGCTCAAGCATGGAAAGTGTTTCCTTGGCAGAAGCATCCGCGTTTTCGTTCATCGTTGTCACAGCGGATTCCGCTTCACGCAAAGCCTTGGACAGCTCTTGGCCGGCCTTAGGATTTGTCGGATTTTCCTTCAACTGATGGGCACGTGAGATGGCATCAATCAGTTTGTTGACATGTATGTTGTTGCTCATGACCATGGTACTTTCCCATAAGGCCGTAAAGTGAGCCAGGAAGCTGTCGTAGGTCTCATGGTCAATATTGGCGGCCATCTCATCCATAGCCTTCAGGGCACGGGCCAGTGCCTCCTTGCTGCGCGGCTGACCTGGCTTTCCGAAAAGCTTTGTCTGCGTAAATCCGGAAAAACGGCTGCGATAGTTGGAATAGTCATCGCTGTTGGCTTCGGGCACGACCATCTGTGGCACTTCTTCCAGGGTAAAATGACTGCCAGGGAAGTAATCGTTGCCGTTCTTGTAGCCATAGAGCGTCATGCCATTGTTGTAGTGGATGGCCGGACGGTCGGACGTGGCTGCATCAGGCAGCAGGGCCCACCATTTGGAACCATCGGCAGCCAGCTCCAGTCTTACGTTGCTTCCAATGGGCATAACATAGGTCATCGGTTTGCCTTCATGCAAACCGATACTCTGTCCATAGCGGTTCTCAAGCCGGTAGGTATTGGCATCCGGCTGGATGATTCGCCATATCTGTTCACCGGAAGCCACATAGGGCCGGGCATCCAGCAAACCGTTATCCCCTGTCACGGTAAGCACCTTGCTTTGATTGGGCTCATAAGCACAGCGCAATATGTACCAATAATTCCGGTTGCCATTGCTTACGCGGAATTCCCCAAGTTTCTCGACATAAATCTCGCCGGCCACATGTGCATCGTTTACCACTGATGCCAGGAATTGCAAGGTGTCCTGGGGTACGGCCTCATAGTCGGAAAGGAAGGGCGCGGCATGAACAAACCGGTTCTCGAAGGCTATGTGGTCAAATTTCTCACCACCATTCTTCATACGCCAGGTTCCAACCAACCGGGGACGGTAGAAGTCACGTACCAGTCCTGCCCAGACCCTGGCCGCATAATCCTGAACCGGTTCGTTGCTGGTGTGGTCACCATACCATACAGTGACGATGCGGCGCGCATTACGTGCATTGCGCTCACGTGTCTGGTGGTCTTGTGCCATTGCCTGTGCCTGGTCTTCCCACAGTTTCAGGTTGTACTTGGGGTGGATGGTCAGTACACGATCCATGTCCAGCATGAGGCGATCCAGAACGTCGATGAGTGAGTCAGCCAATTCTGTTTGCTTCATGTCAATGGCATTCTGGATGCGGCTACCCAGCTTCTCCACCTTTCCACCCACATACAGGGCAGCAATCTCGGCAAGGTCAGCCAACAGTTCGGGTGAATTCTGCCCACGAAGGGCCTCAACCTGTCCGAACAGTTCCTCAACTCCTTCGTAGTAGGAATCTGCCATGATGGCATTTCCCGTTCCGGTGATGTTTCCGCCAAACTGCCAGCCAAACCTGGGATGGTCGATATACTTGTTGTATACGGTATTGCGCAATACGTCGTGATAATCCTTAAGTACCTGCGGATAGCAGCCATAACGACACTCTGCGTATTGCACGAACCAGTCATCAAGGTCAACGGTGCCCTGGTCAGGAGTCCATCCTGCATCCGTAATGAGCTCATAGAGCATCTCGTTGTTTTCCACGCCCTCTGGAGTCATGCCATAGCCGGTCAGGTTATTGCCTTTACGGGTTGAATTATACAACTCAGTCAGGTAGCCTTGTGCATAGTTCTGCAGGTTTCCCGTAAAGAAGGTCTTGCCTCCCATGTTGGGCAACAGTGTATAGCACCATTCCTTGTCGTTGAACCCATCATATCGCTCCCAGCATTTGGACGGGCCATATTCGGGCGACATGTACAGCACCATGAAGTCATGGTCGGGAATGTTCTTCGTCAGTGCATTGAACTTGCTGCTGCCCCAACTGCCGGACTGGTACACAAACGTCCATCCCTGGGTCACCCAGACGGCTTCGGGATTACGGCTGCCTTGCTTGATGCTCTTGTAGATGGAATCACCATACTGTGTCAGCAGGTTCAGGTCGTTAGGTATCTCCATCTCATTGAAAGAGTCGCTGAGGTAGTATTTCCCTACCCCATACTTCTCTTCCCATTTCTGCAGGAAACGACTTCCCACCTCAACGAAGGCAGATGAACTGGGAGACAGACGGAAGTTACGGTAGGACTGGGGCATCCAGTTCCAGCCTGTGGCTTCTGTCGTACCTGAATGATGCCTGGTGAATGCCTCAGGCACAAATCCGCCAAAGGCAGGACAGATCGGCTTCATGCCCAGCTCCCTCATCCTCTTCAGGACATGTTTGCACAGTTCCTCCTGACGCTTGTTCCATTCATCACCCAAGGGTCCATCGAATGAGTTCCTCGCCAGATTACCCATTCGAAACCAGGGCAGATGGGCTGGCCCCACCTCCCAGGCATCCACTTCGGCCTTGGTCAGTCCCATGTCATAGAAGACTTCACGATAGACCTGCTCCGCACCGATGAGTACCAGAGGCATGTCAATGCCATGCAGTGCCATCCAGTCAATCTCCTCGTCCCAACGCTTTTCATCCCAGTATGGACAGGTATAGCCGTAGGTCACGACATTCATGTACTGATGGTCGCGAAACTGCGTCGTCAGTGACGTGGGAGCGATATTCATATCCTCTGGCACCACGAAACGATTGCCGCTCCACGAACTGAAGCCCGCGTGTTTGGCCTTGACATAGTCATAAAACCCGCGACAGGCTGCCACGGTGCTGCTGGCCTTGATGGTCAGCGTTTTTCCTTTCACACTGTACTGGTAGCTGTCGCAGCCATTGGCATCCCTGTCGAGTGAGAGTCTCACCCTGACATCCATTCTCCCGCCCGTGAAGCGGTTGATGACAGCCATGGCCGCAGCCTCGCCTTGCGACCTCTGATGAGTGCTGCGCTTTCCAAAGGAACACACGGAGAAGCAGAAAAGTATTACGGTTGCAAACAGGATTCTCATAAAGGATCGTTTGGGACTGGGAATATTGAATATGAAGAGGTGACGAGTTCGATTTCGGCAAACTACCGCTTTTCAAGCAATACGACGTTTTCCACGTGCTGGGTGTGAGGGAACATGTCCACTGGGCGAATCTTCACGACTCGATAGGCAGGATCGAGCAACTGAAGGTCGCGCGCCTGGGTTGCAGGATTACAGCTCACGTAGACGATGCGCTGGGGAGCAGCAAAGAGTATGGTGTCAATGACGTCCTGATGCATTCCGGCACGTGGTGGGTCGGTGATGATGACGTCGGGACGACCGTGTTGTTCAATGAACTGGGTATTGAGGATATCCTTCATGTCCCCGGCATAGAACAGCGTGTTGCTGATGTGATTGACCTGGCTGTTCACCTTGGCATCCTCAATAGCTTCGGGGACATACTCGATGCCGATGACCTGACGTGCCTGTCGTGCCACAAAGTTGGCGATGGTACCTGTTCCGGTATAGAGGTCATAGACAAGTTCATTTCCTGTCAATCCTGCAAACTCGCGTGCAACGGAGTATAGCTGATAGGCCTGTTCCGTGTTGGTTTGGTAGAAACTCTTGGGACCGACCTTGAAACGAAGGTCTTCCATCTCAAGGAAGATGTGATCGGTGCCGCTGTAAAGATGAACGGGAAGGTCGCCAAAGGTATCATTGAACTTTTGGTTGTTCACCCAGAGCAGGCTGGTAATCTCGGGAAATTCCACTCGAATCCATTCCATCATTGCCATGCCTTGCTTCTCTTCCTCGGGTGTTGTCATGCAAAGCTGTACAAGCAGCATAAGCTCACCGGTATTGGAAAGGCGGATCATGAGATTCCTCAGCAATCCTTCATGCGCACGCGCGTCAAAAAAAGAAAGGTCATGCTCATAGGCATACTGGCGGATGCCATTGCGTATGCGGTTGTTGACAGGAGCCATAAGATGGCACTCCTGGATGGGCAATATCTTGTCAAAGGCACCACTCGTATGGAAGCCTACGTCTCCAGGCGTGGAAAAATCTTCACCGCTGCGCAACTGTTCCTCGGTCAGCCACACTTTGTTGGCAAAGCCAAACTCCAGTTTATTACGGTATTCACGTGTCTTTTCGGAACCCAGTATGGGCGTGCATTCTGGCAATTCCACCTTGCCAATGCGCTGCAGGTTGTCCATGACCTGCCGCTGTTTCCAGTAGAGTTGCTCCTCGTAGGGCAGGCACTGCCATTTGCAACCGCCACACGTACCGAAATGCGGACAGAACGGCACAGCTCGCCTGTCGCTCGCTTTGACTATCCTGACCGCCTTGGCCTCGGCATAATGATGCTTCTTGCGAGTCAGTTGCAAATCAACCACATCACCAGGTACAACATAGGGTACGAAGATGACGAGGTCCTCAACGCGTACCAGGGCTTTGCCCTCGGCAGCAACATCCGTAATCTCTATTCCTTCCAGCAGGGGAAGTTCCTTTTTCTTTCGTGACATATCAGTTGAGAATTCTTAGTGTTCAAAGACAAACATTATGACTAATTTACCGCAAATTTACAACTTATTTGCCTTAACACCGATTAAATCTATGGAAAATCGCATGCAGAACCGTAAAAAAGTCTTAAAACCTTGTCTAAATCAAAAATAAGGTGTACTTTTGTAAAAAGAAGAATATCTGGAAACAACTTTATTAAAAAACATTTAAAACACATGAGTCAGAAAAGAGTCTATACCTTTGGTAACGGACAAGCCGAAGGTAATGCCCAGATGCGCGAAGTACTGGGTGGCAAGGGTGCCAACCTTGCCGAGATGAATCACATCGGTGTGCCTGTTCCTCCCGGCTTCACCATCACCACTGACACCTGTAACGAGTATTACGAGGTAGGTCAGGATAAGATTGTTGAACTGCTCCAGGATGAGGTGAATGCAGCTGTTGCACACACCGAGGCACTGATGAACTGCAAGTTCGGCGATCCCAAGAACCCCCTGCTGGTTTCCGTACGTTCAGGTGCCCGCGCTTCAATGCCCGGTATGATGGATACCATCCTGAATCTGGGTCTGAATGACGAGGTTGCAGCTGGTATGTGCGAGAAGACCGGCAACCCCCACTTCGTATATGACAGCTACCGCCGTTTCGTACAGATGTATGGTGACGTTGTTCTGGGCATGAAGCCCGTGAACAAGGAGGACATCGATCCCTTCGAGGCTATCATCGAGAAGGTTAAGGAGGAGCAGGGCGTTACCCTGGACAAGGACCTGTCTGTAGAGTCCCTGCAGAAGCTGGTTGAACTGTTCAAGGCTGCCATCAAGGAGCAGACCGGCAGCGACTTCCCCACCGATCCCAAGGAGCAGCTGTGGGGCGCCATCTGCGCCGTATTCCGCAGTTGGATGAACGAGCGTGCCATCCTCTACCGTAAGATGGAGGGAATTCCCGACGAATGGGGTACCGCAGTATCCGTTATGGCCATGGTATTCGGTAACATGGGCGAGACCTCTGCTACCGGCGTATGCTTCAGCCGTGACGCAGGTAACGGTGAGAACCTCTTCAACGGTGAGTACCTGATCAACGCTCAGGGTGAGGATGTTGTAGCAGGTATCCGTACCCCCCAGCAGATTACCAAGATCGGTTCACAGCGCTGGGCCGAGCGTGCTGGTATTTCTGAGGAAGAGCGTGCTGCCAAGTATCCCTCAATGGAGGAGGCTATGCCCGAGCTGTACAAGGAACTGGATGCCCTGCAGGACAAGCTGGAGAAGCACTACAAGGACATGCAGGACATGGAGTTCACCGTACAGGAGGGCAAGCTGTGGTTCCTGCAGACCCGTAACGGAAAGCGTACCGGTACTGCCATGGTGAAGATCGCCATGGATCTGGTACGTGAGGGGATGATCGACGAGAAGACTGCCATCATGCGCTGCGAGCCCCAGAAGCTGGACGAGCTGCTGCACCCCGTATTCGACAAGGACGCCCTGAAGAAGGCCAAGGTCATCACTCAGGGTCTGCCCGCCTCTCCCGGTGCTGCCTGCGGTCAGATTGTGTTCCACGCTGACGATGCTCAGGAGTGGCACGAGAATGGTCACAAGGTAATCATGGTACGTATCGAGACCTCTCCCGAGGACCTCGCAGGTATGGCCAGCGCCGAGGGTATCCTGACCGCCCGTGGTGGTATGACCTCACACGCTGCTGTAGTTGCCCGTGGTATGGGGAAGTGCTGCGTATCCGGTGCTGGTGCCATCAACGTTGACTACAAGGCAAAGAGCGTTGAGATCGAGGGTGTTGTTTACAAGGAGGGTGATTTCATCTCTCTGAACGGTACCACCGGTCAGGTATATGCTGGTGAGATCAAGACCAAGGCTGCTGAGCTCAGCGGCGACTTCAAGGCTCTGATGGATCTCTGCGACAAGTACACCAAGATGGAGATCCGTACCAACGCAGATACTCCTCACGATGCACAGGTTGCACGCGACTTCGGTGCCAAGGGTATCGGTCTGACCCGTACCGAGCACATGTTCTTCGACGATCAGAAGATTATCGCTATGCGTGAGATGATTCTCTCTGACACCGTTGAGGGTCGTGAGAAGGCACTGGCCAAGCTCCTCCCCTATCAGAAGGCTGACTTCTACGGAATCCTGAAGGCTATGGACGGCCTGCACGTGAACATTCGTCTGCTGGATCCCCCATTGCATGAGTTCGTTCCCCACGATCAGGCAGGTCAGGAGATCATGGCAAAGGAGATGGGCGTAGATGTGAAGGTTATCAAGCAGCGCGTAGCTTCTCTGGCAGAGAACAACCCCATGCTGGGTCACCGTGGTTGCCGTCTGGGCATCACCTTCCCCGAAATCACGGCTATGCAGACCCGTGCTATCCTGGGCGCCGCTTGCCAGCTGAAGAAGGAGGGCTTTGATCCTCATCCCGAAATCATGGTTCCCCTGATTGGTATCCTCTACGAGCTGAAGCAGCAGAAGGAGATCATCAAGAAGGTTGCTGAGGAGGTATTCGCAGAGGAAGGCGTACGTATCGAGTTTGAGATCGGTACCATGATCGAGATTCCTCGTGCAGCCCTGACTGCCGACAAGATTGCTACCGAGGCTGAGTACTTCTCATTCGGTACCAATGACCTGAGCCAGATGACCTTCGGTTACTCTCGTGACGACATCGCAAGCTTCCTCCCCGTATATCTGGAGAAGAAGATTCTGAAGGTTGACCCCTTCCAGGTACTCGACCAGAACGGTGTAGGTCAGCTCATCAAGACCGCTGTAGAGAAGGGTCGTGGCGTCCGTCCCGGCATGCGCACCGGTATCTGCGGTGAGCACGGTGGCGAGCCCAGCTCAGTGAAGTTCTGTGCCAAGGTTGGCATGAACTACGCTTCTTGCTCTCCCTTCCGTGTGCCCATCGCACGTCTGGCCGCCGCGCAGGCTGCTGTTGAGGAATAATAGTAAATTCCATTAAGTAAGAAAATTGGTGCAAATATCTGGATGCAGATTTTTGCACCTTTTTTAGTTAGTATATGGCGATGTCTATACAACTTTTTGT
>JAZRVZ010000199.1:0-9696 GCA_045599425.1 Bacteroidaceae bacterium | reverse complement strand
CCTCTAGAGTTTCTTGAATTTAGTTCAGCAGATAGGTCTTGGTGGCACCCTTCCAGGTGGCCTTCACCACGGCGCGGCCATCCTGTACCTTGCCAATCTCGAACTTCACGCTGGGATCGGTGGCGGGAGCCTTGATCACGCTGTTGGGGGTGAGACGTGCGTAGGCCTGGTAGTGGTCGGTCTGGGTGGAGCCGTTCTGGTTGGTTGAGAGCATAGCCGTCTGGGGCAGGTTCACGCGGATGTCATCCACGGTGATGGTAACCTGGGGAATCTCGGGACTCTTCAGGTCAAGGCCATTCTTGATGAAGGCGATACCCTGGATGTCAACCAAGCCCTGAGGCTTCTGGGGCTGCTGGGGACGGGCCTGCTGGCGACCGCCGAACTGGCCCTGGCCCTGTTGCTGCTGGGGCTCCTGAACCTCAGGACCCTCTACAACCAGGTAGATGGCATGCTTGCCGGTCAGGCCTTCAACGGCGGGAACGGCTGCATCAACGTAGATGGGCTGGGCTGCGGCACCGAAGCCGCCGAAGCCACCGGGACGACCGCCCTGCTGGCCACCCTGGGCTGCGGGAACGTCGATCACGGCAATCTCCTTGCCGTTCCAGGTGCTGTTGGCGTATGGGCCATCCAGCATGACGTGGATCTTGCAGGCCTGACGGCTGGGAGTCACCTTGATGCGGATCTTGGTGCCATCACCCTGCTTGGTGCCGGCGAAGGCCTTGCAACCCTTGGTGTCCTGGGCCAGACCGCCGAAGCCGAAGTACTTGAAACCGAGGATGGAACCGTTCTTCAGTCCGGCAACCTCCATGTGGTCGTTCCACACGTCGCGCTGGTCCTGCATGGAGTTGTGGTCGGTCACGTAGCAGGCGATACCTGCAGAGTAGTAGGCGTAGGGGTTCAGACCGAAGATCTGGAAGCCCTCACTGGTCACCTCGGCACCCGTGTAATGGTCGCCGTTGCTGGCCTTGGCGCTCCACTCGTTGTTCTTGGTGTAGGGATCGTAGCCCACGATGCGCAGCTTGCCGCCCTTGGCAACGGGCTTGCTGTCCCACTCGATCTTGACGGGAGCCACCATGGTCTGGCGGGCATTGGCGAAGCCGCGTGGTGGACGGTGATAGAACACGTACCACTGTCCGTTGATCTCCTGCAGGGAACCATGGGTGTTGTGTGCCCAGTTGGTGGTAACCAGCTTGCTGCCGTCCTCGTTCAGGACAACGCCGCGGCTGTCAACCAGCACACCGCCCGAACGCCAGGGACCCAGGGGTGAGTCGCCGTAGGCATAGCGCAGGGCCGAGTTGGTGGAACCCAGTCCATAGTCGGGGCCCGAATAGCCGGAGAATACCATTACGTACTTGTTGCCCACCTTACGGATGGACGAGGCCTCGAAGAAGTTGAACTCGCCGGGATTCTGACCCTTCATCAGCGAGGGATACTGCGTGCCCTCGGGGTCGCGGACCACGCCGTAGCGGGCACTTGCGGGGATGAAATAGTCGTGCAGCTCAGTGCCGGGACGCATGCTGTACATGGTGTTCTGATCCAGCTCGCAAGCCGTTGAGTGCTGGAAACCATAGTAGACATACGCGCGGAATCCCTTGGCGTAGTCGGGATCCTTCTTGTCCGTGATGTTCTCGATGAACACGGAGGGGTCGAAGTCAATCAGCGAGCCGGGCACGCATGAGCGCTGGTCGGGCTGCAGGTTGATGGCCTTGAAGGGGCCGTTGGGACGGTCGCCCTTGGCCACCATGGCCACACGGCGGTTGCCGCGTGAGTGGGGGTACAGGTAGTACACCTTCTTGCCGTTCTCCGTTACCTCGACCAGGTCGGGGGCATACATCGTATCCCACTGGCCGTCAACGTAGTGCGTGAAGATGGGACCCTCGTCGCGCCACTGGCTCAGATCCTCCACGGGAGCCGACCACATGCGGATGTCGGGACCGCAGTAGGCGGTATTCGTCACGTCGTGCGAACCAATGATGTAGGCACGCAGCTTACCTGGATTGTCGGGATCCTCGAACACGCGAGGCTCACCGTCGGGTACATGCTCCCAAAGGGGCAGATAGGGGTTCTGTGCCTGCATGCTTCCGGCCAGGAAGAGGGCGGAGGCAAAGGCGAAAAGCTTTGTTTTCTTCATGATTTATGTGTTTTTGTGGTTTGTTGGATGCATAATGCGTTGGATTCCACAAAAGTACGAATTATCTGCGATATGGCCAAATTTTCATGGCAAAAAGTATGCCTACGGCCTGTTTGCATGTCCGGGACGAGGGCAGGGTGGCGGGTTGCAGGAACAGCGGCCGACGGTTCCACGAACAGCCCACGGGGATGGTACAGAATGTACCTGCAATGGTACTTTTTGCACAAAAACGCCCGTCTATGTGCAGAATGATAGCATAAAACTTGCACATTTTTGTCGAAAGTGTTACCTTTGCCGTGAAATATGGAACAAGGGAGCATACGATTGGAACAAAACGGACCATCCGCCTCCCTGAATAAAACTGGTTTCAGGATATAATAATAAAATAGGTATTAGAACATTAACAAATCATATCATTATGAGCAAGAAGAATCTTTTTGCAGCCGCAGCCCTCTCGATGGCCTCCCTGAGCGCCATGGCCGGCGGTCTGCTGACCAACACCAACCAGAATGCCGCCTACGTACGCATGATGAGCCAGGGTGCCATCATCGACATCAACGGTCTCTACTTCAACCCTGCCGGTACCGCCTTCCTGAGCAACGGCTGGCACCTCAGCCTGAACAGTCAGACGGCCTTCCAGCAGCGTAACATCGAGACCACCTTCCCCCTGTTCGCCTACAACCAGAAGGATCTCAGCACAACCCATCGCTTCGAGGGTAAGGCCAAGGCTCCCGTCATCCCCTCGTTCGCTCTCAGCTATAACAAGGACAAGTGGAGCGTCAATGCCAATTTCGCCCTTGTCGGCGGTGGCGGCAAGTGTGAGTTTGCCAAGGGCCTGGGTTCTTTCGAGGCGCTCTATGCCGGACAGATTTATACCAACGTAGCTACCAATGTAGCCACCCAGCTGGCCACTCAGGCAGCCCAGGGCTATGCCCAGCAGGCCATCCCTCAGTACATGGCTGCCGGCATGACTCTTGAGCAGGCACAGGCAGCTGTGGCCGGTCCCGCTGCCGAGTATGGCCAGAAGTATGCTCAGGACAATCTCGCTGCCACTATGAACCAGGCCTACCAGGGCTATTCGCTCAATGCCTACATGCGTGGTCGCAGCTACTACTTCGGTCTGCAACTGGGTGCAACCTATAAGTTCATGGACAACCTGGCTGGTTTCGTGGGTTTGCGTGGTACATACGCCACCTGCAACTATTATGGATTTGTTGAGGATGTCAACTATACCGTCATGGGACAGACAACCCCAGCCAATTCCGACCTCACCCTCAATGCCGACCAGACCGGTCTGGGCGTAGCCCCCATCATCGGTGTGGACTGGAAGATCAACCAGCACTGGAACGTGGCTGCCAAGTACGAGGCTCCCACCGTGATGAACCTCAAGAACACCTCTGAGATGAATGCCTTTGCCCAGGCCCAGATCGCAAGTGGCAACGAGACCCTCGGCAAGTTCGCCGACGGCAAGAAGGTACGCGAGGACATTCCCGGCATCCTGACCCTCGGTGCCCAGTACAGCCCCGTTGAGAAGGTTCGCCTGAACGGTACCTTCAACACCTACTTTGACAAGAGTGCCAAGAAGTACGGCGATGCTCATAAGCTCATCGACAAGAACACCTGGGAGGTAATCGCCGGTGCCGAGTACGACGTATGCAAGTTCATCACCGTCAGCGGCTCTTGGCAGACCACCAACTACGGCATGTCCGATGCAGCCATGAACGACCTGAGCTTCAACCTCAGCAGCAACATGGTAGGTCTGGGTCTGCGCATCAATGCCACCGAGCGCTGCAACATCGACCTGGGCTACATGCACACCTTCTACCAGGATCGCACCGTCAATACCATGACAGCTGCCGGCGTGAAGTCAGACAACTACGTGCGCAAGAACGACGTGTTCGGTATCGGTGTGAACCTGCATTTCTGAGAAATACAATACTCTCTCTCTCAGTTTTCAAGCAAACGGCTTGTAAACGTATATGGAAGGAAGACGGTGTGAATCGTCTTCCTTTTTTTTGTGGGAGGGGATCCTGCCAATACCCGGTTATCAATCGTCATACTGCTTCTTCTCCAGCACAATGCGGTAGAGGTTGCAGCCCAGGAAGTTGCCCAGCACGATGCTGACGTAGAAGAGCAGGATGTCCGGCAGGTGATCCCTGACATAATCCAGGGGCACGCAGAGGTAGTAGAAGGCATCGGCCACACAGTGGGGGAAGCCGCACATGATGAAGAGGGGTACGCCGAAGAGCATGGGCAGGGGCTTGCCCTGACGGCCGAAGGTGACAGCGGTGGTCATGATGAAACCGCAACCCACGGCCAGGACGGCACCACGCAGCGGACCGACGGCCAGCCGGCCCTCCAGGATGGCCAGGGCCGTGTCCTGCAGGGGCATGGGGGAGCAGCGTACCAGCAGGGAGACGAGGGCACAGCCGATGATGTTGCCCAGCAGGATAAGCGCCAGCTGACCTGTCTCACCCTTCTTGATGAAGCCGGCCGTACCGGTGTAGAGTTTCAGCCTGTAGTGGACGACCGTCAGCAGTCCGAAGGCAAACAGGACGGCACCGATGATGCTTTTCTCGGCCAGGTAGCCGAAGCCGGCGATGCCGATGCAGATGCCGGCGAAGATGGAGGATCTGAGCAGTTGCATGTTCAATGTTGTTTTATAGGGGTTCTTTGGGGGACTGGAGATTCCGGAGATTCCGGACTTTCCGGAACTTCCGGGATTTCTATGCTTTCCGGAGTCTCTGGTCTTTCAGCCTGGCCAGGTACTCGTAGTGTTCGCCGCGGGCGATGACCTCTGCCGTAAAGCCCGCCTTTGCGGCCTCGGCGGTGAGGGCGTCCTCGTCAATGTAGAGCCAGGGGAAGGGATCGCCCTTGATCTTCCTGTACTGCATCCGGTACTCCAGTTCGCCATAGTAGCGCTGGGAGTCGGGCAGCTCGATGATGCCCTCCTCGTCCTCGAATAGGTAGCAGAGGTCGGAGGAGTCCAGCAGGAGCTGGCCACCGGGACTGAGGATGCTGCGGATGTGCCGGAAGAACCGGGGCAGGCGGTCCAGGGTGCCCACGATGCCTATGCCGTTCATCAGCATCAGTATGGTATCGAAGGACGAGTCCAGCGTGAAGAAATCCTGCTGCAGGACATTCGCCACGCCCTGCTCACGCATGGTCTGGGCAGAGAGCGGAGAGATCTCCACCGCCGTCACATCCTTGCCCATCTCCTGCAGTGCCAGACTGTGGCAACCGGCACCGGCACCCACGTCCAGGATGCGACCGGCGGCCAGTCTGAGGGCCTCCTGCTCCAGGGAAGGCATCTCTTCAAAGGAGCGGAAGAGGGTCTCGACGGGAATCTCATCCTCGTCAAAGTCGGGCGAGAAGACGCGCAGCCTGCCGGCCACGCCGTGCTTCCAGTAGTCGGCTATTGCCGCACCCATCGGGTCTTTGTCCGTTGTCATCATGCGGCAAGGGTTTTCTTGGTTGGGTTCTTCATTGTCGGTCCTTTTTGTCCGGGTTTGTATGCGGTGGTGGGGGCAAAGTTATGCAAAAAAGAGCAAATCACAAAGAAATAGTGAGTTATTGTCCGTTTTAGCCACCTACTTTCCCAAAAACATTGTACTTTTGTACCCGGCAACCAGCCGATCGCCATATAAACGAACAGACCCTTCCCATACTCCTGCCCACCGCCACACCGCATGAAAGCCATCCTTGCCTTCGATTCCTACAAGGGCTGCCTCACGGCCCACGATGCCTGCCAGGCGGCCAGCCTGGGGCTGCGCGACGTCCTGCCCGATGCCCGCATCATCACCCTGCCCATGAGCGACGGTGGGGAAGGAATGGTGGAATGTGTGCGTCAGGCCCTGGATCTGTCCCTTGTCCGGGTGGCGGTACACGGTCCGCTGATGGAGCCCCGCCAGGCCTGCTATGCCCTGAGCCATGACCGGCGGACGGCCTACATGGAGATGGCCGAGGCCAGCGGACTGACCCTCGTGCCCGTGGACCGCCGCAATCCCATGCTCACCACCACCTGCGGGGTGGGGGAGATGCTGCTGGATGCCGTCCGTCGCGGTTGCCGCCACATCGTGATGGGCATCGGTGGCAGCGCCACCTGCGACGGTGGCCGCGGCATGGTGGAGGCCCTGCAGGGGCACCTGTCCTACGACACCGGCTCCCTGTCCATTGACGCCGACCGGCATGCCCCATATCCAGCCACCTGCCTCATCGACGGCCACCCCGTCCGGGTCACCGTGGCCTCCGACGTCACCAATCCCCTCTGCGGACCCCGTGGCGCAGCCGCCGTCTTTGCCCCACAAAAGGGGGCCACGCCCCATCAGGTCACCCTGCTGGACCAGCGCCTGCACGACTTTGCCCTGGCCACCGAGACCCTTGGCCTGGCCGACCCTTCCCTGGCCCTGGCCCCCGGAGCTGGAGCTGCCGGCGGACTGGGTTACGCACTCATGGCCTACCTCCGTGCCCAACTGTGTCCCGGCATCAGCCTGATGCTCGATCTCCTCGGTTTCGACGGCCACCTCACTGATGCCACCCTCATCCTCACCGGCGAGGGCTGTTCCGACCGCCAGACACTCATGGGCAAGGTGCCCCAGGGCGTCCTTTCCCGTTCCCGCGGCATCCCCGTCCACCTCCTTTCCGGTGCCGTGACCGACGTCCCCTCCCTCCTCGCTGCCGGCTTTGCCAGCGTACGTTCCATCAACCAGGGCGATTCCCGTCCCCTTGCCGTCCTGATGCAGAAGGACGTGGCAGCGGCCAACCTCCGCCGCGCCTGCTCAGAGCTGGTGGCCAAGTCTGGGATCATTCCGCTCCACTGACTTTCAGGGATTCTTTATTTGCTTCTTGCACTTTCCATCTACGCAGGTACCCTTTATCTCATCCTTGCCTGAAGAATTTGTATTTTATTCCCCAATCCTTGCCTGTTTTCGTTTTTTTGCTTACCTTTGCGGAAACGTACGTACACGCACGCCATGCGATATGTGCGTCAACCTGCTGATATTAACCTAACAAATAAAGTAAGAAGTTATGAAAAAGACATTATTCAGCCTCATGGCAATGTGTGTGATGTTCCTGCTGGCCAGCTGTGGCGGCAACAGTCTGGAAGGTACCTGGAAGGTCAATCCCAAGGACGTGCTGGGCGAGGAGGTCAGTCAGTTTGACAAGTGTGAAATGCTCTTCACCTTCGATGGCGGCAATGTGGACATCACCCTGGACTGCAGCGGAACCACCGGTCAGAACGCCATGACCATGGACCTGGGTTTCACCATGGACATCAAGGGCAAGTACAAGCAGAAGGACCAGGAGCTGACGCTGGACTTCAACGGTGCCAAGCCCGAGGTTGATATCTACAAGTTCAAGATCAATGCCGACGAGGCCACCCAGCAGATCCTGGCCAGCATGGGCATGGACGAGAAGACCATGAAGAAGAGCTTCCAGGAGCAGATTGAGGGAAGCGACTTCACTGGCGAAATGGCCATCGGCAAACTGACCATCAAGTCCCTGGAGGGCGACAAGATGGTGCTGGAGAACGAAGGCAAGGAGGTCAACCTGACCCGCAAGTAAGCCAGGCGCAACCAATTGCAATCCAAAAGCAACCAATTGAGAATAAGGGTAGTAAAAGCGATTTTACTACCCTTTGAATAATGGATACCCCTTAATCTTTCTATTTTCCTATGCTGGAGATTCTAACGAAAGTCAGCCAGGTGCTGAGTGGCAAGGCCAGCCTGTTCGTCATCCTGACGGCCGTGGTGACATTCCTGTATCCCGGTCTGTTTGCCTGGGTCAAGGGCGACATGCAAACCACCATTCTGGGCCTGATCATGCTCACCATGGGCCTCACCCTCACGCCCCAGGACTTCCGCTTGCTGGCCAGGCGCCCCCTGGATATTCTGATAGGTACGGCGGCCCAGTTCACCATCATGCCCCTCGTGGCCTTTGGTCTCTCCTGGCTCTTCTCCCTTGTGGCCGTTGGCTTGTCGGGCTTCTTCCCCCAGATGCCCGACCTTGCGCCCTACACCCTTGCCATGACCATCGGCCTTGTCCTGGTGGGCTGCTGCCCCGGCGGCGTGTCCAGCAACATCATGTCCTTCCTCTGCGGGGGCGATGTGGCCTACAGCGTGGGCATGACCTGTGCCTCCACCCTCCTGGCCCCCGTCATGACACCCCTGCTCGTCCTCTGGCTGGCCGGCGCCAAGGTGGAGGTGGATGCCCTGGGCATGTTCCGGCAGATCCTCATTGTCACCATCATCCCCATTGCCATCGGTTTCATGCTCAACCTCTGGCTCGGTCGTAAACCCGTCTTCCAGAAGATCCAGGGCTGCATGCCCGGTCTCAGCGTCACCTGCCTGGCCTGCATTGTGGGTGGAGTGGTCACCACCGTCCATGATCCCCTCGTCGAGAGCGGCCTGCTGCTCTTCCTCCTCACCTTCGCCATCGTCTTCTGTCACAATACGATAGGCTACCTGCTTGGTTATACAGCCGGCACCCTCTTCCACTTCTCCAAGGCCAAGAAGCGCACCATCAGCATCGAGGTGGGCATGCAGAATGCCGGACTGGGCACCAACCTTGCCATGAACTTCTTCGTCGCCACCAACCCCATGGCTGTTGTCCCCTGCGCCATCTCCTGTGCCTGGCACAGCATCTCCGGTACCATCCTGGCCAACCTCTTTGCCCGTCAGGACCGGAGTTGAAGTCCGGACATCTGAAACATCTGAAACACCAGAAACACAAAACACACACACTACATGGGATATGGTAATAATTGCTTCACACTCTTCACGCCATGCCAAGTGACTGTATTACAGTTGTGTACAGTTTCCCTTTTAGCCGTTTGGCGTGAAGGATGTGAAGCAATTCTGTGAATGGCGAGGACGGGAGGCGGTCGTGCGTTGTGCGATAGTAGAACTGCATCCTTGACCGGAATGCAGGAACACGTATAAGGAGAATCGTAGTTTACCTTGTGAGAGTGACTTAATACGTTATATCAGTGGTATTTGTCACTTATTTCAAGATGGAAACAGCTTAACACACACGTTTACAGATACTTATGTGTTAGTTTTTTCACTTGGGTGCAAAGGTCTTTTCACTCAGGTGCAAAGGTCTTTCCACCTTGGTGCAAAGGTTGTTTCACAGTTGTGACATGCTATTAACGGAATTGCTTCACATCTATCACGTATGAACGTGCGTTTCTGAAGGTTAAACGGTTGAAATACAGGCGTTAGGCATGGCGTGAAGCATGTGAAGGTATTTTTTCGTATTCTATGTATATGTTAAAAATGAGTTGCAATATGTATAATCTATGGCTATAACATACTTTATTTCAAGAAATTTTAGTATCTTTGCCGACGAATGTCGGCTAACCGCTGAGATAATATGACTTTTTAGAAGATAATGAATGCTCCAAGATACATAAATCCACTTACGGACTTCGGTTTCAAGAAGATCTTTGGCAATGAGGATGTGATGATAGCATTCCTCAACGAACAATTTGGCAAATATGGAGACTATGACAACAGCAATACCATTCCAGGAACAGCGCCCTATCTTCAGCAAAGTAGGCAGTA
>JAZRVZ010000198.1:0-9078 GCA_045599425.1 Bacteroidaceae bacterium | reverse complement strand
AAATCACTCGGCAAAGATAATAATAAACGGGACAAAAATGGGACAAAATCTTCAAAAAGATATGCCACTATAAGTTAGTTTAACTTTAAAAAGAAAATGCAAGAATACGTCTTAAAAATCTATAAATCAGCGACTTTTGCTAACACTCCTAATACTTGTTTTCAAATGGTTTACCCTGGTTGAAGTAATTGGTGGTTACTGGTGGATACTTGTATTTCTTAAGCAATCGTTTGATCATCACGCGCATCGATGCGCGTGCCGACTCCTTCTTGTTCCAGTCTATCGTCTTGTTGCGATGCAGGGCATCGGTCAGTTCACGCGTCAGTACCACGAACTCCTCGTCCGTGTAGGCCTGCCTTACACCCTCGGGTGTTGACAGCGCATCATAGAAGGCCTTCTCCTCGTCCGTCAGACCCAGTTCGTTGCCACGTTCCGCATCCTCCTTGATCTTCTGCGCCATCTTCAACAACTCCTCGATCACCTCCTCGTTCGTCAGCAGTCCCTTGAGGTAGTTCGACAAGCTCTGGTTCAGCATGTCGCTGAACAGGTCGCTCTTCACCACGTTCCTCCGCTGCGACGTCTTAATCCTCTCCTTCAGCAGTTTGGTCAGCAGTTCCACGGCCAGGTTCTTCTGCTTCATGTCCCTCACCTCCTGCATGAAGGCCTCGTCGAAGAGCGAGAACTCCAGCTGCTTGTCGCCGAAGAGGTTCACCACACCCTCGCTCTTGATGCTCTGGCGCAGCAGGTCGTTGATGCGGTCGTTGATCTCCTGCCGGCTCACCTTGCCCTTCATGCCCAGTCGCTTCAGGGCCACGCGCAGGGCATCCATGAAGCACTGTTCCAGCTTCTGCTGGTCGTTGAGCAGCGAGCGGCACAGCGTGGTGGCATTGTGCAGCTTGTCGCTGTGCTCAATGAAGTTCTTGCGCTCCGCCTCCTTCTTCGGGCCCACCAGCGTATTCACGCCGCTGACGATCGTCATGCCCATCTTGGCATTGTCCTTGGTGAAGAAGGGCGTGTAGTCGAAGCCGTGCATCAGGTCGCGGCATATCTCCATCTCCTCCTGCCATTTCTGCATGGCCTGCTTGGCGATGTTGGGGTCGCCGAAGCGGCTCTGGTCGCGCTGGGTGTAGCGCTTCATGGCCGTCTTCAAGGCCTGGGCTATGCCCACGTAGTCTACGATCAGACCGCCCTCCTTGCCGGGGAAGACGCGGTTCACACGCGCTATGGCCTGCATCAGGTTGTGACCCGACATGGGCTTGTAGACGTACATCGTGCTCAGCGAGGGCACGTCGAAGCCCGTCAGCCACATGTCCCTTACGATGGCTATCTTCATCTCGTCCTGGTCGTCCTTGAAGCGGCGTGCCAGGTCCTGCTTCTGCTTGTCCGTACCGATGATCTCCTTCCACTCCTCGGGGTCTTGGTTCGAGGCGGTCATCACCACCTTCACCTTCTCTCCCCACGTGGGTCTGAGCTCCATGATCTTGCGGTATATCTTGATACCGATCTCGCGTGTCAGAGCCACGATCATCGCCTTGCCGGTGCATACCTGTGCGCGGTTGTCCTCGTAGTGGCTCAGGATGTCCCTCACCAGCGAGTCGATGCAACGGTCGCTGCCCAGCAGTTCCGTCAGATGGCTGAAGTCCTGCTTCGTCTTCGTCAGCTGCTCCTCGGTGGCACCTTCCTCGCCCAGGGCGTCGAACTCCTTGTCCAACTCATGCAGCAGGTCCTGATCCAGGTCGATGTTCACCACGCGGCTCTCGTAATAGACGGGACGCGTGGCTCCGTCGTCCACCGCCTGACTCATGTCGTAGATGTCGATGTACTGGCCGAAGACCTCCTCCGTATCGCGGTCACGGTCGCTGATGGGTGTACCGGTAAAACCGATGAACGAGGCTCCGGGCAGGGCCTCGCGCATCTTCTGACTGAAACCCTTCTTCAGGCTGAGCGACTTGCTGTCCCAGTGCTCCGCGCCATACTGGCTGCGGTGTGCCTCGTCGGTCATCACGATGATGTTGCGCCTCTCGCAGAGAACGCTAGAGCTTCCAGAAACTCTAGAATCTCCAGAACCTCTAGGCTCTCCTGTCTCCTCCTCATCAAATTTCTGTATCGTGGTGAATATCACGCCGCCTGCCTGGCGACCTCTCAGCAGCTCGCGTAGCATCTCGCGGCTTTCGGCCCTTACGGGGGTCTGCCTGAGGAACTTCTGGCAACGTCCGAACTGCGCAAAAAGCTGATTGTCCAGGTCGTTGCGGTCGGTCACCACCACCAGTGTCACCTCGGGTATCTGCTGGATGAGCAGGTGGGCCAGGAACACCATCGAGAGGCTCTTGCCCGAGCCCTGCGTGTGCCAGAACACGCCAATCTTGCCAGCTCTACTGGCGAGCTTTGGATGCGCCTCGGCATAGTCGGAGCGAGCTCCACTCTGCGCTCGGCTTTCACAAACCTTGTCCATGCCCGCCACGGCCTCCTTGGCACGGACGAGGGCCTTGTTCACGGCAAAATATTGGTGGTAAGCGGTCAGTATCTTGCCCGTAGCTCCCTGGAAGCTGTCGAAGAGGATGAAGTTATGGATGATGTCCAGTAGTCTGCGCTTCTCGAACATGCCCCGGAAGAAGGTGCTGTAGTCGGCCACCAGAGCCGTTTCATATTTGCCATCGGCGGTCTTCCACTCCATGTATCGGCTCTCCTTGGCGGTCAGCGAACCGGCGCGTGTCTCGGTCATGTCGCTGATGACATTGAAGGCGTTGTAGGTGAACAGTCGGGGCAGTACCTGCTGGTAGTTCTTCATCTGGGCGTAGGCATCGTGTATGTCCACGTCGGCGTTGATGGCCGTCTTCAGTTCGCCCACCACGAGGGGCAGACCGTTCACCATCACGCACAGGTCCAGTCGCTTCGTCTCCAGTTCCTCCACACGCCATTGGTTCACCACGCGGAAGGTATTGGCCAGCGGACGGTCGTAGTCGATGAGCTTCACCAGATGGCTCTTCGTCTCGCCCTTGAGGGTCAGCGTCACGGGCAGTCCGCCTTGCAGCCAGTCCATGAACTGCTCGTTCCTCTGCAGCAGCGAGGCATCACTGAGCCCCGTCAGCTGTCGGTAAGCCTCGGCCACGAACTCACTGGGCACGCCGCTGTTGATGCGCATCAGGTCATTGCGCATCTCGGGATGCCAGGGTGCATGGGCATCACGCTCCACGTCCGGGCCGTACTCGTACTGGTAGCCCAGCTCATCGCGCAGCAGAGCGATGATGGTCTGCTCAAAGGCGTCTTCGTTGTATTTGTAGGTATATGCCATAATCGGTTGTTTTTTCTAAAGTCTCTATCCCCTCTAGTCTTTCTAGATTTTCTAGAGCTTCTAGACTTTCTAGAACTTCTAAAGATTCTAGAGATTCTAGCCTCTCTGCTCCAGTCTTTTCTTCAGCTCTTCTATCTCGTCTTTCTGCTGGTAGTAAGCTTTCAGGGCTCGCTCCTTCAGGTCTTCGTATGCGGCTTTCCATTGGTTAGCTTCGGTGCGTGCCTGTTGCAGTTGATGCTGTGCCTGTTGCAGTTGATGCTGAAGCTCTTGCAGTCGGTTTTCGAGTTGGGGTCTTTCGGCTTCGAGTTGCTTCAGTCGTTCGTCCTGTTGCTTGCGGTAGCCGGTGCGTGCGCGGTGCATGCGCTCCTTGATGCCGCCCTGGGTTACGAACTCCTTGTCCAGTCGTTCCAGGTAGCTGGTGACCATCTTGTCCACCATGCGGCAGAGAGTGATGCCATAATTGCACATCTGCTCGTCGGTCCACTGCTGGAAGTAGGGTTCGTAGTCCTGCAGTCGGTTGTGGTGGCGGCAGTATTCCATCATAGGGTCGAACCCGGGGTCGCCGCTCTGGTAGAAGCGGAGGTGACGGGACTTGATGTAGTCCTCGAAGTCCTCTCGCAGTTCCTGCAATGAGGCTCGTCCCACGTTGATGAGCTTTATCTGCATCTCAGTGGATGTCAGTCCGTCGGCCATACCCTCGGCAAAGTTCTGTTTGCCGGAGCGTGCCGCCTGTATCACCTGGTCGCGTGTGCGGTCTTTGTAGAGGTGGATGAAGCGGTCGCAGAAGGCGAAGGCCAGCTGATAGATCACGTCCGACTTCTGATAGAAGTACAGATTGTCTATCACGGTATGCAGGTTCAGCACCTTGGGTATGTCTGGGTTGTCTGTCATAATCTACAATTCTATTTCGCCATTCATTAGTTTGGGAAGGAGGGTGTCACGGAGTTGGGAGAGGTGGAGGTTTTCTGCTAATAAAAACGCTATTCTTTTGTTAAAAGTGCATAGAGTTTCAGCAAAGACCTGAATGTCCTTATCCACAGGAATTACTATTTCCAAATTTTCTATATCAGATGCGTTTATTGAAGGATAAGTGCTGACAGATTGCTCGGCTATTGCTTGTAACTTATTTATTATAGAATCTTGTTTTAGAAACTGATAAATATAAGGGGTATATCCAGTCCTGTTCGAAGTTATAACGCAGAAACCTGTTGATACGACAAGTTTTGAAGGAGGATTTAGAATAATACCATAATGTTTCTGATTAGGTCTTACGGTTGAGAAAACAATATCTCCTTCTTGAACTAATCTCTTTGCTCTGCTTGGTATCTTGTCTATGGCAGGATCTAAGTATTGATAACCATCAATGATATTTTCTGTTATACTACCAGTATCTAAATATTGTACAGGCGACAAAATTTTTCCTTTTACAGATCGCAAATTGGTTGTACAAATTTCTCCCAGCGTTCCTACTCTCCACCCTTCGGGTATCATTCCCAGTTCGCTTTCCACGAACTTTCCATCCTTGAAGGGTTCGAAGTCCACGAACCAGCTCTTGAAGATAGCCTGTGCCATCTCTTCCAGTTGAGCATTGATCTTGTTGTTCAGATCAATCTTGCGATCGAGAGAGGAAAGGATGGAGGCAATGCGGCGCTGTGAATTGAAAGGCGGATATACAACTTTTACCTTTCTTAACTCGGACTGTTTTATGCCTAATACTGTTGTTCCAGTTTCTCGCGCAGTAAGTGCTTTATGACCTACTGCAGAAAGGAAATAGTATTTAAGATAGGTATTATCTAAAACATCTTTTTTCCCTCGAAGACAAACAACTCTTTGGGCTAAGGCTATTTTCCTCTCATCAAGCTGTGCGACTTCACCTAATGGCGCTTCCGTTGTTAAAACCACATCACCAGCCATAGGAATACCCCGAACCATCCATGAATCATAGTTTTCCTCAGCAATAAACTCATTTGGTTCTGCAATTGTGCCCCTCTTTATTATTTTAGCTGTTATAAGAGGAATGCCTCTATCAGTCTTTTGGGGAGTCTTGCCTCTGTAATCTATAAGGGATTCCAAAAGAGATTCTAATTCTGTTTCTTTCCAATCCATACCTTAATCCTCCTGTTCGTAATAGTATGAATAATCGATGCCCTTCATGAATATCTCTCGGCTGTTGATATCGTCGGTGAGGGCACCACGGAGCAGTCTGCGGATGTCGGTGTCGTTCGTCATGCTCTTACGCATGGCATTGAGATATTCTTTCTTGTCTATCTTACTCCAATCCACACATTTCTCCAACGAACGCTTGAATATCAAGTCAAGCCAGATACGGGTACTACGGCCGTTTCCTTCCATAAAGGGATGGCAGACGTTCATCTCCACGTATTTGCTTACTATCTCATCGAAAGTGTTCTGAGGCATCTGCTCTACCTGCTCAAGGTTGTACTGTAAGTATTCCACACGACAAAACAGCGTGCCATCCTTCCATATCGTTTTCTGGCGTATCTTACCTGCATAGTCATACAGGCCTTCAAACAAGTATCCGTGTATCTGCTGCAACCCCTGAACAGTACCTACGGATATGGAGTCAAGGATGCCACTCTCATACAGCGCATACGCTTTCTTTCTACTCTGCCCATCAATACTGTTGTCGCTGCTCGTCAGCCAATCGATGAAGGCCATGGCCTTGGTGTTTGGGAACGATAATGCCAGCTGGCGTACCGTGTCCATATCCATTACATCGGTGTTATATCGTTTGCCATCTGCAGCTTTCAGTTTCAGTTGGGTAGTGGCACTAACCAACTCGCTATTTTCCTTCTTTAGCTTCGCCTTCAGGTACTTCCAGTAGTTGCGGTTCTTTTCGTAATCGTCCTGCATGTTGAATGCGCCGATCACATCCAGCACAGAGTAGAACCACTTGTCCTCCTCCTCGCTCCACACAGCTCTCACCTTTCGGTCGTTGTAGAACCTTATCGAGACTTTCTTCTGACCATCCATACGCTTACACCTCCCAACCAATACTTCCTAACTGCTTCCGTATCTCTTCCTCCTGCTCGCGGCTCTCCTTGAAGAGCTCGCTGAGCGAAGCCGTCAGTCGGGCCATCTTCTCCTCGAAGGGTTCGCCATCGCCCTCATCCTCGGCTATGCCCACGTAGCGGCCGGGCGTGAGGATGTAGTCCTGCTTGGCTATGTCGGCAGTGCTGACCACGGCACAGAAGCCCTTCTCGTCCACTTCCTCGCCACGCTGATAGGCATGGAAGGTTCCTGCTATGCGCCCAATATCTGACGTATCAGGCTCCTCCCCCCGGGGAGGCAGGGAGGGGGTCGTCAATTCGCGGAGTTTCCTCGTCACCATCGTACCCATATTGCGTGCATCGATGAAGATGGTCTTGCCGGGCTGCTTCTTGCCTCGGGTGATGAACCAGAGGCTGACGGGAATACCGGTGCTGTAGAAGAGCTGTGAGGGCAGCGCGATGATACCCTCCACCAGGTCGGCCTCCACGATGGAACGGCGTATGTCACCCTCGCCGCCGCTCTGGCTGCTCAGCGCACCGTTGGCCAGCACCAGTCCTAACTTACCTGTGGGCGAAAGGTGGTGTATCATGTGCTGAATCCAGGCAAAGTTGGCATTACCACTGGGGGGCAGACCGTATGCCCAGCGCACGTCCTCCTGCAGGGCTGCCTGTCCCCAATCGCTCAGGTTGAAGGGAGGATTGGCCATGATGAAGTCGGCCTTCAGCGTGGGGTGCTGATCGTCGAAGAAGGTGTCGGCGTAGGTCTTGCCCAGGTTGCCCTCCAGGCCACGGATGGCCAGGTTCATGTGCGCCATCTTCCAGGTGTTGGGGTTCGCCTCCTGGCCGTAGATGCTGATGCTGCGCAGGTTCTTGGCGTGGCGCTGGATGAACTTGGCACTCTGCACGAACATGCCTCCGGCACCACAGCAGGGGTCATAGACGCGACCCTCGTAGGGCTCCAGTATCTCCACGATGGTACGCACGATGCAGCTCGGCGTGTAGAACTCGCCGGCATTCTTGCCCTCCATCGAGGCGAACTTCTGCAGGCAGTATTCGTAGGTGCGACCCAGCAGGTCCTTCTCGTCGCCGGCATCGTGCATCTCAATGTTGGTGAAGAGGTCCACCACATCGCCCAGACGGCGCTTGTCCAGCTCGGGACGGGCAAAGTTCTTGGGCAGCACACCACGCAGGCGGTCATTCTCCTGCTCTATGGCATCCAGCGCACGGTCTATCACGATACCCACCTCCGGGGTATGGGCAGCCTCGCTGATGACCGACCAGCGAGCCTCGCGGGGCACGAAGAAGACGTTCTCGGCCATGTACTCGTCGCGATCCTCCTCGTCGGCATACTCGTCAGCCTTCAGCTCCAGGTACTTCTCCTCGAACTTGTCGCTGATGTACTTCAGGAAGATCAAGCCCAGCACCACGCCCTCATACTCCGCTGCATTCAGGTTACCGCGCAGCACATCCGCTGCCTTCCATATCTTGTCCTCAAAACCAATTGAGATGGTATCTTGTTTCTTTGCCATATTTCTTTTCTGTTTTCCGTGGATCATGGGATCAGTCCAACTGATTCGCGATTGAGTCGCGGTTTCTGACGTATCGGAGCAACGACCAGCCCCTTGTCTGTCTGATTGAATATGTGACTCCTGGATTTCCGTTGTTTTATTCAATTTTCGCGAGCTCCGCTCGGCCTACCGCTTCCTCTGCCCTTCGAGCGAACTACTTTTGTCCGATAGGCAAAACTCTCCTGTCATCGCCGATCGATCCGGTCGCTTCCCTTTTCGGTTATTCTGTATGATCAACCGCCAAACCGCCAAACCGGAAGGGGCTAAGAACCCGACCTGAAACCGTCATATTGAGCAAGTTTTACACATGTGAAAGTTGAATCATTTTTCTTTTGCAAAGATAATGAAATCCGGGGAATGAGGCAAGGAAAAGGGCAACAAAATGGAACCTGGTGCAATTTTTTCGCTCTGGTGCACTTTTTGGTGCAGTTTTCCGACCGAAATCATAGTTTTATCAACTTGATTATCAGTCCGTTCAATATATTTGGTGCATTTTTTCGCTTTTTTCTTTATAACTCTTTATAACGCGTACGGGTAGTAAAGGTTTATGTATAGAAATACCCAAAAGTGCACTAAAGACATCCAATCATCTGTATTCCTGCATGTTAGAAAACCAAATTCCCCTCAAAAAGTGCACTAAAAAGTGCACCAGGGGCCTATGCCGCAAAGTCCTCCTCGTGGATCCCGAACTCCCGGCACACATACTCCACCGCCCTGGGTGGCAGGATGCGCTGCGAGGGTGACACGTCCATGGCTCGCAGCTTCTCCCTGTGTACCCTTATCCACCGTGCCAGCGCCTTCTGGCTCACACCTGCAGCATCTGCAATCTCTGACTTTGACTTGCTTTTCATGAGGAAATACCTATTGAATTTGACTATGCAAAGATACAAATAATTTACAATATATGCAAGCAAACAGGGCGGAATAATCGGACTCAAACGGACATAAACGGAAATAAATGCACAAGGCGGACAGAGACGGTCAGCGTCCCTCCCGGATGTCGTATCTTCGCAGTACAAAAGGTGATCAGCCACCGCGATGGCAGGATGGAGCCGGCCGGCCGGCCCATCCAGGTCCTTAGGGCGACAGGCGCCAGTCGACCGCAGGACTTGATGAAATCCACCGCAGGACTCAGGCAAGTCCACCGCAGGACTTGACGAAGTCCGCCGCAGGACTGAGACGGGTCACCGAGAGAGAGAAATGGCAA
>JAZRVZ010000197.1:0-5133 GCA_045599425.1 Bacteroidaceae bacterium | reverse complement strand
TATCGGTGTCGCGGTAGACGGTCAGGAGCTTGCCCTGTCCGATGGGATAGCTGCCGGGCAGGGCGGCCATGTAGTTGACGCTCTGGCCGCCAAAGCTGCCGGTGATGCCTTCCTGACGGGTCAGGACTGCCTTGAAACCGGTGGCGGTCACGTCAAAGGCACGTGCCACGACGGGTGCCGCTGTCTTGCTGCTGTTGTTGTTCTGTACGATGACCACGGGCTGGGTGCCTTCAGGGAAGGGGGTGGGGAAACTGATGGCAACGGTGTCACCCTTGATGGTTCCTGCCTTGTCCACGATCATCTGGCTGCCGTCGCCGAAGGTGTAGGTGCCCAGGGGAAGGAGCATGTAATCGGTGGTCTCGGTGCTGCTGATGGTCACGGGCGTCTTGAGGGTCCAGGGGCTCATGCGGTACTTGAAGTTGCCCTTGCTGATGCTGATGAGGTGGTTGCTCAGACCGTTGGCCGTGTTCTTGTTGCTGACCAGGTTGAAGAATACGGCGGGGACGATCTCGTTTCCTTCCTCGTCGGTACGTGCCTCAAACTCGGTGGTGGTTTCATCGGCGCCGGCAATCTGCAGGGTGCCGTATCCGAGGTTGCCGATGCTGTTGGCAGCGGAAACGGTGATGGAGAGTTCCGTGGAGTAGCGCTTGGTCCTGCCTGGATCCACGGTGCAGACACGGTAGATGTGGAGGCCGGCCTCGCTGAGGGTGTCGGTGTAGCTGTAGCTGACGTCAGCGGCGCTGACCTTGTCTGCCAGCTCAATCCCGGCTACGGTGACCCACTTGGTGCTGCCTGGACGCTGACACTGCAGTTCCATGCTCTGGAGCATGTCGCCGTTGGGGTCTGTCCACTCAATCTTGTAGGTCTTCCTGGTGTTGTTGAAGGTACCCTTGATGCTGGACGGGGCCTGGCATACGATCTTGGGAACGTAGTCATTGGCGGCATTGTAGGCCAGGGGTACGTCCATGGTGGCATAGTACTGACCGAGTCTGGTGAGCTGGTTGTCGCGCCAGATCTTGGTGTACCACTGTTCGCTGTTCCAGTAGAAGTAACGCTCTACCTTGGGGTGGGCGTGGAGCTTGTCCAGGATGGGCTTGGTGCCATTGTAGGTGGCGTCGTCGTTGCGGCGACCCTCGGCAAAGGCACCGTTGTTGCTCCAGCTGGCTCCCCATACCCACTCACTGAACCATACGGGACGTCCCTTGCCGTACTCGCTGATGTACCAGTCAAGGTTGTTCCACTGGCCGTCCCAGTAACCGTGGAGGTCGACGATGTCGCAGCGCCAGCCGCGCGCGTCAATCTCGTTCATGAAGGTCTTGAGGTGGTTCATGGAGCCGTCGTGTGAGCTCTCGGAGCAGAGTCGGAGGCCGGTGCGCATGAGGTTCTGCCAGTTGTTCAGCACGGTCTCGACATCCTGTGGGTGGTCGTCGGCGGAGTTGCCGGGCTCGTTGTTGGTCTTCATGTGGCAGGTGCCGGTCACGCTGCCGCAGGCTGAGGCCGATGGCCAGTCCTCGTAGATGTGGTGGGATACCCATTCCACGTCGGGCAGCAGGGAGGCATTGCCCTGTCCCCAGTCAAAGCAACTGGTGGTGCCCAGGGCGGCATTGGCCTGGGCGGATGTGTCGTGCACGCCGGCCTTGGAGGCATTGTACCACTGGAAAAGGCGGTAGCTGGAGATGGTGCCCTTGAAGGGACTGGGCATGACGGGAATCTCCAGGTCTTCCTGGTCGGCAATGAAGCAGCGGCTGTAACCCCAGCCCCCGGTTCCGACGGCAAAGGTGACCATGTAGCCACGCTTGAGCCTGAAGGACTGGATGCTGTTGTTGAGCTGGGACTTGCTGAGGGTTTTCATGAATCCGTTGCCGTCGTGCCCCTCGGTGTAGCCGTTGTAGCTGTCGCCGCCGTAGTTTTCCTGAGTGTAGCAGGTGAGGGGCTTCATGCTGCTGGAGTAGGGGAAGATGATGGCGCCGCGGTTGTACATGCGTACCTGGCAGTTGCGACCGTTGACTGCCTGCTCGCCGTTGATGAAGACGTGGCCCTTGAGGATGCTGCTGATGACCTTGCTGGGACGGATCTTCTGGATGATGACCACGCCGTGCTCAAGGTTCCGGATGTCCACGCTGCCCATGGCACCGAAGGGCTCCTGGTCGGTGATGACATAGTCCACGTCTTCGGTGAGGGCCACGCTCTCAGTGACCTGCTTCACCTTGGTGACGGTGTTGCCTGCCTGCATCAGGGTGGCTCCTGCCAGCAGGGCGGACAGGGTAAGTGTTCTGAGTATATTCATCGTCTCTTGACTTGAATGTTATGAACGGTTACTTGGCGAAGTAGGCTGCCAGACGGGCCTTGAGGGCAGCAAGGGACTTCAGGCTGACCTCGCTGTTCAGGGTCTGCTCAATGTCCTGGAGCATGGCGGGACGGTTCTGCAGCTGGCTGAGGGTGAGGGTGGGGACAGAGCGGTGGCGCAGGTTGTCCTTGGCCTTCTGCATCTCCTCCCAGCCCTTCAGCAGGGCCTCTTCCTCGGCAGTGATGGCGATGACGGTTCCGTGGCGGGGCGTGAAGGCACCGCGTGTCTGGGTGTCCTTGACGCGCTTGAAGGTCAGCAGGTCGTCGCTCTTGCAGAACTGGTAGTGGCCGGCACCGTAGCAGTCATACATCAGACACCAGGTGCCATCGTGCAGGCGGAAGACGCCGGCGCCCTCGACGGCCTCGTTGGTGTCCTGGCAGAAACCGGGCTGAAGCTTCCACTCCTTGGAGTTGTGGAGATCCTTGGCAATGAACTGCTTGATTCCCTTCTGTCGACCGTTCTCCGTCTTGAAGAAAATGTGATAGTCGCCGTTGTCATCCTTGACAATGTCGGTATCAATGGCGGCATCGCCCGTGTCATAGAGTACCTTGGGCTCGCCCTCAAGGTCACTGAAGTCGGCGTTGGCATACTGGTAGTAAACCTTGTCGTAGGGGATGCTGCCGTCGTCGGTGAGGAGGCTGAAGTACACCATGTACTTTCCTACGCTGGCATCCCAGATGGTCTGGGGGGCCCAGACGCGGGTGACGTGGGCGAAGTTGGTACCCTTGTATTTTTCGGGGAAGTGGATGGTGTGATGCTCCCAGTTGATGAGGTTCCTGCTGCGCAGCAGTACCATGCCGCGGTTGCTGGCCCAACCCTGGCTGCTGGCCATGTCGGTGACAACCTGGTAGAACCAGCCGTCCTCGCCGCGGAGGATATGGGGATCACGCACGGCCTTCTTCAGGGCAATGGTGTCACTGGCAATGATGGGTTTGCCGTCGTTGAGGGGATTCCAGGTCCAGCCGTCCTCACTGAGGGCGTAGCGGATCTGCTCTTCCTGTACGGCGTTGCCGGTGAAGTAGGTGAAGAGGTAGGATGTGTACTTGGGCTTGGCAGCCAGGATGGAACTTGTGGCCAGGGCGCCGAATGCGAGCGCGGAGGCTACCTTCTTGAAGTTGTTTTTCATGTCTTTATGAGTTATTTTGTTGGTTTTGCGAAGAAATGCGGTTAATCCGCTGGTCAAATCAGGCGCAAAGATAGCAAAATATCTCAATGAAAGCAAATAAAACTTGGGTTTTAATGGAGAAACAGCAACACAATCAATGCAAACAACTTTCTGTTACCTGTTGTTTCGGTGTGAAGGGTTTTGTCTGAAACAAAAGAAACAAGCCGCTCCGTCCTCACTTTTTCTTGCGCAGTTGTTCTGCGATGGCCCAATGGATCTCTGCCTTCTTCTCGTCGCCCAGGCTGGAGAAGCAGTCGCCCATGAGGTCGTGGGAACGGGCATGGTCCTGGCGGATGGAAGTGGCGTGGTCCAGTTCGGCAATGGCCTCGCGGTACATGCCTTTCTCGATGTAGAGCCGACCCAGGTTGAAACGGGCCTTGAAGTGCCTGGGACTGATGCGGGTGGCATGCATCAGGTGGGTCTGGGCCTCGTCCAGGCGCTGGTCGTCGAGCAGGGTGACACCCTTTCTGACCCAGGCATCGACCAGGGTGGGGGAGAGTTCGATGGCCTTGTCGTAGTTGGCCAGGGCAGACTTGGCGTCATGTGCCTCGGTGATGCAGATGTTGCCCATCTCAAGGTATTCGCGGGCATATTTGTCCAGTCGCTTGTCCTGTTGGCGCATCTGGTCGCGCAGGTTCTGGTTCTCCTGGCGCAGCTGGTTGATAATGTTAAGCTTTTTCCTGATCAGACGGCGGGGCAGAGGCTTCTCGATGTCGTAACGGGCGTGGATGGCCACGAAGAAGTGACGGAGGCATTCCTCCATGTCGCCCTGGTCGAAGGCCTGGACAGTGGCAGCGTACTCAATGTCGGCCCTGGCCAGCTGGAGGGCGCGCCTGACGGCTCCGTCATCGTTGAAGCTGGAGGCGAAACTGGTGATCTCGGGTCGTACAAAGATGTCGGCCTGGCTCAGTGGGCGACTGAGTGTCATGCCTTCGAGAGAGGTGCAGCGACTGAGTGCCACATAGGCCTGGCCACCGGCAAAGGTGCCGCCGGTAAAGTCGATGGTGGCCTTGCGAAAGGTCAGGCCCTGACTCTTGTGGATGGTGATGGCCCAGGCAAGCCTGATGGGTAGCTGGGTGAAGGATCCAAGGACTTCCTCGTCAATCTTTTTCTCTTTCTCGTTGTAGGTGTAGCGCACGTTCTCCCAGATGTCGGGTTTGACCAGGACATCCTTGCCTTCGTCAGTGAGGATGCCTATCTCGGATTCCTCCTCGTCGATGTGGATGATGGTGCCAAGGGTTCCATTGACGTACTGGTGCTCGCGGTCGTTCTTGACGAATATGACCTGTGCGCCGCACTTGAGTTCCAGTTCCATGAGGGTGGGCAGGGAGGATTCGGGGAAGTCGCCGGTGATGCGACCCCTGAAGATGCTGGGGCGACCGGAGATCTTCTCCAGGTTGCTCTGGTTGATGTAGTCCACGTTGTCCCTACGGGTGGCCAGCACAATGTTCAGGGCATCAGTCTCTTCCGGATCTGCAGGGATTTGGGTGGCGGGAGGTGTGTCGCTAACACGGGTGTTAAGTAATTTCATCTCCAGGTCGGAGATCTGTCCCATGCGGATATGGTCGAGCGTGCGGATGAAGGCGGCATCCTTCTGCCGGAAGACCTTGGTGAGTTCGAT
>JAZRVZ010000196.1:0-19296 GCA_045599425.1 Bacteroidaceae bacterium | reverse complement strand
CCAAATTGCATCGTAATTAGGGAACCGCCGTATGCCGAACGGCACGTACGGTGGTGTGAGAGGTCGGAAAATAATAGTAGGAAGAAAACAACCTACGTTATTTTCCTCCTACTCGATTTTGTTGAAATCGTATGCCGGATTAGCGTACGCGATAGCGAACCTCCTCGGTACGGAACTTCTTCACGTTGTACTTGTCCTTGACATCCTTCAGACCGGTAGCGGTGATGATGCTGACACGGTTCTTGTCGTTCTCCTCGAAGGGCTGTACGGTATCACCGAAGTACTCTGCGGTGATCAGCTTTTCGTCAACGCCTGCTGCGATGAGGGCTGCCTTGGCCTTCTCGCTACGCTGCTGTGAGTAACCCATATTGATCTCGGGGTTACCGGTGCCGCGGTCAGCGTATGACTTCACGGTAACCTTGCACTCGCGGTGCTCCTTCAGGAAGGCGCCGATCTTGGCCAGCTGCTGGTCAGCGTCGATATAGTCGCTCTCGCGGATTTCATAGAATACGTTCCAGGAGATGGTGCCGCCCTCAACACGGGGAGTATAGGCAGCCTCGTCGTACCAGATGGTATCGATGCGGGTAGCCCACTCTTCCTCTACCACCTTGTTGGAGGTCTTGCCCAGGGCAACCTTCACGCCTGCCAGTACATTGTAGTACCAGTCTGCATTGTCAGCGTGCTTGCTGTTGTAGTGGTCGGTCAGCACGTTTGCAACACCCTCCAGGTTCAGGCTTACGCGCTTTGATACACGGAAGTCGAGATCCAGACCTGCGCGGCCTACGGGCTTCACGGCGGTGCCGTCATAGTAGTGGCTCAGCACGGTGGGGTTGATGGCATGCATGTTGCCAGCCTCGTCGTTGCCAAAGGCAATGTTGGCACCAACACCGGCAATCAGGTTCATGCCGAATACGCGATTGCTCTTGTAACCGGCAATGGCGTTGATCAGGTTGAACTTGACGTCCAGGGCGGGAGCAACGTAGTTCCACTTATAGGTGTTGTCGGTAAAACCGAAGCCTTTGGCTGCGTTCTCGCTCCAGCCGCCCTTGCTCTGCCATGCATCGGCACCCAGGCGGAGGGCCCATACGGGACTGAACTGATAGCCTACGGCAATCTGTGCGTTGGGAGACAGCAGTTCGTTGAACTTGGCCTCACCCAGGGTGTGCTGTGCACCAGCCTGCAGCTGCAGGAACCAGTGGGGATTGAATGTTTCCTTCTCCTGTGCGTTGCCAGTCAGCGCAAAGAATGAAAGCGCTGCAACCAAGAGCATCTTGATCTTCTTCATACGTCTTTTCTTTTTGAAGTTTTATAATTGATTGATTTTCTTGCGAATGAATATACTTTCTCTTGTATTTTCCCGGTAGGAATGCCGTTTGTTCAGCCATCACATCGGGTAATCTTTTGCAAAGTTACTGCTTTTTTTTCGTATAATCGCACCATTTCTGCTTTTTTTTTAATAATGTTGTGCAACTTTCGACTAACAACCAGTGCAAAATGAAAGCAATAACCCTTCACACCCTTCCAGACAATCACGCCATGTGGCTTCGAAGTCATCCGTGTACCAGGGGTCGGCCACGTCGCCGGGACGTGAGGTGAAGTCCATGAGCAGGGAGATCTTTCCCTCGGGGTCGTCGGGTATGATACGCTGTATGTTGCGTATGTTCCAGCGGTCCATGCAGATGATATGGTCAAACTGTCCGTAGTCGTTCCTGTGTACCTGCCTTGCCCGCTTCCCCTTGCATGAGATGCCGTGCTCTGCCAGTTTGCGCTGGGCGGGAGGATAGACGCTGTTGCCCAGCTCCTCCGTGGAGGTGGCGGCAGACTCGATGTGAAACTCGTCCTCGCGCCCGGCCTTGCGGACAAGGTCCTTCATGATGAACTCTGCCATCGGGCTACGGCAGATATTGCCATGGCAGACAAATAGTATCTTCTTCATCCTTTCTAAGCTTCTGGTTATCAGGTTTACTTTTCTCCTTTTTCCTTCTCGTGTTTGTGTTTTTTGGGGGGGAGGCCCGAAAGGTTGTTTGGCCTCCGTACGAAGCCTACCAGCTTCCCACGCCACCACCACCGCCGCCACCGCCGCTGAAACTGCTACCCGAAGAGGAACTGTTGGGATCGTGGCTACTGGTTTCCACAGCCTGCCGTATGGTGTGGTTGACGCTGTGGCTGATGCGGTCGGCCAGCATGTAGGAAGAGAATCGCTGGTTGCCCCCCGTGCTCTCATACCAGCTTGGCGCGGGAATGTCCATATTCTTGAAATGCTTCTGCCACTTGTTTGTCAGGCCGAAGACCATGGCATAGGGCAGTACGTCGTAGAAATATTCGGGGTTCTCATCCACCTGCGCTTTCAGCATCGGAAGTTCGGCTTTCCGGATAAACTCGCGGAAGCCCAGCAACAGAGACATCTTCTCCTTTCTGTATTCCGTGTCCCTCG
This sequence comes from Bacteroidaceae bacterium, assembly GCA_045599425.1. GTDB lineage: Bacteria > Bacteroidota > Bacteroidia > Bacteroidales > Bacteroidaceae > Physcousia. The sequence goes on along the minus strand of JAZRVZ010000196.1, from coordinate 16,862 downwards.
CCAGTCGGCCGCTCAACAAGGCTACCAGCCAGCCACTGCCGATGATGGTATTGAGCAAGGACTGGGGCAACAGATAGTCTGAGGCATTATAAATGCGGTTAAAACCTGACAGAGATATCAGGGCCAGGATGAGGATGGCAGCATACTGGATAAACACCCGCTTGCGACTCCTGATCATGTCCCAACTGGAGAACCACATGCGCAGGGACATGGCCACGAACGCCAATCCGGAAAAGCCAAATGAGGCATAGGCAAGGTCTTTTTCGTACCAGGTTGTGATTCTGCTGCCATAGGCAAAGAGCAGGAAGCCGCAAAGGTACATGATGAAAGTCACGATTACCATTTTCCAGTTGGTACTTGTCACCTGGCGCTCGCCACTGAAATACTGGGCCAGGGCAATCTGTGCATTGTATATTTCCTGGTGCTTGTCACCCAGTTCAGACAGGCTGACGGCATTTTTCTTCTCAAAGAAAACGTTCCAGAATATCTGTTGATATTCTGGTGCATCCTTTTCAAGGGGTTTCAGTACAGTCAGGCGCATGTCTACTTTACCCGAATCTGTATGGGTCTCACGCATCTTTAGATAACCCTTCGAGGCCCACCATACGATGAGCGACGTTAGGTCGGAGACATCGGCCGAATCATCAATGATCACACCCACTTCTGCACTACAGATGTCGTCCGGGGCGTTGTACTCGATGACCATCAGCGGACGCTTGCGTCGATGCAGGAGCTCGTAGACCAGGCAGATGACCATGAACAAGAGAAAGAGTCCCGCAAAGATGTAGGCCAGTATGGGCGAGACTGTCTTGGCTCCCTTCCAGAACCCCTCTGGCAGAGGGGCCTGCAGGGTAATGCCGCAGAAGGGGGCAATCTGTGTGGCCTCACCGCTGATGCTGTTGGCGGTAACGATGGGAACCACATTCAGTTTGTTTCCCTCTCCGCCCCAATCTCCGCTCATCGTCTTCAAGGCCAGTCCGGACGGAAGGCTTTTGTCAAACTTTATATCAAAGCGGAAGTGCTCGATATTGGTATTGCATTCCGTTCCAAGCACCGTGTGTATCAGTTCGTCGGCAGAGGTGTAGCGATCATCGGGATAATCGATCGTATAATGGATGACATAACTCTGCCTTCCGCTGACAAGCCTGTCTTCGCTTCCGATGCGGATGATCAGACTTTGCTGGTCATTGTCGGCATCATCCAGTTTGTATTCGTGAGAGTCCACCCTTGCATCCTCAATCTCACAACGGTAGGTGTACTTCCTGTCCTCGCCCATGGCATCGTGGTGTCTCACGAATACCCGTGGGATGTGGCGGTAGATGCCATGACGCTGCTCGTGAAACTCCACGGTCATCGTTTCCGTTACTGTCCATGTGTTGTCCTCGTGAACCTGGGCCTCGTAGGTCCAGTCCTCAATGTGATAGCCATGGTCAATTCCCCCTGCCTGGGCTGTAAGGATGAGGAGTAATGTAAGGAAAAAAAGCAAGTTTCTTTTCATGCTGTATATAAATCTGTCATTGCTCTGTGAAAGCGTGAAACTATAAAATCAAACTTTTTTTTCAGTGTCGTGTCCTTGCTGTTCCTGCTTCCTGACCTTCCGGATCAGCCAGATGAACATGCTGGAAGCTGCGATGAAGCTGACGGCATCCGAGGCAGGTAGTGACATCCAGACACCATCGAGGCTGAAGAACCGGGGGAGGGTGTAGAGGAAGGGAATGAGGAACAGGAGCTGGCGCGTGACGGACAGGAAGATGCTCTTGCCGGCATGGCCGATGCTCTGGAAAAAGTTGCCGATAACCATCTGTGCACCCACAATGGGCAGCATGACGCTGCTTACGCGGAATCCGCGTGTGGCAATCATGGTGATGGTTGGGTCATCTGTAAATAAATGTATCAGCGTTTCGGGAAACAGTTCGCAGATGGCACAACCCACACAGGTGACGATGGTGGCACAGGCAATGGTAAAGCTGACACAGCGCCAGACGCGCCTGTTCTGCCGGGCTCCCCAGTTGTAGCCTGCGATAGGTTGCATGCCCTGGTTGAATCCCATGACGATCATCAGGAAGAAGAATACGATACTGTTCGTTATGCCGTATGCCGCAATGGCCATGTCTCCGCCGTTTGCCACATCAAGCATGTCGCCGTAGGTACGCATCTGACTGTTGATGATCAGTACGACGAGACAGGCGCAGCAGTTCATCAGGAATGGTGATGCGCCGATGGAAAGGATCTGTCGGGCGATGGTCAGGCTGGGACGATAGATGCCGTGCTGAAGATGAAGCACTTCCTTTGGATTGCAGAAGAGGTGGATCTGGATGCAGAGCGACAAGGCCTGGCTCAGGATGGTTGCTATGGCAGCACCGCGTATGCCCATGTCGAACACCCAGATGAAGAGTGGGTCAAGGATGGTGTTGACGACCACGGTGAGGATGGTGCAATACATCGCCTCACGAGGGTGACCTGCAGCCCGAAGTACGGCATTCAGCCCGAAGTAACTGTGGCTGATGACATTGCCCAGCAGGATGACTTCCATGTAGTCGCGGGCATAGGGCAGGGTGTTGGTGCTGGCCCCGAAGAGGGTCAGGATCTCATCCATGAAGGGAAGGCAGAGTGCCGTGAAGACGATGCCCAGTATCAGGTTGAACACAAGCGTGTTGCCCAGTACGTGCTGTGCTGTCCGGTAATCCCTTTGTCCCAATCGGATGCTGATGACCGCACTGGCACCAACGCCAATCATGGCGCCTACGGCTGCCGAGAGGTTCATGAAGGGAAAGGTGGTGGCCAGGCCGGAGATGGCATCCGGTCCCACACCCTGTCCGATGAAGATGCGGTCCACATTATTATACAGCGATGAGGCTGTCATCGCAATGATGGCCGGAAGGGCATACTTCAGCAACAGCCGTCCGATGGGTTCCGTGCCAAGTTCTATGGGTGCAGATTGTTGTTTCACTTTGTTTCTGTATGTCTGTCAGGGAATGTTCCCTGTTTTGTCCGTAAATATTCAATTATCGCCTTCATGAATGGACCTACACCCTTCGGGTCGTTGTCAATGACGGGTTCGGAGATGTAGTATTCAAATGTTCCGGGACGGTCAGGGTCGCTGAGTCCTGCCACGCTGCATACATTATGAAGTGACCACAGGCCCTGCTCGTCCTGGCTGACGAAGTTCCGGCAGATGCCTTCCAAGGCACGGCGTCCGGCCTTCAGAAAGCGCTTGTCAAGCAGTCCCTGCCGGTAGCCCTTCAGCATGGCATAGGCAAACATGGCCGTACAGGACATCTCGTGATAGTTGCCTTCCCGCCCCGTCTGGTCAAGTACCTGCTGCCAGCATCCGTTCCTGCGGTCCTGCAGTTTGAGCAACGTGTTCATTACCGGGCGTAACTGGCATGCAATGGAGTCCCTGTAATTCTCGGGCAGCCAATCCGTGCAGTCCACCAACGCCATCAGATACCACCCTTCGGCCCGTCCCCAGGCATGCCTGGAACGGCCTGTCCCTGGATCGCACCATTGACGTTCGTGGCTGGAATCCCAGGCATGGTGCAACAGCTGGCATTCCTTGCACCAGGTCTGCCGGAAGCAAAGGCTGAACTGATGCCAGACGTCGCGATAGGATGCCTGCTGCTCTTCGTCTTTCTCAAAACGTGTGGCATATTCTGCATAGTAGGGCGCTCCCATGTAGAGGCCGTCCAGCCACATCTGCTGGGGGTAGCGTTTCTTGTGCCAGAACCCGCCCCCGGCTACGCGTGGAGACTGTCTCAGCTGTTCCCGCAGGGAATCCATGGCCAGACGGTACTTCCTCTCACCCGTCCATTGCCAAAGCCTGTATAGGATTTTGCCACTGTTGACTTCATCCAGCGAGTAGTTCTCCGTCTTGTGGCCCATGATGCTGCCGTCCGGCTGTACCAGGGTGTCGGCATAGGTCAGGGCGAAGGCATACACCTTGTTGTGCAAGGGGCCGCGCTTATCCTCTTCCAGGAAGTCTGCCGCATCCGTCATCGCCATCAGTTCCAACCCCTGGGTGTAGTTCCACTTGGGCTTCTTCTGGCGGTCGATGGTCCAGGCCTGGGGATGGCGCTGCATCTCGCTCTGCATCATGCCGAGCAGCAGGCTTGCACTGGGGGCAGCGTTTCTGTCGCTACGCCGTCCCGCCGCCACAGGCATGATGACCGACAGGCCCAGCAGTATCAGGATGACTCTTTTCATCTTGTTACGGTATTCTCATTCAGTGTGCAAAGTTAGTGAAAAAGCGCCTCATGGCCAAGCTATATAAAATAAATAAGGAGAATTTCTCATTTTTGGTGCAAAGTGGTTGCCCTGTTTAACCTTTTTTTGTAACTTTGTACGCATTTTCTGCAATAAGACATTTAATTCTCAATATTTAAACAATCATGAGTACTCAAACAGAAAAAATCAAGGAGTTGATTGAACTCCGCGCCAAGGCCCGCATCGGCGGCGGTGAGAAGGCTATTGCCAAGCAGCACGAGAAGGGCAAACTGACTGCCCGCGAGCGTATTGCCCTGTTGCTGGACGAGGGTAGCTTCGAGGAAATGGACATGTTCGTGGAGCATCGCTGCTACAACTTCGGTATGGAGAAGAAGCACTACCTGGGCGATGGTGTGGTAACCGGTTGCGGTACCATCAACGGTCGTCTGGTTTACGTCTTCGCACAGGATTTCACCGTAAGTGCCGGTTCTCTTTCCGAGATGCTGGCCAGCAAGATCTGCAAGGTCATGGACATGGCCATGAAGGTAGGTGCACCCGTCATCGGTCTGAACGACTCAGGCGGTGCCCGTCTGCAGGAGGGTATCAACGCGCTGGCCGGCTATGCTGAGATCTTCCAGCGCAACATCATGGCCAGCGGTGTAATTCCCCAGATCAGCGGTATCTTCGGTCCCTGCGCCGGTGGTGCTGTTTACTCTCCCGCGCTGACCGACTTCACCTTGATGGTTGAGAACACCTCATACATGTTCCTTACCGGTCCTGGCCCCGTCAAGGCTGTGCTCGGCGAGGTTGTTACCCAGGAGCAGCTGGGTGGTGCCAGCGTACACGCTACCAAGAGTGGTGTAACCCACTTCACCGCCAGCAACGATGAGGAGGCTATCGCCATGATCAAGCAGCTCATGAGCTACCTGCCCCAGAACAATCTGGAGACCACTCCCCGCGTGGAGTGCACCGATCCCATCGACCGCATGGAGGACTACCTGAACGAGATCATCCCCGAGAACCCCAACATGCCCTACGACATGTACCAGGTTATCAGCGCTGTAGTCGATAACGGCGAGTTCTTTGAGGTTCAGCCCAATTTCGCCAAGAACCTCATCATCGGTTTTGCTCGCTTCAACGGCCAGACCGTAGGTATCGTGGCCAACCAGCCCAAGCAGCTGGCAGGTGTGCTGGACAGCAACTCAAGCCGCAAGGGTGCCCGCTTCGTACGTACCTGCGACGCATTCAACATTCCCATCGTTACCCTCGTTGACGTTCCCGGCTTCCTGCCCGGTACCGCCCAGGAGTACAATGCTGTCATCCTGCATGGTGCCAAGTTGCTTTACGCCTTCGGCGAGTGCACTGTACCCAAGGTGACCGTTACCCTGCGCAAGTCATACGGTGGTTCACACATCGTTATGTCCTGCAAGCAGCTTCGTGGTGACATCAACTATGCATGGCCCTCTTCAGAGATTGCCGTTATGGGTGCCAGTGGTGCTGCATCCGTTCTCTACGCCAAGGAGGCTAAGGCCATCAAGGAGGAGAAGGGTCCCGAGGCATCTGCTGCCTACATCAAGGAGAAGGTGGACGAGTACGAGAAACTCTTCGCTAACCCCTACCAGGCTGCCAAGTTTGGTTACATCGACGATGTCATCGAGCCCCGCAACACGCGCTTCCGCATCATCCGCGCCCTGGCTCAGCTGGCCAACAAGAAGGTAACCAACCCTGCCAAGAAGCACGGCAACATTCCTTTGTAATAATCAGTTTCCTGAGTTATAGATGCTATAGAATCTATAGATTTTCCAAACTCTCTATACCAGGAACAAACAAAGCAAAAGACAATGAATATCTTATCAGTAACCATACAGACCTGGCAGCTGGCCGGTATCAGCGTAGGCGTGGTATTCGGCATTCTGGTTGCCCTGGTGGCAGTGCTCGGCATCTTCACTGCTGTGGCCAAGAACACCAAGGCCAAGGTGGTAGAGGTCAAGAGTGACATCACTACCAGCAAGCAGGCCAAGGCCTTCTCGGAGGCCAGCGAGCAGGAGAAGGCTGCTCTTGCCGTGGCTGTATACCTGTATTTCAATGATGATCACGACCACGAGAGCGGTGTGCTCACCATCAACAACAGCCCCAGCAACTGGGGCAAAGTACTTAATCCCCGTCTGTAAGAGCAGGAAGTCACATAGTCCCAGGAAACTATAGAAATGCCAGAATCTCTGGAACTTATAGATTCTCGGGAAAACCTATCCTACAGACCCCAAACAAACAAGATAACAATGAAAGAGATAAAATTCAAGTTGGCTGGTCAGAGCTACACCGCTTGCATTGAAGAGGAGAAGGGCGCTGGTGCCCTGAAGGTAACCCTCAATGGCCAGACCTATAACGTAGAGATCGATACCGCCGAGCACAAGGCTCCCGTGGCTTCACCCGTGGCTGGTGCTCCCAAGGCTGCCCAGAAGGGTGGTCCTGCAAATGTGAACTCAGAGCTCCCCGGCACTGTCACCAAGGTTGTGGCTCAGGCTGGCCAGCATGTGAAGCGTGGCGACGTACTGCTTGTCATCGAGAGCATGAAGATGGCCAATGACATCGTAAGCGAAGTTGACGGCACCGTTCAGCGCGTAGCCGTGAGCGAGGGTGCCAACGTCAACCAGGGCGACCTGCTCGTTGAGATGGTGGCTGACTTCGTGGCTGCCGAGGCTCCTGCCCTGGCTCCCAAGCCCGCTCCTGCTCCTGCTCCTGCCCCCAAGGCTGCAGCTCCCGCTCCCGCAGCTCCCGCCGCTGCCGGTGCCAACTGCGTGACTGCTCCCCTGCCCGGTACCGTGACCAAGATCACCGTCAAGGTAGGTGACGCTGTCAAGGCTGGCGACCAGGTACTCCTCATGGAGGCCATGAAGATGGAGAACAGCATCACCGCCGAGTCCAACGGTACCGTAAAGGCTATCCTCGTTGAGGCTGGCGCACAGGTGCAGAGTGGGCAGGCACTGGTTGAATTGGCTTAATCCGTAATCCATAATTCAAAATCAAGTAGAATTCAAGATTATGAAGAATATTAAGTTTTTAAGCCTTCTGGCCATGCTCATGCTCGTCGCCACTCCCGCTATGGCGGCCGAGGTCAACGTGAGTGAGGGACTGAGCAACTTCTTCAGCGAGATGGGCATCGTGTCCTTCTTTGTTGGCGAAGGCTGGAAGAACCTGGTGATGATTCTCCTTGGTTGCTTCCTGCTCTATCTGGCCATCAAGAAGGAATACGAGCCTCTGCTGCTCCTGCCCATCGCCTTCGGTATGATTCTCACGAACCTGCCCGGTGCCGGATTGTTTGACTCTGACATGTGGAACAACGAGTTCCTCAACCACGAGAGCGCACACTACCACGACTACAACTACATCTTTGCACATGGTGGTCTGCTCGACATCCTCTATGTAGGTGTCAAGATGGGTATCTATCCCTGTTTGATCTTCCTTGGTGTAGGTGCCATGACCGACTTCGGTCCCCTGATTGCCAACCCCAAGAGCCTGCTGTTGGGTGCAGCTGCACAGATTGGTATCTTTGCCACCTTCATCGTGACCCAGACCGACCTGCCCATCTTCAGCTTCACTCCCGAGCAGGCTGCCTCCATCGGTATCATCGGTGGTGCCGATGGTCCTACGGCCATCTTCCTGACCAGCAAGCTGGCCCCCGAACTGCTCGGCCCCATCGCCGTGGCCGCCTACAGCTACATGGCTCTGGTACCCGTAATCCAGCCCCCCATCATGAAGCTGCTGACCACCGAGAGCGAGCGCAAGATCCGCATGAAGCAGCTCCGTACCGTCAGCAAGAAGGAGAAGATCATCTTCCCCATCGTCGTAGCTGTCATCGTCAGTCTGGTCGTTCCCTCTGCTGCTACCCTTATCGGCTGCCTCATGCTGGGTAACCTGATGAAGGAGAGTGGTGTGGTGGAGCGTCTGAGCAAGGCTGCACAGAACGAGCTGAACAACATCGTCGTTATCTGCCTCGGTCTCACCGTAGGTGCCACCGCCAGTGCCAGTGCCTTCATGAACTGGCAGACCGTGGGTATCCTCTGTGTTGGTATCGTTGCCTTCGGTGTAGGTAGTGCCTGTGGCGTACTGATGGCCAAGTGCATGAACCTCTTCCTGCCCAAGGATGGAAAGATCAACCCCCTCATCGGTTCTGCCGGTGTGAGCGCCGTTCCCATGGCCGCCCGCGTCAGCCAGACCGTTGGTCAGGAAGCCGACCGTCGCAACTTCCTGCTCATGCACGCCATGGGCCCCAACGTTGCCGGTGTGATTGGTTCCGCAGTTGCCGCAGGTATCCTGCTCAGCTTCCTTGGCTAATTTGCCTGGTTGAGGGATAATTCCCTGACAATTTTCAATAAAGATGCCATCCGCTTGGTCGGGTGGCATTTTTTTTATACTTTTGCAAAGGACTTACGTGCATCCTGGACGATGCGACAGATGGCCCTTACCTTATTATAATTGCGCGCATGCGATAAAGCCCTGGTGTTTTGAAAGACGTCCTGTCATTATATGAATTGAACAGCCTTGTCCGTGGTGTCCTTGAGGGCACGATGGAAGAGGAATACTGGGTCACGGGTGAGTTTTCCGAGGCCAAGGCCGGTTATGGTGGGCATCTATACGCAGAACTTGTTCAGAAGGATGAAAGTGGGCGGGGGCTCCTGGCAAAAGCCCGTGTAAACTGCTGGGCTCGTCAGTACAATATAATCCGCTTGCGTTTTCTCCGTGAAACTGGAGAGGAGATCAGAGCCGGTCTTCAGGTTCTGGCCCTCGTGCGTGTGACCTTCCACGAACTCTATGGCTATTCGCTCCAGCTTCTTGATCTGGACCCCACTTATACCCTGGGCGATTTGGCTCGTCGCCGTCAGCAGATCCTCAGGCAACTGGAGCAGGAAGGTATTCTGCATGACAATCAGCAACTGGAGCTCCCTGTGTTGATGCAGCGTATAGCCGTAGTCAGCAGTTCGGGTGCGGCAGGCTATGGAGACTTCTGCAAGCAGTTGATGCAGAATGAATACGGTCTTCGTTTCAAGGTCAGGCTCTTTCCTGCCGTAATGCAGGGGAGCAACGTTGAGTCGAGCGTGCTGGAGGCATTGTATGCCATCGCTGATGAGGAGGATGCCTGGGATACTGTCGTAATCATCCGGGGCGGCGGGGCAACGAGCGATCTCAGTGATTTTGATTCCTATGCCCTTGCCTCAGCGATAGCACAGTTCCCGTTGCCAGTCTTGGTGGGCATCGGACATGACCGGGACCAGACCGTGCTGGACCTGGTGGCACATACCTCGCTCAAGACGCCTACCGCCGTGGCGGCCTTTCTGGTAGACCACCAGCTCGGTGAACTCTCCTGTCTGCAGGATTGCCAGCAGCGCATCCTGCTCGCTGCCCAGCATCATCTTCAGCGTGAGCGCCAGCGTCTGGAACGTCATACGCTCTATTTCCCTATGGCATTCGACCGTGTAAGGGAACGTCAGCAAGGACGCATTGCTTTGCTTGAGCAGCGTATTCGTAATGCGTGGGTCGGATGTCTGGACCGTGAGCGCCATTGCCTTGACATGATTGCACAGCGTCTGGAACTTTTGAATCCGGACCTCCTGCTGAAGCGGGGGTACAGTATAACGCTTTGCGGAGGAAGGATATTGAAGAACGTCAACGACATTCAGGAAGGTGAGGTTTTGCAGACCCGCCTCCAGGATGGAGAAATCTATAGTAAAGTAGTATGCAAGAAGAATTGACTTATGAGGAGGCAATGGCACGCCTGGATGTGATTGCCCGTGAGATGGAAAACAACCAGACCGGCATCGATGAAATGGCTTCCCGCTTGCAGGAAGCCCAGGAATTAGTGAAATTCTGCCGTGAAAAGTTGCTTGCTGCAGAAAAAAACTGCAAAACCTTGCTTGATTCCGATGATAATTTGTAACTTTGTATTCGGAATAAAGAATGTTATTATTATCGGATATAGCTAAAAACTTACGATTATGAATGAAATAGATTGGTCAACCCTTGGTTTTGGTTATCGCAAGACCGACTACAATGTACGCTGCTACTGGCGCAACGGCCAGTGGGGCGAGATTGAGACCTGCAGTGAGGAGACGATTCCCATGCACATGGCAGCCACCTGCCTGCACTACGGCCAGGAGGCCTTCGAGGGGCTGAAGGCCTACCGTTGTCCTGATGGCAAGGTACGTGTGTTCCGTGCCGATGAGAATGCAGCCCGTCTGCAGAGTACCTGCCGTGGCATCCTGATGCCCGAGCTTCCCACCGAGAAGTTCATTGAGATGGTGGAAAAGGTCGTTCGCCTGAACGAGCGCTTCATTCCTCCATACGAGAGTGGTGCCACACTCTACATCCGTCCCCTGCTCATCGGAACCGGCGCCCAGGTTGGTGTACATCCCGCCAACGAGTACCTGTTCCTGATCTTTGTAACACCCGTAGGCCCGTACTTCAAGGGCGGTTTCTTTGCCAATCCCTACGTCATCATCCGCGACTTCGACCGTTCCGCACCTCTCGGCACCGGTATCTATAAGGTGGGTGGTAACTATGCAGCCTCCCTCCAGGCCAACCAAAAGGCTCACGAACTGGGCTATGCCTGCGAGTTCTACCTGGATGCCAAGGAGAAGAAATATATCGATGAGGCTGGTGCGGCCAACTTCTTCGGTATCAAGGATAACACATACATTACGCCCAAGTCAACCTCCATCCTTCCCTCTATCACCAACAAGAGCCTCATGCAGCTGGCAGAGGATCTGGGTCTGAAGGTAGAGCGCAGAGCTATTCCCGAGGAAGAGCTGGAGACTTTCGAGGAGGCTGGTGCCTGTGGTACCGCTGCCGTGATCTCGCCCATCTCTCGCATTGACGATGTTGCCACCGGCAAGAGCTATGTATTTGGTGAGAAGCCCGGCCCTGTCAGCGAGAAACTCTATACCAAGCTGCGTAACATCCAGTATGGCATCGAGCCCGATGAGCACGGCTGGACCCGCGTGGTAATCGAATAAAAAGGATATTAAGATAATACTGACGGAGTCCGTCTGGCCATACAGCCGGACGGACTCCGTGGTTTCAAAGAAACAAACTCATGAAAAAGAACATACTTTCCGGCCTGTTTGCGGCCCTGCTAATGGTGTATCCCTGTGCCGGTTTTGCCCAGAATACCAGTCAGCCCCAGACGGAATTGGAACAGAATACCGAGGTGGCTCGTCGTCTGGCGGGCTTGCCGGGCGTGAAGAGCGTCAAGCGCATCCCCACCAATCAATACAAGGAAAAATACGTCCTGATGATGGAACACCCCCTCGACTATCAGCATCCGGAGAAGGGAGCCTTCCTTCAACGGGTGTTTGTCGGGCATCAGGGATATGACCGTCCCACGGTACTCGTTACAGAGGGATATGGAGGAGAGCGCGAGATGAATCCCAATTCTTCCGAGGAGATCAGCAAACTCCTGGATGCCAATCTCGTATTCGTGGAGTACCGCTACTTCCAGGAATCCATGCCTCAACCTTGCAACTGGGACTACCTCACCGTCGAGGCCTCGCTCAACGATCTTCATCAGGTGCGTACGTCGCTTGGCCAGATCTATCCCCGCAAGTGGCTGGCCACCGGCATCAGCAAGGGGGGACAGACCTGCATGTTCTACCGGGCCTATTTCCCGGACGATGTTGATGTCAGTGTACCTTATGTAGCTCCCCTTAACAAGTCCGTAGAGGATGGCCGTCACGAACCCTTCCTCACCCGCATCGTCGGCAATGCCCGCGAACGACAGGCTGTTCAGGGTTTTCAGATTGAGGTTCTGAAGCGGCGTACTGTCATGGAACCTATGCTGGAAAAGTTCTGTCAGGAGAAGGGCTACCAGTTCAATCCTGGCATCACCATCTCTGAGGTGCTGGACATGATGGTGCTGGAATACAGCTATGCCCTCTGGCAATGGGGCACCAACGTACATCGCATCCCGAGCCTGCACGAGAGCGACAAGGTACTCTTTGAGCATCTTGTCCAGACCAGCGGACCCGACTATTTCCGCCCCGATCCCTATTTCCTGTCCTTCTTCGTACAGGCTGCCCGCGAGTTAGGCTACTATGGATACGATACCAAACCTCTCCGCAAGTACCTCTCCATCAAGAATTCAAAAGGCTATCTGAAGCGCCTTATGCTCCCGGAAGAACTCTCCGGTATCAAGTTCAGCAGCGAGCTCTACCGTCACACCGTGAAGTTTCTCAGGAAGAATGATCCCAGGATGATCTATATCTATGGAGAGAATGATCCCTGGAGTTCCAGTGGTGTCTGCACCTGGCTGGACTTCAGCAAGAAGAGTAACATGCATCTTTATGTCGACCCCAACGGAAGCCACTCTGCCCGTATCGCCACACTTCCCGCCACTCAGCGTGAGGAGTGTATCGCCTTGCTCCGGGCGTGGATGGAATAGCAAAATGGAGCCAGTCAGGTCGGCCTCATTTTGCACTTTACAGGAGTGGAAAGGAATTTGGTATTACCAAGGTTGAAAAACGTGAAAGAATGCTAATTCTTCAGTCCTTTTCTTTGATGTCTGACAAATAATGTGTAGTTTTGCATGAAGTAAGGATTTTTGTAACAGAAAATAAAGACTATGAAGAAAAGCGTTATGATGCTGACCGTGGCTGCAGGCATTCTGATGTGCTCGTGTGCCACGAAGCAGGGTGCAGTGAATGACCTGCGCAGTTTCCAGCAGGAGATTGAGGTGAATGGTGCCATGTATTCCATCAAGGACTGGAAGAAGGCAGCAAAGAGCTATGCCAGGATCAACAAGAAGATTTACAAGCACTATAGTGACTATACGCCCCAGGAACTGGAGGAGGTCGGTAGACTGAACGGCCAGTGTGCGGCTGCCTTTGCCAAGGGTACGGCCCAGAACGTGACCCAGAAGGCACAAGGTGCCATCAACCTGATCAAGGGATTGGTGGATGGTGTGAAGACACTGGGAAAGTAGCCACCTGGATGAGTGCTTACCTTCTGTCCTTTTGGGGTGTCTGCATCGGCTGGCTCCAGTGGCAGAGACCGGCCACGACACCTCTTGTGGCCAGGTAGCTGACAAAGGCCAGCCAAAGGGCATGAGCCTGGAGCATGGGCTCAAGGATGTAATAGAGAGTCACAAATATAATCATACCGGCGAAGACCGAGAGTAGCATGCTCTTGGTCTTTGTTGCACCTATGAAGATGCCGTCCCAGATGAAGGCACCCATGCCACAGAGAGGAAAGAGCAGCACCCAGTACCAGTAATGTCGAGCGGTGAGGATGACACAGGAATCGTCGGTCAGGAGACAGAGGAAGGGGAGGCCCAGTATGGCATAGGTTAAGGTGAACAGTATGACCATGAGCAGCCCCCAGCGGAATAGCCTACGGATGACTGCCTGGCACTGTACGGGATTCCCTGCCCCTACGGCCTTGCCCACCAGTGCCTCGCCGGCATAGGCGAAACCGTCCATGAAGTAGCTGAATAGTGTGAAGAGCTGCATGAGGAGTGCATTGACGGCCAGGATGGTGCTGCCGAAACGGGCTCCTGCAACAATGAAGAAGAAGTGTACGCCGATGAGGCAGAGGGTGCGCAGGAAAATATCCTTGTTCAGCATGAAGAAGCGCAGGAGCACCTGTCGCTCCAGGAGTCCGCGACGCTGGAAGCAGGGACGCAGTCGGGGGAGGTAGAAGCGCAGGAGAAAGATTGCGGCGGTGATTAGTCCGGTGTACTGTGCCAGTACCGTACCGAGGGCTACACCCTCGATCTTCATGCCAATGCCATAGACAAAGATGAGGCTCAGCAGGATATTGGCCACGTTCTGGATGATGGCAATGAGCATGGGTATGCGTGTGTTCTGCATACCGACGTACCAACCGGAGAGAACGAAGAGCAACAGGGAAGGCGGGGCTCCCCAGATGCATATATTAAAATAGGTACGGGCAAAGTGTGCCACCTTTGCCTCGGGCTGGATCAAGGTAAGGGCCAACTCCCGCACCGGTATCTGCAACAGGAGCAGCAGGACGGAGATACCCAGGGCGATGAGGCTGCTACGCACAAGGTGAGCCAGGGATTCGTCCAGCCTCCGTGCACCGTAGGCCTGTGCCGTCATGCCGCTGGTACCCATCCGCAGGAATGCGAACATCCAGTAGATGATGTTGAACAGCATGCCTCCCACGGCAATGGCACCGATATAGGATACATTGCCCAGGTGACCGGTGATGGCTACATCAACAAGGCCCAGCAACGGAACCGTGATGTTGGAAACGATGCTGGGCAGTGCTATGCGTAGGATCTGATAATCGCGTGGGGTCAGCAACATGACTTACTAATTCTTAATGTTGCTGCAAAGTTAGGCAATAAGACGGAAATGTGCAAGTATTTGCCGTCTTTAAAAACTTACAGCAAGGTGAAGCGTCGCATGGCCTCGATGCAGTCCTCCTTCTTGCCGAAGGCTGTAAGGCGGACATAGCCTTCTCCGCTGGGACCGAAACCGACACCGGGGGTGGTGACGAGGCCCAGTTCGTGCAGCAACTTGTCGAAGAAGTCCCAGGACGTGATGCCCTGAGGTGTCTTGAGCCAGATGTAGGGGGCATCGGTCCCACCGAAAACCTCGTAGCCCAGAGTCTGGAGCTGCTCACGCATATACTGCGCATTGCTCATGTAGTAGCCGACGGTCTTGCGTACCTGTTCCTTGCCCTCGGGAGTGTATATGGCCTCGGCGGCACGCTGGGTGATGTAGCTGGTGCCGTTGAATTTGGTACACTGACGACGGTTCCAGAGGCTGTTCAACATGACCTCCTGACCATTGACTACAGTCTTGAGGTCCTTGGGGACGACGGTGTAGCCGCAGCGAATGCCAGTGAATCCTGCCGTCTTGGAATAGCTACGCAGCTCGATGGCACATTGCTTGGCACCCTCAATCTCGTAGATGGTGTGTGGGATGTCGTCGTGCTGGATATAAGCCTCGTAGGCGGCATCGAAGAGGATGAGGCTCTTCTCCCTCAGGGCATATTCCACCCACTGGGCCAGCTGGATCTTGGTCAGGACAGTGCCGGTGGGGTTGTTGGGATAGCAGAGGTAGATGATGTCAATGTGCTGTTGGGGCAGGGCAGGGATGAAGTGGTTGTCGGCCGAGACGGGCAGGAAGGTGATGTTGCTCCAACGACCATCCTCGTTCAGGTCACCGGCGCGTCCGCTCATTACGTTGCTGTCCACATAGACAGGATAGACGGGGTCAGTGACGCCCACGCTGCTCCTGAGATCCAGGATATCGCCGATGTTTCCACAGTCGCTCTTGGCACCATCGCTCACGAATACCTCGTCCAGGTCAAGCTGTACGCCACGGGGTGTGTAGTCGTTGTCCACGATGGCCTGGCGCAGGAAGTCGTAGCCCTGCTCTGGGCCATATCCACGGAAGGTCTCGCTGCTGGTCATCTCATCCACAGCCTTGTGCATGGCCTCGATGCAGGCGGGAGGAAGAGGCTGGGTGACGTCACCAATGCCCAGGCTTATGACATTCATTTCAGGATGTTCGGCCTTGAATGCCTTTACTTTCTTGGCTATGGTTGAAAAAAGGTAGCTGCTTTGCAGCTTGAGGAAATTCTGGTTGATCATTTTTCGTTCACTGTTATGTTTTATATACAAGTTGAGCTTGCAATACTTGTGTTATTCTATCTCTCCTTCAAAGGCTGTAGCAGCTGGGCCCGTCATCATGATGTGGCCGGTCTTTTCGTCCCACTCAATGTGAAGCGTGCCTCCATCCATCTCGATGTCACTCTGCCGGCCACGTCGACCGGTGAGACAGGCGGCTACGGCGGTGGCACAGGCACCCGTTCCACAGGCCAGGGTGATGCCACTTCCACGTTCCCAGACACGCATACGGATGGTACCGTCGGGACGTATGGTGGCAAACTCTATGTTGCAGCGCTGGGGAAAGGCGGGATTGAATTCCAGACGGCGTCCCTCAGCTGCGATGTCCAGATCCATCACCTCGGGTACGAAGATGACGAAGTGGGGATTGCCCATGGACACGAAGGTTCCGTCGTAGCCGTCGATGTGGCAGACGTGCTCGCCAATCTGGGAATGGCCCCGGGCATCGAACTGCTCGGGTACGTCGGTACGGGGGCTGCCCATGTCAACCGTGGCGCCGGTACACTGGCCGTCCTCGATGCGGAGGTGGATGTCCTTGATGCCGGCCAGGGTGTCCAGGGAAATGGTGGTCTTGCTGGTCAGTCCGTGATCGTAGACGTACTTGCCCACGCATCGGGTCCCGTTGCCGCACATCATGGCCTCGCTGCCGTCGTTGTTGTAGATGTGCATAGAGAAGTCGGCTACGTCGGACTTGCCGATGAGGATCAGTCCATCACTGCCGATGCCGAAGTGTGGACGGCTCCACTCAATACTCTTCTCAGATGGATTCTCTATGGGATAGTCGGGCGTATAGACGTAGATGTAGTCGTTGCCCGCTCCGTGCATTTTGGTGAATTTAGTCATGGGATGTTGTTTTTTTTGTTCAGGAATTTCCAGACCAGCCTGAGCCTACTCCAGATTGTCCGCAATTGCAATGCGGTCCGGTATATCCGGATTATATCAAGCAAGCTTTAATGAAACTCATGAACAGGGGATGGGGATGGAGAACGGTACTCTGGTACTCGGGATG
>JAZRVZ010000195.1:0-24215 GCA_045599425.1 Bacteroidaceae bacterium | reverse complement strand
GAAGGACGGCAAGACCTACCTCCATGTTCTGTCCTACGAGATGCTGCGTGAGGCCTTTGCCACACTGCTGGCCGAGGTGCAGCGCATCAAGAGCGAGGGCGACCTTGAGGCTGCCAGGACACTGGTTGAGACCTATGGCGTGAAGGTGGATGCCGAGCTGCACGCCGAGGTGCTGAAGCGCTACAAGGCGCTGAACCTGGCCCCCTACAAGGGATTCATCAACCCCCGCTACGAGGTGAAGCGGAATGAGCAGGGCGAGATCACCGACGTCATCCCCCACTACGACGAGAGCTTCACAGCGCAGATGCTGCGCTACGGCAGGGAGTACTCAGCAAGCAAACAGACATACCGGACAAAACCACATACAGAACATGGATATTGAACAGACAATACGTGACATCAAGAAGGAACTGAGGGCCAGTATGAACGGCATCCTCTCTGCCAGGATGCGTGAGGTGGGCATGCCTTACAAGCTGTGCTTTGGCGTAGAGCTGCCACGGCTGCAGGCCATTGCCGGGGAATTCTCGCCCAACCATCAGCTGGCACAGCAACTCTGGAATGAGAACATCCGCGAATGCAAGCTCCTGGCAACCATGCTCATGCCCCTGGATCATTTCTATCCGGAAGTGGCAGACATCTGGGTGGAAGAGACACCGCATGCCGAGATTGCGCAGATTGCCGTCATGCAGCTGTTCTGCCGGCTGCCCTATGCCGCAGAACGGGCCTTCCAGTGGATTGCCGCAGAAAACGAGATGGTACAGCTATATGGATTCCTCCTCATTGCCCGGCTGCTGGGACGTGGCGAGAGATTCAATCCAAGGTCCATGGAGGAGCTGCACGACCAGATTCAATCCGTCGGTCCCTCCGCATCGCTACCGCTGCGAAAGGCAATTATGGCAATTGAAAACGAAATTTCCTTTCAGGAAGGCACGGAATTAAAATAAAAATTGTATCTTTGTAGGCGGTTTTGCGCGCCTGTCGCAAGGGCGTGCATGACACGAAGGACAGAGCCGGAGAGGAAGGAGTTCCGCCGGACAAGGAAGAAACAAGAAAAAATAATCAACATAGCAATGGCAAAAGGAAGAGTAGATGCCCTGCTGGGCATAGTCTTCGGTGACGAAGGAAAAGGCAAGGTGGTGGACGTATTCACCCCCCAGTACGATATTGTGGCACGTTTCGCCGGCGGTCCCAACGCCGGCCATACAATCATCTTCGAGGGCAAGAAGTTCGTGCTTCGCAGCATCCCCTCAGGTATTTTTGACGAAGGCAAGATCAACATCATCGGTAACGGTTGTGTCATCGCCCCCGACCTGTTCATGGCTGAGGCCAAGGAACTGGAGACGGCCGGCTACGACCTGAAGAGCCGACTGCACATCAGCAAGCGCGCCCACCTGATCCTTCCCACCCACCGCGTCCTGGACCGTGCCTATGAGGCAGCAAAGGGCAAGAGCAAGGTGGGCACGACCGGCAAGGGCATCGGCCCCACCTACAGCGAGAAGGCCAGTCGCACCAGCCTGCGCGTAGGTGACATCCTGGAGAATTTCCCCACAAAGTACGCAGCCCTGAAGGCACGTCACGAGCAGATCCTGCGCGACCTGAACTACACGGACTACGATATCACGGAGGAAGAGAAGCTGTGGCTGGAGGGCATTGAATACATGCGCGGCTTCCAGCTGGCTGACACGGAGATCGAGATCAACAAGGCACTGCGTGAGGGCAAGAACGTACTGGCAGAGGGAGCCCAGGGTACGATGCTGGACATCGACCACGGAACGTATCCCTTCGTCAGCTCATCAAGCACCGTCAGCGGCGGTGTATGTACCGGCCTGGGCGTAGCTCCCAACACCATCGGTGAGATCTTTGGAATCTTCAAGGCATACAGCACCCGCGTAGGCAGCGGTCCCTTCCCCGTTGAACTGTTTGACGAGACGGGCGACAAGATCCGCGAGATCGGTCATGAGTACGGTGCCGTAACCGGACGTAACCGCCGTTGCGGATGGGTAGACCTGGTGGCTCTCAAGTACGCCATCATGATCAACGGCGTAACCCAGCTCATCATGATGAAGGGTGACGTGCTGGACGGCTTCAAGACCATAAAGGCCTGTGTGGCCTATGAGAAGGACGGTGTCATCACGACAGAGATGCCCTATGACACAGAGGGATGGAAGGCCGTGTACAAGGAGATTCCCGGATGGGAGAGCGACCTGACCGGCATCACCTCGGCCGACCAGTTCCCCCAGGCCTTCCAGGATTACATTGACTATCTGGAGAAGGAACTGGAGACTCCCATCACCATCGTCAGCGTGGGTCCCGACCGCGCACAGACCATTAACCGTAAATAATTAACCCATAAAACACAACTACTATGATTTTTCTTCAAGCAGAAGCAACGGAAGAGAGTGTACAGCAGGTAGAAGAGGCTACCCAGCAGGTGGCAGACGTTGCCACGGACATCATCACCAAGGGTGACACCACCCAGCTCAGTGAGACCTTGCAGCAGATTGTCAATTTCGGACTTGAGGCTGGCAAGAGCATCATTGTGGCACTCCTTATCTATTTCGTAGGTAAGTTCATCGTCAAGCTCATCAAGAAGCTTCTCACAGGCATGATGCAGCGTCGCAACATGGATCCGACGATCCAGACTTTCCTTTCCAGCTTTGTCAGCGTCACGCTGAACGTACTGCTCGTCATCACGGTCATCAGCGCCCTTGGCATCAATACCACCTCGTTCGCAGCACTGCTGGCATCCGTCGGCGTGGCTATCGGTATGGCATTGAGCGGCAACCTGCAGAACCTGGCCGGCGGCCTTGTCATTCTCCTCTTCAAGCCCTACCGTGTAGGAGACTACATTGAGGCTCAGGGTGTACAGGGTGTGGTAAAGGAGATTCAGATTTTCCATACCATCATCCTCACCGTTGACAACAAGCAGATCCACGTGCCCAACGGTGCCCTGTCAAGCGGCACGGTAACCAACTACAGCCTGGAGCAGCGTCGCGTTGACCTGACCATCAGCATGGAGTATGGAGAAGATATGGAGAAGGTACGCCAGGCCATCCTGGACGTTGCAGCCAAGGATCCCCACGTGCTGAAGGATCCCGCGCCTTTCGTACGCGTATGCGAACTGGCTGGCAGCTCTGTAAACTTTACCGTTCGCCTGTGGTGCGAGGGTGCCAACTACTGGGATGTATTCTTCGACACCCAGGAGCGCATCTATGCTGAGTTCCATCGTCAGGGCATCAGCTTCCCCTACCCTCACCTCACCATCAATCAGAAAGGCTGATAGCAAAAGGAAACATACCTGTAAACAACTGCAAAAATGCCAGTCCTCCCCAGCGAGGCCTGGCATTTTTCATGATAGGTACAGACAGGAAGGAAGCCACCGTACTGCATGACAGGAATCAAACTCAGAGCCTTATCCTGGCCTGCATCGTCACGTCATTCTTCACAGGACTGTAGATGGTCTGCAGACCGCTTCCCTGCACCTCCCGGTCAAAATAGCGGGTCACTCCGTACTTCAGCTCAAACTGCAGCAAGTCTCCATACAGGCACCACCGGACAACTCCCGTTCCACGAATGCCATGACCTGAGTAGGATGGCACATACATCATTTCTGTCACAGTAGGCTCATATTGATAGATGCGACTGTCAAAGTCTGTGGTATGGAAATAAATGCCCCCTACCGAGGCAGACAATGTACCTTTCCTGGCAGTCCTATCCTGATAATCGGGATTTCCCGTGTACCTTGCATAGGTTCCTATTGCTTCCCCATGACTTCCGGGCAGCGCATGGATCATGGCCGTGGTGGTGAAGCGCCAACGTTCCGAGGGGGTATAGGCCAGCCATTGGAATCTCAGTCTGTGGCGCAAGCCCGTTTCCTTCTCATAGTCCTTCCGGATTGCCTGATACCTGACCTTCAGGGTATGCGAACGTGTCACGGTACAGGTTCCCTCTGCCAAGGCTTCCCACCCGTGGGAACTTCGGGTAAGGCCGTATCGGGGCCATGGGTTATGGAACATATCCACGTAGGCCACTATACCGACTCCATCCCATGGCTGTGCATCCAGGCGCACCATGCCACCGGTTTCATTCTGCACCCTGCCCAACTCTGACATGACACTGGAAAAGAAGCTGTAATAGTGGTGGTTGTAATAACGCTGGACGGCAGTAAGTGAATAACGCTGGGACACACGCCAACTGACACCGTTCAGGAGGGCGCATCCATTTCGCAGATCCTCTTGCCCAGTCTGTAGTTCAGCATCGGCCGACAGACGTAGGAGCGTACCTCCATAGGCCGCCTCACCGAAGAAGCGCCAGCGGTATGCTTCATACCCATAATCCAATCCCATCGCCCCGAAGTGATTTCCCTGAGGATAGATCTGTCGGTAGAAGGCTGTACCCGGTACCAGTTCCTTGTCTGTCTTCATCCAGTAACCCGTTCCTCCGAGATGGAAGCCTGCCTTTCGCCATGTGAGGTTTCCCCCCATGACATCTGCCGCCAGTAGTCCTTTCTTCCCGCGTTCCGTATCTGTGCGGTGATATCCATCCCTCACTATCGTCTTTACCGTCAAGGGACCCTGGCCAGAGGATTTGTCAGGCGTTGCATCCCAATGACGATGACTGTAGAACAGTGAGATATCCAGGTTGGATATGGACAGGGTCAGGCCTGCGCCTCTCATGAAATTCATCTCCTCCGTACTGCGATGCGGACGGAAACCACCCGATTTGCGGAAGTTGAAAGACAGCTTGCCCATACCGAATCCCTGATTCAGGACCAGTCCCTGTCCGAAAGACACCTTATAGTCCCCGAGCAGGAAAGACTTCAGACTGACACCGTGGCCATGTCCCTCTCCGGCCAGAACCATATCGTTCAGCAACACATGACCTCCGTAGCTGTCAATACCCCGCTCGCCGGCATCCCGTTCCATACGCAGGCTGGCAGACAGATGCCCGGAAGACTCCAGCCGGTAATATACCTTATTATATATACGACTGCCCCGGTATCCATCCTGAACCAGATAGCCCCGTCTGTGGTACAGGGGTATATCCATGCGGGATGCCAGTTCATGACGGGGTTTCCCGGCAACCTTACGCACAAGATTCCCCAGCGACCGCTTCCCCTGAGCAGACAGGGACAAGGAGTCGATGGCAAGCTTCATGCTGTCCACGGATGCCCTCCACCAGGGGATTCCTTCCTCACCGGCATACAGAAAAAGGGGAAGATATCGGCGTTCGTAGTAAGTGATGGACGGAATAAGAACAAGTTCAGACAGGCTGTGCATGCCATGATGACGGTCTACATACTGGATAAGATGGAGTATCTGCTGACCGGACAGGAAGGGCAACTCCTGAAGATCCCGCCGGGTGGCCGTATTAATATTCAGGGGGTGCTCATGCAGACGATGCAATTCCTCCAGGCAATCCTCCCATCCGGCTCCCTCACCTCCTGCATCACCCTCCATCCCGTCACCATACGGCAGGCCACCATGGTCATAAAGATAATCCACAAACTCATCCCAGGACATGGGACGCTGGGAAAAGCAGGCAAGCGTCATCAGCAAGGAGACAGACAGGAAGATAATCCGTTGCATGACGTCAAGACTATTTGGTAATGACTTGCAACGGGACACCGTTCCGAGTAGCCACACTGAAGATAAAGTCTTGCTGTTCAAAGGTACGTACCTCAATGCCCAAAGCCAGGAGATGATCCGGCAGCAGCACATCATGCATGCTGTTCCCCACTCCCTGTCCTGTGAATTTCAGGACCGCCTCCTTGCGTGTCCATAGCCTGGTAAACATCCGCTCCGGAGACGATGCTGCATGGATTTGCTCCTGCTCGGCCGCATTCATGGTATACCTGACGAGAGAGTCACCAACACACCGGATGCGTTCAACGTCAACCCCGACTGGCGAATCGCCCAATGCACAGACCACCGCATTCCGGCAATGGCTCAGGTTGAAGTACAGGTCGGGATACGCAGAAAGGAAAGGCTTGCCGTTTGCATCATAGTCGAAAGGTGGAATGTCCCTGATGCCATACTCATGGCACAATGCATCCTGCAGCAACAGGAAAGCCGCAGCGTTCTCAATCCGCCCTGCAGGATGCCGGAACCGCAGGGCAGATTCGCGCCGCCATGCGGGAAGTTGCAGAAGAAGGGGCTCCGTATCCTGCTGATCCAGGTTTGCAATGTCGTCTCTCAAGAAAACCTTCATAGGGCAAAGTTAGCATAATATCCCTTCCCAAACAAGCATTCCGCAACTAAAAAGACCATTTTCGTTAAAACTCGGCAAATAATTTGCTCATTTTTCTTTTTATTCGTAACTTTGCCACTCTATATTTACGAAACACAAAATAAGGTTTTAGCGTAAAAAGATTATGAGCGACAGACTTTTTATCTTTGATACTACCCTGCGCGACGGCGAACAGGTTCCGGGTTGCCAATTGAACACCGTGGAAAAGATCCAGGTGGCCCGTCAGCTGGAGTCCCTGGGCGTGGACGTCATTGAGGCAGGTTTCCCCATCTCCTCCCCCGGTGACTTCAACTCAGTCATTGAGATCAGTAAGGCCGTGACCTGGCCTACCATCTGTGCCCTGACCCGCGCTGTGCAGAAGGACATTGACGTGGCAGCAGAAGCACTGAAGTATGCCAAGCGAGGCCGCATCCACACAGGTATCGGTACAAGCGAGAGCCATATCCGCTACAAGTTCAACTCCACGCCCGAGGAGATCATCGAGCGTGCCGTGGCTGCCGTGAAGTACGCCAAGCGCTATGTGGAGGATGTGGAATTCTATGCGGAGGATGCCGGTCGTACGGACAACGAATACCTGGCCCGCGTCATCGATGCCGTGGTCAAGGCAGGAGCCACCGTCTGCAACATCCCCGACACCACGGGTTTCCGCACGCCATACGAGTATGGTGAGAAGATCAAATACCTCATGGAGCATGTCGACGGACTGAGTGCCGGCAAGGCCATCCTGTCCACCCACTGCCACAATGACCTGGGCATGGCCACGGCCAATACCGTAGCCGGTGCCCTGAACGGTGCCCGCCAGGTGGAGGTAACCATCAACGGTATCGGCGAGCGTGCCGGTAACACATCCCTGGAAGAGGTGGCCATGATCTTCAAGACCCACCCCGACCTGGGTATCGAGACCAACATCAACACCACCAAGATCTATCCCACCAGCCGCATGGTGAGCAGCCTGATGAACATGCCCGTACAGCCCAACAAGGCCGTGGTGGGCAAGAAT
Source organism: Bacteroidaceae bacterium (assembly GCA_045599425.1). Taxonomy (GTDB): domain Bacteria; phylum Bacteroidota; class Bacteroidia; order Bacteroidales; family Bacteroidaceae; genus Physcousia. The sequence continues at coordinate 16,966 of JAZRVZ010000195.1, read as the reverse complement.
GCCTTTGCACACTCCTCAGGCATCCATCAGGATGGTGTGCTGAAGAACGTGTCCACCTATGAGATCATGGATCCCAAGGAAGTAGGCATCGATGACAATGCCATCGTACTGACCGCCCGCAGCGGACGTGCAGCCCTGAAGCACCGCCTGAGCGTGAACGGCGTGGAGGTGGAAGGCGGGAAGCTGGACAAACTCTATGAGGAATTCCTGAAGCTGGCCGACAAGAAGAAGGAGGTAACCGATGACGACATCCTGATGCTGGCTGGTGCACATCGTGCCGAGAGCCGCAGCATCAAGCTGGACTACCTGCAGGTAACCACCGGCATGGGCGTCAAGAGCGTTGCCTGCATCGGTCTTGACCTGGCAGGCGAGAAGTTCGAGGCCAGTGCCAGCGGCAACGGTCCTGTCGATGCCGCCATCAAGGCCTTGAAGAATATCATCAAGCGCGAGATGACCTTGAAGGAGTTCACCATCCAGGCCATCAGCAAGGGCTCTGACGATGTGGGCAAGGTACACATGCAGGTGGAGTACGACAACCGCGTTTACTACGGCTTCGGTGCCAATACGGACATCGTCACGGCATCCGTTGAGGCCTATATCGACTGTATCAACAAATTCAAGAAATAGACCCTCTCCGAACTGGAGAACACCCATATAACAGATGACTATGGCTAAGACATTATTCGACAAGATTTGGGACGCCCACGTCGTACAGACCGTGGAGGACGGTCCCACCCAGCTTTATATAGACAGGCTCTACGCCCATGAAGTGACCTCCCCCCAGGCTTTTGACACACTGAGGGACAAGGGCATCAAGGTATTCCGTCCCGACCACGTGTATGCCATGCCAGACCACAATACACCCAGCGACCAGCAGGAGGTGATCAATGATCCCGTAGGCCGCAAACAGGTGGAGACACTGGCCGCTAACTGCGAGGAGTTCGGCATCACCCACTTCGCCATGGGTACCAAGGACAACGGCATCATCCATGTCGTCGGTCCCGAGAAGGCCCTGTCACTGCCCGGCATGACCATTGTATGCGGCGACTCCCACACCTCCACCCACGGTGCCGTAGGTGCCATTGCCATGGGAATCGGTACCAGCGAGGTCGCCCAGGTACTTGCCTCACAGTGCATCCTGCAGAGCAAGCCCAAGACCATGCGCATCAACATTGAGGGCGAGTTGCAGCCCGGTGTGACCGCCAAGGACATCGCCCTCTACATCATGGCCCAGATGACTACCAGCGGTGCCACAGGCTATGCTGTGGAATATGCAGGAAGCACCATCCGCAACCTCAGCATGGAGGGACGTCTGACCCTCTCCAACCTCTCCATCGAGATGGGTAGCCGTGCCGGTATCATCGCTCCCGACGAGACCACCTTTACCTACCTGAAAGGACGTGAGTATGCCCCCAAGGGCGAGGCATGGGACAAGGCCGTGGAGGAATGGAAGCAGCTTCGCAGCGACGACGATGCCGTATTTGACAAGGAGGTGACCTATCGTGCCGAGGACATCAAGCCCCGCATCACCTACGGAACCAATCCCGGTGCCGGCATCGCCATCGACGAGTGCATCCCCACGCTGGACAGCATGTCCGAGGCAGAGCAGGCACAGCTGATGAACCAACTGGACTACATGCAGTTCCAGCCCGGCCAGAAACTGGAGGGCACACCCGTGGACTACTGCTTCCTGGGTGCCTGCACCAACGGCCGTATTGAGGACTTCCGCGCCTTTGCCTCTGTGGTAAATGGCAAGAAGAAGGCTGACAGCGTAGTGGCATGGCTCGTTCCCGGAAGCTGGCTGGTACGTCAGCAGATCATCGACGAGGGTATTGACAAGATTCTGGAAGAAGCCGGATTTGAGCTGCGTCTCCCCTCTTGCTCCAGCTGTCTGGCCATGAACCCCGACAAGGTTCCCGCCGGCAAGCTGAGCATCTCAACCAGCAACCGTAACTTCGTGGGTCGCCAGGGCCCCGGTGCCCGCACCATCCTGGCATCTCCCCTGACCGTTGCAGCATCCGCCATCACAGGCGTAATCACCGACCCTCGTAAAATCTAAAAGACATGGCTAAGCAGAAATTTGATATCATCCAGTCAACTTGCATCCCCATCAAGATTGACAACAACAATACAGACAATATCATCCCCGCCCGCTACCTGGCGTTCACCACACGTGATCCCAGGTTCTACGGCGACGCCTTCATGCACGACCTGCGCTACGACGCCAACAACGAGCCCATCGCAGACTTCGTGATGAACCAGCCCGAATTCTCCGCAGCCCCCTTGCAGGGCATCCACGAAATCATCGTGGGCGGCAAGAACTGGGGTTCCGGAAGCAGTCGTGAGCATGCCGCCTGGGCCATTGCCGGCTATGGCGTACGCGTGGTGATCAGCAGTTCCTTTGCCGACATCCACCGCAACAACCTCCTCAACTGCTTCGTACTGCCCGTCATCGTGAGTGAGGCCTTTCAGCAGGAACTCTTTGCCACCATCGATGCCAATCCCCAGGCCGAGATCAAGGTCGACCTGCCCAATCAGACGGTCACCAACCTCTCCACCGGCAACAGCGAACAGTTCGCCATCAACGGCTACAAGAAATACTGCCTCATGAACGCCTACGATGACATCGATTTCCTCTTGAGTAATCAGGACAAGATAACCAACTACGAGGAGAAGCGATAGCATGTTAAAGCGTCAGATAGAGATATTGGACACCACGCTTCGTGATGGCGAACAGACTTCGGGGGTTGCTTTCAGCGCCTCCGAAAAGCTGGCCATTGCGAGGAAGCTGCTTGAGGAAGTCAAAGTCGACAGACTGGAGATAGCCTCGGCCCGGGTCTCTGAAGGTGAGTTTGACTGTACGCGCAAGGTCTGCGAATGGGCCTTGGAAGCAGGATATATTGACCGCATAGAGGTACTCGGATTCATCGATGACGGAAAGTCCATTGACTGGATAAAGCGTGCCGGCGGAAAGGTCATCAACCTCCTTGCCAAAGGCAGTGAGCGCCATTGCCGGCAGCAACTTGGAAAGACTCCCGAGGAACACTGGGATGACGTCGAACGCAACATCCGTCTGGCCAACAAGGAAGGTCTGGAGGTCAACTTGTATCTTGAGGACTGGAGCAACGGCATGAAGGAATACTATGAGAACGGCAACGACTATACCCTCAGAATGCTTGACCGCCTCTGCCCTCTCGGTTATGACGACTGGGAGACCCCAGATGCGGATTCCATGTGTCAGGGATATCTCAAGCGCAAGCACGTGATGAAGCGCTTTATGCTTCCTGATACGCTTGGCATTCTCAATCCCAATGAAACAGCACGGTTCATAAAGACAATATGCCTGACACACCAATGGAACGATTTTGATTTCCATGCCCACAACGACTATGGACTGGCCATTGCCAACGTGCTTGCTGCTGTAGAAAGCGGCGTCAAGGGTATTCATGTCACCGTCAACGGCCTGGGTGAACGTGCGGGAAATGCCTCGCTGTCAAGCGTTGTTCCCGCCATCAATGATATGATACCGAACCGTTTTGTCGGTGTCAACGAAGCAACCATAAGTGCCATCAGCCGCATGGTTGAAAGCTATTCGGGAATTACCACAGCCTCAAACGCACCAGTCGTTGGCGAGGATGTCTTCACCCAGACAGCCGGCGTGCATGCCGATGGTGACAAGAAGGGGAAACTCTATGTCAACCCCCTCCTCCCCGAGCGTTTCGGGCGCAGCCGTGAGTACGCACTCGGAAAGATGTCGGGCAAGGCCAACATCGAGCAGAACCTCAAACTCCTGGGCATGCAGCTGAGCGACGAGGACATGCGTCGCGTCACCAGGCGTATCAACGAGATGGGCGACAAGAAGGAACAGATCACCATCGACGATCTACCCTACATCATATCGGACGTACTGCATCACGACACACCCACCGAACGTATCCGTCTGCTTTCCTACATGGTCTCCACTGCATACGGTCTGCATCCCCAGGCCTGCGTAAAGCTGGAGATCAACGAACGGGAATACGAGGAGTCCGCCACGGGTGACGGTATGTACGATGCCTTCGTCCGTGCCGTCCGCCACATCTACCGCGACAAGCTGGGCCGCAAGTTCCCCTGGCTTGCCAACTATGTGGTGACCATTCCCCCCGGTGGCCGCACCGATGCACTCGTACAGACCACCATCTCATGGGAGTTCCGGGGCAAGACCTACCGCACAAGAGGCCTTGATGCAGACCAGACAGAGGCCGCCATCAAAGCCACCATCAAACTGTTAAACATAATTGAACAAGAATATGAAACTGAAGATTGCAGTTCTGGCCGGTGATGGCATCGGACCAGAGATCATGGAGCAGGGCGTAGCCGTATGCAGCGCCATTGCCGAAAAGTTCGGACATGAGGTAAGTTACAAGGAGGCTCTCTGCGGGGCACATGCTATCGACGAGGTGGGTGATCCCTTCCCCGAGGAGACCTTCCAGACCTGTATGGAGGCCGACGCCGTGCTGTTTGCCAGCGTGGGTGACCCCAAGTTCGACAACAACCCCTCCGCCAAGGTACGTCCCGAGCAGGGCTTGCTGGCCATGCGCAAGAAACTGGGCCTCTATGCCAACATCCGTCCTGTCGAGACCTTCGACTGCCTGGTACACAAGTCACCCCTGAAGGACGAACTCGTAAAGGGCGCCGACTTTATCTGCATCCGCGAGCTGACCGGTGGCATGTACTTCGGCAAGAAGCAGGAACCCACCCTCAATGCCGATGGCGTAGAGGAAGCCCTTGACACCAACTACTACACCCGTCCCGAGGTAGAGCGCATCCTGCGCGTAGGCTATCAGTATGCCCGCCAGCGCCGCAGGCACCTCACCGTCGTAGACAAGGCCAACGTACTGGCCAGCAGCCGTCTGTGGCGCAAGGTAGCCCAGGAGATCATGGGTGAGTACCCCGACGTGACCACCGACTTCATGTACGTGGACAACGCTGCCATGCGCATGATCCAGGAACCCAAGTTCTTTGATGTCATGGTCACCGAGAACACCTTCGGTGATATCCTCACCGACGAGGGATCCTGCATCACCGGTTCCATGGGTCTGCTGCCCAGCGCCTCAACCGGCGAGCACACCCCCGTCTTTGAACCCATCCACGGCTCATGGCCTCAGGGCAAGGGCTTGAACATTGCCAATCCCCTGGCCCAGATTCTCTCCGTGGCCATGCTCTACGAGTACTTCGACATGAAGGAGGAAGGCAAGCTCATCCGCGAGGCCGTCAACGCCAGCCTTGACCAGAACGTACGTACACCCGAGATCCAGGTTGAGGGTGCAGGCAAGTATGGCACCAAGGAGGTAGGCGCCTGGATTGTAGACTACATCAGGAACAAATAATTAAACGAGACCTCGAAGTCTCGAAATATCGAGATCTCGAAAAAAGCAAACAGGCTTGCACAACAAGACTCTGATCACATCCCTTCTGCTGGCCTTTTCCCTCTCGGCCTCGGCACAGACCTACCAGGAATATGTGGAACACGGAATCGCTCTGCTGAAACAGGACAGCCTGCTTCAGGCAGAGCCTTTCCTGCATAAAGCCATCCAGGCAGAACCCACGGCACAGAGCAACGCGCTCCTGTACAACTATATCGGTCAGATACAGGAAAAGACCAACCGCAACCAGGATGCCCTGGCCAGCTACACGAAAGGCCTGGACATGCTGCCCCACAGCGAGGAGATCCTCCTCAACCGGGCCTCGCTCTACCTTCGTATAGGCAACACCGACCGTGCCCTGGCCGACTACAACACCCTGCTCACAGACACCCCCAGCCAATCCGAGGCACTCTTCTTCCGCGCCTACATCTATACAGGCAAGCGCATGAACCGGCAGGCCCGTGCCGACTACGAGCAGCTACTCAGACTAAACCCACTCAATGAAAAAGCCCTGCTGGGACTGGCCCTGCTCAACGACAAGGACAATCGTCCCCGCGAAGCCATGGAACAGGTTGACAACCTCATTGCCTTCTTTCCCTCCAATGCCCTCTACTATACCGTCAGGGGCGGCATGTACCAGCAACGACGCATGTACGAGAAGGCCATCCTCGACTTCAACCGTGCAGTTGAACTTGATCCCTCCAATCCCGACCACCTCATCTCCCGTGCCTCCTGCTATCAGGACATGAAAAAGAAGAAACTCGCCCAGACCGACCTCCGCAAAGCCCAGGAACTGGGTGGTGACCCCATCGTCATTGCCGACATACTGAAGAACAGATAAGGCACCTGATGGGTGACAAGAAGGCATAGTAGTCCGGTGATACCATAAAAACAGGCAGGTATCACCGGACTATTCTCATTTCTCAGGACTGTTTTGTCCCCCGCCACGCATAAAAACAACTTTTTTTCATCCTTTTTTGAAAAAAACAATAGCCTGTACCGAATTTCCGTACACATCCGCGCTAACTTTGCACTCAGAAAACGAAAGAACAGCAAAAAAGCAATAATAAATCCATAAAAGAATACAGATATGAAGAACCAGGCAACCTACCAGACCAACCTCGTAACCGAGTCCATGATCCTCGTAGCCGAGAAGATCCAGAGTTTGAGCTTCAGGCAACTGCTCCTCGTCATCCGCCATTGGATACTCGCCACGCGTCCCTTCACCGCATTGGCACGCATCTGCAGCCTTGTACTGCAGGAGGAAGTCCCGGCCCTGAAAGCCTTCAATCTCCTGCATGCCTTCACAGCCTTCATGGCCATGCTGCTACTGGGCGGCAACAGTTTCCTTCTCCAGATTGCCCTCGTGGCATGGTTCGGTGTGACTGCACTCATCTGCAAGCACGATGGATGGAGCGAAGACTAACCCCGCATCCATACCAGCCTATCCATCAGGAGTCCCCTGCTGACAACTTTTCCAAAAAGCGCAATTTCACCGTCACCTACATCAAAAACAGCATAATCACCGTATATTCAGCACATTAACACCATGTAGGTAAAATTTCACCTACATACGGGAGAAGACGGTCACACACGAGGGAAAATAACCGTAAAAACAAGGGAATTGACCATATCCTACGCTTGATTTTACCTACCATCATAGTGATGGTAGGTAAAATCCTTAGCATAACTTGACTTGGAGCAGCATTATTCATCGCAGAATCCGACTGGAACAGACAAAGACTTCACGTTCCGTGATAGCCCCACGAATCCATGTAGGTGAAATTCCACCTACATAGCCTTATCATCCTGCATATCTGCACGTTATAATCAATATACATGTATGTAGGTGAAATTATTACTAAAAAAAATTCAAGCTATACAAATGAGTATTTACGATAATCCCAAATAGTTCATTAGACCATGGATGTGATTTTGAATTATCTTTGTGTCAGCATTTATAGCACATTGAATGAGCATAGGGGGTCCTATGTGATTGAAATGAGCTGCAAAGGATGCCAGAGAGAAGCAAAATAACGCCAATGTCGTCTAATGAACTATTTGGGATAATTCACGTCTAATTTGGAAATTCGCGTTAGCCGAAGGCAAATACACATGTTTGAGGTTTCATTTGTACACGTCGATCTTTTTCCGGACAGTATTACTTACTTTGTGGTGTTCCAGAAAGATGCGGTACAGAGTGAAGGCGAGGGAAGCTAACGTCTGCTCTCTGGTGGCAGGCTTAAGCTGACATTCCCAGATAGTTATGGAGTACCATCCCATTGAGGCAAGCGTCTTCTTTACTTCAATGTCACGCTCCTTGTTCCTTACGATCTTCTTCACCCAGAACTCCCTGTTCGTCTTCGGAATCTTACAGCACTCAGAACTCGCCATCTCCACTCCCCGGTTTCGTTCCCAGTTTTTCACCTTTAACTTTTCACTGTTAACTTCGAGCGTAGCGAGATTGTGTCCATGCCAGAAGCATCCATTCACAAAGATGCAGGTTCGGTATTTCCTCAGTACAACGTCTGGTTTTCCAGGCAATCGGGTATGGTTCAGCCGATAGCGAAAGCCATGACTCCAAAGATACTTTCGTACAATAATCTCAGGCTTCGTGTCCTTGGCACGAATGGCAGCCATGTTACGACTGCGAGCAGCCGAGACCTTCGGCTGAACCTCGGCACAAGAATCAAGATTCTTCTGCTCCCGGTTTGCACGAAGGTTGTCGTGGCGCTGGTCGGTAGTCAATTTATCCGGCATAATCTGTTCTTATTTCCACCAATCATCATTCACATCGCTGATGTCAGACCCATCGTTGCTATTTTTTGCAAAGATACAGATATTTGTTGGAGTGGGCAATAGTTTTTTGCAGAATATTAGCCACACCTCCTTCACAAAACCATCGAAACCGCCAGCAAATACTATAGGTTTAAGGGTGTTGAGGGTTGGAATAACCCTCAACACCACCAAACCCCTTGTAAACACTATGGTTTTGAGATATTGAGTTGAGGGCTGAGGGTTTTTGTATGTCAAGTTGCTTTCTGTATGCAAAGTTTGCGAAACATTTACTAACAGTCATAGTCGTATTACTTATTGGAATGTTCCTACCATATTGGGCTAGTCTTCCGATTCAAGATCAAATGACATAGAGTCGTGAATCTTTTGGTTCATAAACTGTCCTTTGGCGTCTCCTTTACTTCGATGTCACGCTCCTTGTACCTGACGATCTTCTTCACCCAACGACATCTGGTTTTCCAGGTAATCGGGTATATTCAGCCGATAGCGAAAACCGTGACTCCACATATACTTTCGCACAATAATCTCCGGCTTCGTGTCCTTGGCACGAATGGCAGCCTTGTTACGACTGCGTTGGGCTATGGACAGACAACTTATCTGCTATTATTTTCTTGCTTTCAGCATCAGTTCACTCAGTTTCACAGGCTTTGGCACAGCAGAGTGATTGCCAAGGTTACCTGTCACCTCATTCATCTGCCAATGGTACTGTTGCCATTCTGGCTCGGTATTCTGAGGTTCCAGTCGATAGACAATGTAGATGTCATCCTTCTTCTTTTCCTCATTATCCGATGGTGGATAGCCCAATCTGAGCAAATCCGAACGGCGGAATACACGAGGACCTTCGTCTGCCAGTCGCACGAACTGAATGCTCTCGCCATGAGCGTGCATCAGCAGATAGCGGCTTGAAACAAGATTTCGACTCAGACGTACAGAACCTTTCTGTGTGCCAGTACGGAAATTATAAAGCCCTGTCTTACGAATCCACTCCAGTTGTCGTTCATCCTTCACGTAACCCAACACCACCCACGTTTCATCAGGCAGGAAGTCACGATTCTCACCGGCTGGTTCTGGCATCTGTTTATATAGCTGCTTCGATGGTGTGCTATACACATTATTTATATAAAAGGACATTCTCTCACGCTGACTCGTTCTGTCAAGCAAATGATCCACAATCTTCAGCAAGAATACCTGTAACGTAATTAGTTCTTCGTCATAGTTCGAAGGTGTCATACAGAATGCACCCAACCCTGGAATAATCTCATGGAATCCCTTCAATCTGCGTTGTATGGTCCCCGGGTAGAGAATATAAGCACCACTCGTCCTTCGGATAGCATCTTTGTAGGCGTGCATCTTCAGCAGATCGGCACGTTTGTAGATACCCTCTTCTTGTTCTTTCTTCTCGTTGAGCAAAGCATCCGACATTTGTTTGTCGTTCATCGCATCGTCTACGCCAAGGTCAATCTTGTTCACACGATATTTGGCATCGAAGTGGATGTGTACAATGAGGTCTTCTCTCTCTGCCTGATTCATGCTAATCTCTCCTGGCCATACCGAAAGCGTATAATCGGGACGCATGTTCATTGTCCACGAACCAGCCTTGTAGAGTTCGTCACCCTCACGTGTGTGGGCAAAGGTACGGTTATAGAAGAAGCGCACGTTGAACTTACGGTTTCCTGCGTCATACACACCCTCTATCATCGTCATCTTGCCCTGTTGAATCTCCAGATTTATCTGGTCAGCATCCGTCTTCACGAGTTTGTTGATGCTAACAGGATCAATCTCAAACACACGGCTGATGACCTCCAGCAGTTTGAAGAACACCCAGTATTCATACAGTATCGCCACATTCCTCTTGCCAGCCTCATAGACATTGTCGCCACCTTTCCACGAGAGTTTAGCGGCAAGGTCAAACATCAGCCAAGCTTGCAGAATTTCTCTATAGCCTTCCTTTCTTTGAAGTACAGGACTGTTGAGGTTCAGTTGCGATGGCATCGACACTTGCTTGAAGAAGAGCGTGTTCAAGTGTCCATTCAGTACGTCCATCGTCTTGTCTATCTCAGCCTTCAGACGGTCGTTGGCATTTTTCTTGCCTCTCAGTTCTGAGCAGAACGAACAGAATGACCTCAGTACGAACTTCACAAACTGGTTCTCCTGGTTGTCCAAGGTATCACGCTTATAGGCAACTGTCAGAGTTCTTGGCACAGAGTTCAACCCTTGTGGCAATCCCATTCGCTCTCCATGTTCCACAGGAATGCGGTCGCGCGATGTGGCTATCTGCTGCATATTCCTGCGCGATAGTCGTTTTACGTTGCTCACGTTGCGGTCAACTATCGTCTCTTCCCATTTCCTCACGGGGTTCGACACAATCTTCTGTATCGCTTCCTGAAATGTACTACTCTCCACGATACTCCTCACGAAGGCGTATCTTTGGTATAGCGTCTGCTGTGGTGTGTCGTTGTCTATCTCCAACTTCTGCGTCACAGGGCTTCCTTGCATCAGTACAAGGTCAGTATAATAAGCCGTAATGTCTTCAAGCATCTTGCGGTAGTCGGTACGATATTCGGCCTTCACCGATTGTATCTCTATGCCTACCTTTGCCACCTCGCAATCGAGTTCAACGTCTCTGATGGCAAGCGAAAGCGAACCCACATAGATGCCTGTCTTCAGTGTACCAGCATTGGGATGACGAGGCGAGTGCGAAAACTTCACAATCTCGTCCTCCTTCATGAACTGATACGTCCTGCCATCTACCGACACCAGCTCGTACTCATACGTACAACCTTCCTGCAACTGCCATTTCGATTCACCATAATCCACAGCATCCTCCTCCTCAAACAACATGGCATTGCCTGAGGATGGATACACGCACAACTTCATTTCTCCGAAGTTGCCAGTTATGGGTATTTCGAGTCTTTCTACTTGCATTTATTTACGCTTCTGCGAAACTGGTGAATCCATTGTCAAGGGCAGTCTGCATCATTCGCTGAATCTTGTCGGCAGCCTCCTTGAACCTGGCATACTGTTCGGCATTCTCTCGGGTTATGGCTTCCGTCTTGTGGTCATCCATCATGCACAATCCCCACAGAGCCTTGAGCGCAGGTTCCAACTTTTTGCGGCTTCCATGCAGTTTTGGCAGCAGCTTCTGGACGATGGCAGCATCCAGTATCTCATCCTCCGTCATACTTTCTGCACACGCCTTGGCATTGGCTATGAAGCGGTAAATCTCAGTTGCCGAGCGATATCCGAACTCAGCATTCACCTTCTTCAGAACCTTGAAGAACTCCAGCAACGTCTTTTGTGCTAACTCGCTATTGTCTGTCTCCTTACTTGTAGCCTTCGTCACAAAGTCCTGTCCCATGCTGGCACAAGCACCATCGGCAGCATGAACATCGATGTTCATGTCCTGACCCAGGAATTGCTCCATCTCAGTCTCCGAGATCTTGAACTCAATCACATTTGCACGATCAAGTACCTTGGGCGAGAACATGTAGGTTGTCTCGTCCACATTAATCGTGCCTATAATGAAGAGGTTCTTGGGCAAAGCTATACTTGCATCCACCTCCGAGTCACACTCTTCTGGCTTCTCCCAAAGAGGTATCTTCTGGTTACTCTCCAGAGCTGAGAGGAAGTCGGCAAAGTAACGCTCCACATAGCTCAGGTTCATCTCGTCCAACACAAGGAAGTAAGGCTTCTGTGGGTTTCTCTGCGCACGCATCATAATCTGCAAAGCACCACTCTCCGGCTGCATGTATTCCCCTTGCTTCAAAGCATTAGGATAACCCAACAGCGGTTCGCGGTTTGTCCAGTCTGCACCCACAGGCACCACACACAACTGCTGCTCAACATTCTCACTCATAGCACGAGCAAACGCCAATGCCAGCTGAGTCTTACCAGAACCAGCCAAACCACTCAGTATCACAAAAGGCTTCGTCATCAACGAACATGCATAACGCTGAATCAGTTTGTCTTCATAAAGGAGGCCTGTACGCTGAATGGTAGAGATAAAGGATGACATGCTGAATGGGATCTGTTCAACTGTATCAACAGGATTGAACAAACCTTCCAAACGCTCTACCATTTCCGTATAGTCGTTGATGCGAGTGAGTGTCTTCATTGGCAACTTCTTCGGATATTCCCATTCACCTACATGCGTCCATTCCACCTCACGACTGTTCTTGTATTCGTAGCGTTCTCCATTGTAGATGTATCCTCCCTTGACAATGCCACGACCTACAATAAGTGTTAGACCTCTCTTCACATAGATAATATCTCCGGGGCGCATCTCTCGGCAGAACTGCCAAATGGCAAGACTATCGTTGGTGTAAGCATTCTCTGTATTTCCATATACTTCACGAAGGCGGTCTACAACATCCTGGCGGGTGTCATATTCAAAAAAGTCACCCATGTCATCCCAGCCTAATAGCATTAGTTTCTCATCCTGACACTCCTGCCATTTTCTAGCACCTTCTCCTGGAGAATACACCCATATGCTAGGTTTATTATTATAGTGGTCATCTACATGTCCTATAATCTCGTCAGGTTTTCCTTCCCAAAACTCGAGGGTATTGCCATTTTGCCGAATAGTAAACCTTTTTTGATAAGCAACATTGATAAGTTTACCTAATGGCAACACAGCTGGCCTTGATGTTTCTGATAATCTCCAAGCAGAACGCAGATAAACGTTCTCACCTTTAAAATCATAAGGTTCATCGTATACTTGATGAGCGCGATTCGGTAGTTCCTTTGGAGTACATTGGATAAATACTGCGCTCATGCTAACGCCGATCTCTTCACTTGTAAGTTTGACCATCTTGGCGTTGTCATTCATCCATTGACCGTCCGAATACTCGGCATAAGGCTCTAAGGCTTTTAGTCCATCAACATTCTCATAAAGATGGCGCATTACCTTTCTTGCAAAAGTTGAGTAGCTGCTGTTTGAAACAAGTAACTTGGGGGCAGAGTTAGCATCATTGTCATCATTAGAAGCTGTGGTTAACGTATCATTTTCTACTACGTCAGTCTCAAGATAATCGAGGAACTTTTTATAGTTGGAGATTGTCACGGAAAGGGCATGGTTTATATTCCGATTCTCTTCTGTATCGTTCACCTTTCCATAAACAGACTGTACTTGAAGCAAGTCAACAACCTCAAACAAATTTAATTTCTTTGAAACCTCGTATACAGCATTTAATATGATTTCGTTCTTCGGATGTGTATAGGCATATTGCTTGCATGACGATTCTTTCAACCCCGATTTTTGCAAGTACTCATAGAACATTTCTTGTCTATGGGTATTGTCTGTATTGTTATATGTTTCAATTAAACTCATAGTTTCTAAAGTTGTAATGTTCTACAAATTAGTACTCTGTATTAGGATCATAGTATAATCTTGCCATGTATTCACCCCAGTCACCTGTTTTTGTAAGCATCATGAATGAAACTTCTGGAATTGCGATTCTTCTAATCAGGTCATAAACGTAAGCCTTTGGATTAGATTCTATCGTTAATCCTGCACCTCCTCGTTTATAAGAAAGCTCCTGTGCATATACGCGTCCATTCTTGTCTTGCATACGCTTTCGAGTCAGGTTGAAATTCAATTCTTCAGGAAGTGACACGACCTCATCAACTTTCTTCTTCCACGATTCAAGGTCAACCTTATTTCGGTATGTGAACCTGTGTGATGTGTATTCCCACTTGACTTCTTCAAGATAATCTAAGATGTCATCACGCAATAAAGTACAATGAGCATCGAAAGCTTCCTCTCCAAAGAAGTCAAAAATATCAGGATCGTATTTGCTACCTAAGTACAAGCTGGCTTCACCATTACCTGTACCTGCCTTGTTCTCTTTTACAAAACTATCAACCAAGCGTATAGATGCCCAGTCATCAAGATATTTGAAATTTCTATTCGCCATCGTTCACACCGTATTGAGTAATATCCATTTGTTTCAGCAAAGCAATAAGCACATCTACAACAATACTGTTTCCTGCTTGCTGATACATTGCGGTATCGCAAACAGCAATCTTAAATGTGTCTTTGAAGCCCATTAATCTGAGACATTCACGAGGTGTTAACTTTCTTATACGACCTTTGTGGGTAACATAATTGTCAACCCCAGCTCTGTGCATTTTATGCATAGATTGGAGTAATGGACGTGCAATGTCAAGATCTGTTTCTGTAGAGGTCTTAAAGTTCTTTGTGCCACCAGCCAAAACATATTTTGCTACTTTCTCAGAAAGATAATACTTCTCTTCGACATCCTTAACATCAAAAACAAACTCATCAAATTTTTCGTCTGATGGAGTTAATTCAGAGTCAGGGTGATAAACAAAATCACCATGCCAATTGAATTCCTGATTTCTCTTCTGGCAAAGTGCTACATCGCCATTTATTTGAGTATAGCTCTTTTCTCTATTCTTATGGCTTGTCACAAACTTGATACCCTTTTCTTTTAAGAAGTACTTTGTGTCAATATAATCTTCCAGGAAGTCGTACATGCGGTATTCAAGTTTGATAGGGGCTGGATATTTGAAGTCAGTCTTTTTCTTGAATCCAAGACAGAATACACGCTCTCGATGCTGAGGTATACCATAATCACAACTGTTAAGAACACGGAACTTTACATCATAACCCAGTTCCTCAAAAATATCATGCATTACGTGCCATGTGCGATGATTGTCATGATTCAGCAAACCTCTAACATTTTCAAATAAGAATACTTTTGGCTCAGTTTCCTTTACAACACGAGCGAACTCGTAAAAGAGAGTACCTCTGGCATCCTCGAAACCTAGGCGATGACCTACCATTGAGAATGCCTGACAAGGTGCCCCACCAATAATGAAGTCAACCTTGCCTTTATATTTTTTTGCATCAAATTCACGAACATCTGTAAACCAATCTTTTTCGTTTATCTCATAGTTCGCGAAATAACTCGTCTTGCATCTCGGTTCAATGTCTCCAGCAAATGCAATTTTGTGTTTTAGATTAAGTCGTTGGAAAGCATGTTCAACGGCTCCAATACCACTAAACAAAGTGCCAATTCTCACAGTCCTCTCAGGATGTGAGAACTCAAGTTCCTTCCAAGATAGGCCGTCAGAAAGAGGTGTTTGAACAAGATCTTTTTCTTCAAGTTCGCTCACTCTTTTCTTAACGATCTTTTTTACAGCCTTAATCTTTTCAGATTCCTCCTTTATGTCTTTTTCAACTGTAGCCATTCTTTAATCTATCTTTTCGAGCTTTCCATTGATATGGTAGCTGGGTGAATATTCTGTATTTTTGATTTCTGCGATGCCTTCGATGAAAGGGCCGATGTAGAAGTACTTGGGCTTAACCTTTACGGTTCCATTCTTCAGCATGATGCCCCATTTGCCATTGAGCTTGAAGGGAATGTAACCTTTGTAGTATGGATGCATCTCTTCGTACAAAGGCGGTACGATGGTACGGTTCCTGCGGTCGCATACGCCATAGAGTCCTGTCTTGCGGTCGCGAAAGACATTGTACTCGCCAATGCCCTGCTCGGTATCTTCTGATTCTGATGAACGAACCTGCTTATTACCATCTGTATGCTCCACGACTTCCATCTCTTCGTCACCTTCAGAGTAGTCAGGTTCACGATCATATACCTCAATGTCCTTGGTCAGTAAACCGCCATCGTTCCATCCGTCTTCTCCTCGTGTCTCACTACCGTTGAAATGATGCCGCCAATGACGGTTGGCCATAGGAGTACCGAAACGGTTGTAAAGACCAACGTTATCGAGGATAAGGCTCTTCTCCTTGTTGTCTGAGATTCGCAATCCACGACCTACCTGTTGCAGGTACATGGTGAGGGAACGAGTGGGACGAGCCAACTGGATGAACTCTATGTCTGGACAATCAAAACCTTCTGAGAAGATGTTGACATTGACAATCACACGAACTACACCATCCTTGAAGTCATCGATGATGGATTGACGCTCATCTGCTGGTGTCGTACCGTCAATCATACGGATGCTGACACCATGTGAAGCATAGAGGTCGAGGATGTTGGCAGCATGTCTTCGGTCGATGGCATAGATGATGCCCTTCTTGCCGTCAGCAAACTTCTTGTAACTTTTGTAGAGCTCTGCACGTATGTGGTCGCAATCGAAGACATTGCTCAGTTCTGATTCCAAATAGTCACCATCTACACCATAACGGTCGATTGAATTGACAGCCTTCTGGGTTTCGGAGTTGCGGCGAATACTGATGTAGTCGTAGTTGCTCAGGTAGTGCTCATTGACAAACCACTCGATAGGTTTGGAGAGGATAATCTCTGAAAACAAACTACGGAATCCACAATGGTTCATGCGCCAAGGAGTTGCTGTCACTCCAAGCTTCTTGCTGTGAGGGTACATTTCCCACAACTTCTGATAACCTGATGCTATGCTATGATGCGCTTCATCGATGATGATAAAGTCGAAACGGTAGCGACGCATGGTTTCGTAGTTGTGACAGGACATGAACGTCTGTATGCTGGCCACCTGTACCATGTGCTGCATCTGCTGCTTCGTACCACTCATGATGATGCCATGAGGCACGTCCTTTAGTTTGCTGCTTGCCTGAGTAATGAGTTCCTTGCGATGAGCCACAATGAGAATTTTTGACTCAGGGCTATGGAGCGAACACCAACGACGAATGTCACGAACCACAGAAGTGAACACAATGGTCTTGCCCGTACCTGTTGGCATCTGAATCATAAGATTGTCCATCTTGTCCCAAAGGGAATAGACATCCTCCTTCATCTGCT